>CAZPRG010000093.1:0-9649 GCA_964588675.1 uncultured Ignavibacteria bacterium
GCCACCAATACGGTGACCATAGCCTTCGTGGTCGAGAAATTCGGCAAGAAGGTGCTTTTCATCTATTTGGCGGCCATCGTTCTTCTGGCGTTAGTGTTCGGCGGATTGTTGGACGCGGTCATGAGCCAGGTGACGGCCAACCAGATGCTCTTCACCGGAAAGGATCTGCCCCTGGTTTTGCAATTGTCCGCCGTGATCCTGCTGGTGGGTTTGGTGGCCAGGGGGCTATTGCACGGGAAGGGCAAAACCACAGAGGAGGCGGGAATCACCATCTCGGTTCCCGACATGAACTGCAAACACTGTCAGGCAGCGGTCACCAAGGCTATCGAGGAGATTCCGGGAGTTACCAACGTGGAGGTGTCGCTGGATGAACGAGTGGTCAAAGTGAGCGGCGACGTGGATAGAAGCACCATCGAGAAGAAGATCAAAGAGGCAGGTTACAACCCGACGGAGTCGGATTCCGCCGCCTGCCCCATTTGAGTTATCCTCAAGGAGAGCCGGAAAAGTGAAACATGTGATCATCGGAAACGGCGTGGCCGGGACGGAGGCCGCTTTGGCCATCAGGAAAACCGATCCCCAGGCCGAGATCACCATCATCTCGGAATCCAGTCACCTGTTCTACTATCGCCCCAGGCTGATAGAGTATCTGGCCGGAGAGGTGACCGTAGACGACTTCATCATCCATAAGCCAGACTTTTATGAGAAGGTGAACATCACAAATGCGCTTTCGACCGAAGTGGTCAAGATAGTCCCGGGGGAGAATAAGGTTCTGACCAAAGACGGCTCGTCATTTCCTTACGATAGGCTGCTTTTGGCAGCCGGAGCAAGCTGCTTCATCCCCCGGATTGAGGGAGTCGACAGGAAAGGGATATTCTCCATGCGCTCGGTGGGGGATGCGGACGAAATCAGAGAGTACGCAAAAGGCAAGAGAAAGGCGGTGGTGATCGGCGGCGGCTTGCAGGGATTGGAGACCGCTCACAGTCTGATCAAGCTGGGCCTTGAGGTTGCCTGCGTAGAGGTGGCCAAATGGCTTCTGCCCAGGCAACTGGATGCCGAAGGGGCGCGCCTTCTGCAGCGTCTGCTGGAGAAGAAGGGTTTGTCTTTCGTGTTCCCCGATTTTGCAGCCTCCTTCGGGGGAAAGGACGGGGTGGAGAACGTGATTCTCAGATCCGGCAGGGAGCTGGATGCGGAGGAGGTGGTGATCTGCGCAGGGATCAGAACCAGAAATCAGCTGGCCCAGGAGGCGGGATTGAAGGTGAACAGAGGAATCGTGGTGGACGATCATTTACAGACCTCGGCGGACGGCGTTTATGCGGCGGGTGATGTTGCCGAGCACAACAGCCAGATTTACGGGCTGTGGGAGGCGGCCAAGGAGCAGGGTGAAGCGGCCGGGCTGAACATGGCCGGTCAGAAGACCGAATATGCGGGGACGGTCCCGTCCAGCACCCTGAAAGTCACCGGCATCGACCTTTATTCGGCCGGAGATTTCAACCCGGGACAGGACCGCCGGGTGCTGACTTCCGACCGCGACGGCGCATATAGAAAGCTGGTGTTGGAAGACCGCCGGCCCATAGGAGCGATAGTTGTAAACGATGCCCAGGCCATGAAGGCAGCGTCGGAGGTCTTCGCGGGAAAAGCAGAGATAGAGAAATTCAAAAAGTACTTCTAAAGGAGGGATGTATGCAGAAATACGTGTGCACGGTGTGCGGCTACGTTTACGATCCGGAAAAAGGCGATCCGGACAACGGCGTCAATCCGGGAACCGCTTTCGAAAGCCTGCCGGACGACTGGGTTTGCCCGGTGTGCGGAGCGGAGAAGAGCCTGTTCGAGCCGCAGAAATAGACAGCGGAATCCGGGCGGGCGCAAACACTTCTCAGGCAGAGGAGGAGAACATGACGGAGATCAGCGATCAGGTGCGCGAGGTGATGCGGGAGGCCATCAAGCTGGAGATAAACGGAAGGGCCTTCTTTAAGCACGCGGAAGAGATCACCCACAGCGAGTTGGGAAAGAAGATGTTCAAGAAACTGGCCCAAGACGAGGTCCGACATCTGGAGACGTTCCGCGAGCTGTTCAGCCGGATGATCGGCAGCGACCAATGGGGTCAGTTCATCCGGGAGCAGGAAATCAAAGGGCCGTCCTCGGTGATAGAGGGCCTGAAGGCCAGAGTGAAAAAGGGTGAGAAATCCGGCGAGCTGGAGGCCATCAGCATCGGCATGGACCTGGAGAGAAACGCGGTGGAGTTCTTCGAGAGATCGTCTCAAGAATCCACCGATCAGAAGGCCCAGGAGATCTTCCAGCAGATCTGCGAGGAGGAGAAGCTGCATTACGCTCTGCTTCAGGCCCAATACGATTCGGTGAGCCACAACGGATTCTGGCTGGACATGGCCGAGTTCAAAATGGACGGCAAGTTCTGACGGCGTCCACAGACGCGGATCATCTCAGGAAGGAGAAGACCTGATGGCATGCAGAAAACTGGGATCGGATATCTTCTGCGTGGGGGCCATTGACTGGGACCGCAGGCTGTTCGACGAATTGATACCGCTTCCTCAGGGCACAAGCTATAACGCCTATTTGATAAAAGGAAGCGAAAAGACGGCCCTTTTGGACACGGTGGATCCCAGCAAAAAAGCTGAGCTTCTGGAAAACCTTGACAGGTTGGGCGTCAAGACCATAGATTACCTGGTCGCTCATCATGCGGAACAGGATCATTCGGGGAGCATTCCCACCATACTGGAGAGATTTCCCGAAGCCAGGCTGGTGACCAACCCCAAGTGCAAACCCATGCTGGTGGACTTGCTGCACGTCCCGGAGGTGAAGTTCCAGACGATCAACGACGGGGATGAGCTCTCTTTGGGACACAGGACCTTGCAGTTTATCTTGACTCCCTGGGTGCACTGGCCGGAGACCATGTCCACTTATCTCGAGGAGGAAGGGATACTATTCTCCTGCGATTTCTTCGGCTCTCACTTAGCCAGCAGCGAAATCTTCGTCAAGGATGCGGCCTTGGTGATAAACGGCGCCAAGAGGTACTATGCCGAGATAATGATGCCCTTCCGGGCGGCCATCAAAGGCAACTTGGAGAAGATCAAGAACCTGAATATCCGGATGATCGCTCCCAGCCACGGCCCGGTTCACGACAAGCCGGAATTCATCGTCAACGCCTACCGGGAATGGACGTCGGATGAGGTGAAAAACCAGGTGGTGATACCGTTCGTCTCCATGCACGGGAGCACCAGAAGAATGGTGGACTATTTGATAGAGGCGTTGATGGAAAAAGACATACAGGTTGAGCCCTTCAACCTGACCGTGGCGGACGTAGGGGAGTTGGCCATGTCTCTGGTGGATGCGGCCACGGTGGTGATCGCCACCCCTACGGTTCTGGCGGGCGCGCATCCCAGCGCGGCTTATGCTGCTTTTTTGACCAATGCGCTCAGACCCAAGGTGAAATTTGCTGCCTTGATAGGCTCCTACGGTTGGGGCGGAAAGACCGTGGAGCAGATCAAGGGCTTGCTGGCCAATCTTCAGGCGGAGATTTTGGAGCCGGTGTTAGTCAAAGGACATCCGAAGGATGAGGATTTGGAGAAGCTGGACAAGCTGGCCGACCTGATTCTGTCCAAACACAAGGATCTGGGGATCTGCTGAGGGGAACTTCAGACATGGAGGGTGACATGTTCTTTTGCCGTAGAAAGGTATTTCGACAAATCCTGATGAGTATGCTCTTGCCGTTGGTGCCGCTGATGTTTTCCCTTAGGACGGCGGCCGGACAAACTCAGGAGCCGGCAGCCAACAGCGGCGACACCGAGGGCTGCTTGGGCTGCCACATGAGCATGAGTCCGGGAATCACCGGCGACTGGCATAAGAGTCGCCACTCGCAGGTGACTCCGGCGGAGGCCCTGCTGAAAGAACCGCTGATGCGAAGAGTATCTGCGGACAGCATCCCCGAGCAATATCTCTCGACCACCGTGGGATGCGCCGAATGCCACACCATGAACCCGGAGAAGCATCGGGACACCTTTGAGCACTCCGGCTATCAGGTGCATACGGTAGTCACGCCGGAGGACTGCGCGGTCTGCCATCCGGTGGAGAGGTCGCAATACCGGGAAAACCTGATGTCGTTTGCGCATATCAATCTGACCAATAACCAGCTTTATCACAGCTTGCGGGTTTCCACCAATGGCGCCTGGGATTTCGACGGCAAGAATATGTCGCTTGCCGACCCGGACGAGATGACCGACTTCGAGTCGTGTCTTTACTGCCACGGCACCGAGGTTATGGTCGAAGGCATGGCCACCCGCCAGACGAGCTTGGGTGAGATGGAGTTCCCGGTGCTCTCCGGTTGGCCCAATCAGGGTGTGGGGCGGCTCAACCCCGACGGAAGCCAGGGTTCCTGCGCCGCCTGTCATACCCGGCATCAGTTCTCCATCCAGATGGCCAGAAAGCCTCATACCTGCTCCGAATGCCACAAGGGGCCGGACGTGCCGGGTTTTGCAGTGTACGAGGTGAGCAAGCATGCCAATCTCCTCTCCTCGTTGGGAGAGCAGTGGGATTTCCAGTCGGTGCCCTGGACCGTGGGAGAAGACTTCATCGCTCCCACCTGCGCCGTATGCCACGTGAGCCTGGTGGTGACCAAGGAACAAACCTTGGTGGCCGAGCGCTCTCATCGGATGAACGACCGGCTGTGGTGGCGGATTGTGGGTCTGATCTATGCCCATCCCCATCCCAAGTCGCCCAACACGGCCATCATCGTCAATAAGGCCGGATTTCCGCTGCCCACAGAACTGACCGGTGAACCGGTATCCGAGTTTCTGATTGATCAACAGGAGATGGCGGCGCGCCGGGAAACCATGGGCAAGGTGTGCTCCGCCTGCCACAGCAGCCAATGGGTGGACAACCAGCTTGCTCTTTTCGACAATACCATCAAGACCACCAACCAGATGACCTTGACCGCCACCAAGATACTGCAGACCGCGTGGGAGAAGGGCGCTGCCCGGGGCCTGCCCCAGA
This sequence comes from uncultured Ignavibacteria bacterium, assembly GCA_964588675.1. Classification (GTDB taxonomy): domain Bacteria; phylum Zixibacteria; class MSB-5A5; order MSB-5A5; family SM1-73; genus SM23-73-3. The sequence goes on from CAZPRG010000093.1 coordinate 5,005, forward strand.
AGGCTCCCATCTTCGACGAAGCCATCGAGAGGAAATGGGTGGAACAATGGCTGTTCTTCGCCAATTCCACCCGCTATGCCTCGGCCATGATGGGGGCGGATTACGGCGTTTTTGCCAACGGGCGCTGGTACCTCTCCAAGAACCTGCAGGAGATGCACGACTGGCTGGATTTCAAGCTGAAAGGCATGGAGAAGTAACCTGGGAACATCCACAACCCGTCTGTGCATACGGCACGGGCAGGCGGAAGCGATCGAGGCATGAAAAAGAGAGTTCTCTTTCTGTGCGGCACCAACTCCTGCCGCTCCCAAATGGCGGAGGGACTCTTGAGAGCGTTGGGCAAAGATGAATACGACCCATACAGCGCAGGAGCTGAGGCCACTTCGGTTCATCCTCTGGCGGTGAGGGTTATGGCAGAGGCAGGGATAGACATATCGCTTCAGAGGAGCAAGACTGTGGCTGAGTTCGCCGGGCAGGAGTTCGACTTTACCATCACTCTCTGCGCTGGGACCAGCAAGACCGTATGCCCGGTGTTTTTGGGCAGGGTGGGAAAGCGGCTGCAATGGGACATTGTTGACCCGGCTGAAGCCCAGGGAAGCCGAGAGGAAAAGCTGGAGGTTTTCCGGCAGGTGCGGGATCGGCTGAGAACGGAAATCGAGCGGTTCATAGAAAATCAGGAGAGTTGACACATGAGCAAACGGTCGGCAGGAAGCTCAAGCGAGAAAAGCAGGAGAAAAGAGATAGTCAAGGACATCATCCTGAAACTCCACCAGGGACTATCGGTCCAACAGGCAAAGGAGAGGTTTGAGAAGGAAGTGGGCAGCATATCATCCGCCGAGATTGCGGAAATCGAGCAGTCACTCATCAGCGATGGACTGTCGCCGGAGGAAATACAGAAGTTCTGCAACGTGCACGCGCTGTTATTTGAATCGACCCTGAAACAGGCGGCAGCCCAAGAGGAATCGCCAGCGCACCCGGTTTACCTTTTCAGACAGGAGAACCGGGAGATCGAGAAGCTGACCGGCTCCATCCGGGAACTGGCTCAAAAGAAAGCAGAAGGCGACATGGGGCAGCGGACCAAGAGGATGGGAGATCTTCTGAGCAGATTGAGGGGGCTGGAGCTGCATTACACGCGAAAGGAACAGCTGCTTTTTCCTTTCCTGGAAAGATACGGATTCACCGGGCCCTCCAAGGTCATGTGGGGCAAGGACGACGAGATCCGGGCCATGCTCAAGGATGCGGCCGCAAATGTGGACTTGCCGGATAGGCAAGGGTATTCCAAAACCTACCTGACCCCGTTGCTGGAAGAGGTGGAGGGAATGATCTTCAAGGAGGAAAACATACTCTTTCCGGCTGCGCTGGAGAAGCTCTCGGTGGACGACTGGGTGGAGATTCTGAAGGACAGCGAGGAGGTGGGATACGCGTTCATAACCAAGCCCGCGGACACGTCGGCTTTGATCTGGGAGCTGAAAGACGCGGTGATGGAGGAACCCTTCATCAAAGACGACCACACCATCTGCCTTCCCACAGGCGAGCTGGGGCTGAAGGAATTGATGAATTTACTCAACACCCTGCCCATCGACGTGACCTTCATCGACAAGGAGGATACGGTCAGGTACTTCTCCTCGGGGAAGGACAGGATATTCGTCAGAACCAAGTCGGTGATCGGCCGGAAGGTGCAGAATTGCCATCCTCCCAAGAGCCTGGAGATAGTGGAGAAGATACTGGGCTGGTTCAAGACCGGAAAGAAGGATTTCGTCGACTTCTGGATCAATCTGGGAGGCAAGCTGGTTTACATCAGATACTTCGCGGTCAGGGACGAGAGGAAGCAGTACTTGGGAACACTGGAAGTAACCCAGGAGATCACCGGCATCAGGAAGCTGGAGGGCGAGAAGAGGCTGTTGGACCAGGAGGATTGACCCCGCTATGAAGCAGGTTGATATGAGCAAAAGAGTTTACCAATTGACCGAGCAGTATCCCGAGTTGATCGACATCCTGAAGGAGCTGGGTTTTCTGGGGGTGAGAAATCCGATCAGCAGGAAGACCTTGGACCGGATGACCACGGTACCTCAAGGATGCGACAAAATGGGAAAGGACTTGAGCCAAGTGACACAGGCTTTGAGGGAAAGGGGTTTTGAGGTGAAAACCGGGTCTTCCTGAGAATTCAGGACCAAACGAGAAGCGACCAGATGGAGATCAGAACCAAGAGAGTCTATGATGCGGCAGATGAGGTGGACGGCCTGCGGGTGTTGGTGGACCGGCTGTGGCCCAGGGGATTGACCAAGAAGAAAGCCGGAGTGGACCTGTGGTTGAAAGAGATTGCACCCAGCCGGGATTTGAGGGACTGGTTTTCCCATGATTCGGAAAAGTGGGATCAATTCAAGCGCAAGTATTTCGTCGAGTTGAATGCAAACCCGGAAGCGGTAGATAAGATCATCCGCAAGGCCAGGGAGAAAGGTGGGATCACACTGGTTTTCGCAGCCAGGGATCAAGAGCACAACAACGCGGTAGCTCTTAAAGAGTTCCTGGAGCAGAGGTCCAAGGAGGTGGAAAGATGAGGCCTACCGAGCAGTTGAAGCAGGAGCACCAAGCCATCAAAGTCATGTTGAAGATACTGGAAGAAGTCTGCCGGAGATTGGAGTCGGGTACCGACGCCAATCCGGAGCATCTCAAAAAGATGGTGGATTTCATCCGGGTTTTCGCGGATCGGTGTCATCACGGGAAGGAGGAGGATTTGCTTTTTCCCGCCATGGAGCAGGCGGGCGTTCCCAAAGAAGGGGGGCCTATCGGAGTGATGCTTAAGGAACATCAGATGGGCAGAGATTATGTCCAGGGGATGAGCGATGCCGCGGACGGGTACAAAAGGGGCGATGCCGGAACCTGGTCTTCGTTCGTGGAAAACGCCAGGGGTTATATAGCGCTTCTGACGCCGCACATTAACAAGGAGGATAACGTCCTGTACGTGATGGCGGATGCGCATCTGTCCAAGGAGACGCAGGACCGGCTGCTTGAGGAATTCGAATGCGTGGAGAGGGAGAAAATCGGGCCGGGCAAGCACCAGGAGCTTCACCGGTTGCTGGATGATCTGAAAGAGGTCTATTTGAAATGATGATTGGAACGGGGAGGAGTCAATTCTCAGGGATTTGAGGCAGGAGGTGGTTTATGGCAAAAAAGGAGGTATTCACTTTTCTGGTGGCTGGCAAGGCCGGCGAGGGAGTGAGGAAAGCCGGGTCGGTAGCGGCACATCTTTTCTCGAGCATGGGCAGGCAGGTATTCAACCTGGACGATTACGGCAGCCTGATTAAGGGTGGCCACAACTTCTCCCTGGTCAGTACCGCCAACCGGAGGATCACCAGTCATTACGTCAAGGCCGACCTGATCGTGGTGCCCGACCAGAGAAGCTATGAAGTTCACCAGAGCGATCTGGCAGAGGGAGGGGTTTTAGTTTACGATCCCGACACGGTGAAGGATGCTCAAGGTATGGCCGTGCCGCTCTCCAAGGGGGCCAAGAAATACCCCAATCCCAACTTGCGGATCGGAGTGGGGACAGTGGCCATCCTGGCGTCGGCGGCGGGATGGAAAAAGGAGAGGCTGAAGGTTCTAATCGAAAAAGAGTATCCCAGGGACAACGAGAACAACGTGGCATACGCCTTTACCATTTTCGATCTGGTCTGTCCCCAGATATGCGACAAGTTTCACCTGGATGAGGGAGACAAGGAAAGGCCCATCCTCACCGGAAACGAAGCCATTGCCCTGGGGGCGGCTGCGGGAGGATTGGACCTCTACTATGCCTATCCCATGACCCCTTCCTCATCCATCCTGCATACCCTGGCCGCAGACAGCGATCAGCTGGGTCTGGCAGCGGTTCATCCGGAGAATGAGATAGGGGTGATCAATATGGCCATCGGTTCGATCTCTGCCGGCGCCCGGTGCATGGTGGGGACATCCGGCGGCGGCTTCGCCCTGATGGAGGAGGCTTTCTCGCTGGCAGGGATGGTGGAGGCGCCCCTTTTGTGCTGTCTGGGATCACGGCCCGGGCCGTCCACCGGCGTTCCCACCTATACCTCGCAGGGCGATCTCAGATTCGCAGTGAACCAGGGCCACGGGGAGTTTCCCAGAGTCGTGGCTTCGCCCGGGAGCATAGAGGAGTCCTTCTATCTGGCTGCCGAGATGCTGAATCTGCTGTGGCAGTTTCAGACGCCGGGAATTCTGCTTACCGAGAAGCACCTGGCCGAAAGCCGGATGACCTTGGATTTGGATGTGGGAAAGGCCAAGTGGCCGGAGCCGGTCATGCATCAGGGCGGAGAGTACAAGAGATACTTAGACACGAAAAACGGCGTATCGCCGCTTCTGTTCCCTCCCTCCCTGGAACTGATAAAATGGGACAGCTACGAGCACGACCAGAAAGGTATCACCACGGAGGATGCAGCCACCATTGCCCGGATGGTGGAAAAGAGAAGGAAGAAGGGGCAGGCGCTGGTGGAGCACATGAAAGGAATGCACACGGTAAACGTTTCGGGCAAGAAGGGCCCGGTGATCATAACCTACGGCTCGACAACCTTGAGCGTGATGGAGGCGCTCAAGGCCGGAGGAATGGAGGCGGTGGTGGTTCAACCCATCTACCTGGAGCCTTTGCCCGTGTGGGAAC
>CAZPRG010000094.1:0-9592 GCA_964588675.1 uncultured Ignavibacteria bacterium
GACCGGAAGGGATCGTGGTCAAACCAGGTTCCAGCAAAGAATACAAGACCGGCAGTTGGAGGGTGAAGAAGCCGGTTTTCAAACACGACAAGTGCACCGACTGCCGGGTGTGCGTGATGGTTTGCCCAGACGGGGTGATCCTCGGCGAGGATAAGAAGTACTGGGCCGACCTGGAATTCTGCAAGGGGTGCGGAATCTGCGCCGAGGAATGCCCGGTGGACGACATCGAGATGGTACTGGAGGTGAGATGATGAAAAAGGTGATAGAAGGATCCATGGCCGTGGCTCTGGCGGTGAAGGTTTGCCGCCCGCACGTCATCTCGGCTTATCCCATAACGCCCCAGACGCACATAGTGGAGGACCTCTCCCAAATGGTGGCGGACGGGGAGTTGAAGGCGGAATCGATCAACGTGGAGAGTGAATTCGGCGCAGCCTCGGTGATCTTGGGAGCTTCGGCAGCAGGCGCCAGAGCATACTCGGCCACCACCTCCCAGGGACTACTGCTGATGGCGGAAGTCCTTTTCAACATGGCGGGCCTGAGGCTTCCGGTTTCCATCACCGTGGCCAACCGCTCGGTATCGGCACCCATCAACATCTGGAACGATCACCAGGATGCCATGACGCTGAGGGATTCGGGATGGATACAGCTTTACGCCGAGGATTGCCAGGAGGTGCACGACATGCAGCTTCAGGCGTTCAGGATCGGGGAGAATCCGGAGATCTCTCTTCCGGTGATGGTGAACATGGACGGCTTCATCCTGACCCACGCCTTCGAGCCGGTGGAGCTGATCGATCAGAAGGCGGCGGACGAGTTTCTGCCCCCCTACAAGCCGGCCAAATACCTGAACGTCAAAGACCCTGTGACCTTCGGAGTTCTGGCCGAGCCTCAGTTTTACATGGAGACCAGATATCGGCTGCAGCAGGCCATACAGGCTTCCCTTCCGGTGATAGACCAGGTGGCGGACGAGTTCAAGAGTAAATTCGGGCGCTATGCCGGTGGACTGGTGGACAAGTACCGTCTGGATGGAGCCAAGACGGCCCTGGTGGGAATGGGCTCGATCGTAGGCACCATGCGCGAAGCCGTGGACGAGATGAGGGAAAAGGGCAAAAACGTAGGGCTGCTCAAGATCCGGGCCTTCCGGCCCTTGCCCGCGGAAGCCATCTACGAGGCGCTGAAGGACGTGGACACGGTGGTGGTCATGGAGAAAGCCATATCCATGGGATTGGGCGGAATCGCGCTCAACGAACTCAAGTCGGTCTTCTATGGCAGGAAAAAGCAGCCGAAGCTTTGCGGAGCCATATTGGGATTGGGAGGACGAGACGTTCCCACCAAATCCATCATCGAGACCACCGAGAGGGCCCAAACGGAAACCTTCGAGGACCTGTTTGTGGGCCTGAGAGAAGAACTCATCGGAATCGGAGAATAGGCCACAGGCCGAACCACGCGAAAGGAAGAAGGTTACAATGGCTGAGAAATCTGCAACTACCAAAAAGAAAGAGCCGATCAAGGAGAGCCTGGTCGCTCCCGGGCACCGCGCCTGTGCTGGCTGCGGAGAGCTTCTGGCGGCCAGACTGGTGATGGACGCAGCAGGCGAGAATACCATCGCCACCTGCGCCACCGGATGTCTGGAGGTGGTTTCGTCGGCCTATCCTCAATCCGCCTGGAGGATGCCCTGGATACACTCGCTTTTCGAGAATCCGGCGGCCGTGGCCGCCGGGATAGAGGCGGCACTCAGGGCTATGGGCAGGGAAGATGAGGCGCATCTGATTGCCCAGGGCGGCGATGGTTCCACCGCGGACATCGGAATCGGCTGTCTTTCGGGCATGCTGGAACGGGGACACAACATCCTGTACATCTGCTACGACAACGAGGCTTACATGAACACCGGGGTGCAGCGAAGCGGGTTGACTCCGTTTGAAGCCTCCACCACCACCGCTCCCTCCGGCAAGGTATCTTGGGGCAAACCCACCGACAAGAAGCCCATGGTGGAGATAGCCGCCGCTCACGGCATCCCATACGCCGCCACGGCTTCGGTGGGCTATTACGCGGATCTGCAGAAGAAGGTGAAAAAGGCTTTGAGCATCAAGGGCCCCAAGTACCTTCAAATCCACTGTCCCTGTCCCTTGGGATGGGCTCACGATCCGTCGTTGACCATCAAGGTGGCCCAGCTTGCGGTTCAGACAGGACTGATCCCCCTGGTGGAAATAGAGCACGGAAAAGTGATTGCGGTCAGAAAGATCGCCAAGAAAAAGCCGGTGGAGGAGTATCTCAAACTCCAGGGCAGGTTCAAGCATCTGCTTAAGAAAACGGGCGGAGGCGAGGAGATCAAAAGAATCCAGGCCATCGCGGATGCCAACATCGCCAAGTACCACCTGGTTTGATTATAGGCAGAAGGAAGGGCGGGCGCGGGTTAGAACCTGCGCTCGCCTTTTTTGTCCGGCGAGGCTCGGGAGCCGAGATCGAAGATTATCACGGATTTTGACTTGATTTCCGAAGACCGGTTTGGTAATTTAGAGGTCTGATATTCATCTGCCAGTGCGGCGAATGCCTCAGAACGCACGAATAATCGGGCATTCGCACCGGCCAGGGGATCAGGCTCTAAGGCTCTTTGGAAATCGGCCGGATGCGCGGGAGATGTGACGAATTCACAAAACCACTTCAGAATGGACTTCTCTTTCTGGGATGAGGAGCCGGAGGCAGAATGAAATGCTAAGCAAAGAAGAACTGATAGCCAAAGCCAAGAAACCGGGAGAGGATGCGATGAAGCTGCATCCTTTCTACAGGGGCAAGATCGAGACGGTCCCCAAGTGCGTCATCCGGGATATCAGTGATTTCGCCATCTGGTACACACCCGGAGTGGCCCAACCGTGCAAAGACATCGACAAGCACCACGAAAAGGTGTGGGAATACACAAACAAGGCTAACACGGTGGCGGTCATCTCCGACGGCACCCGCGTGCTGGGTCTGGGAGACATCGGACCTGAAGCAGGACTTCCAGTGATGGAGGGTAAGGCGCTGTTGTTCAAATACTTGGGTGGTGTGGACGTTTATCCGCTTTGCCTGGACACCAAGGACCCGGATGAACTCATCAAAGTGGTTAAGATACTCCAGCCGACCTTCGGGGGAATAAACTTGGAAGACATAGCTCAGCCCAAGTGTTTCTACATACTGGATACGTTGCGGCGCGAAGCCAGAATCCCGGTGTGGCATGACGATCAGCAGGGAACCGCGTGTGTCACCGTGGCGGGGCTGATCAATGCCCTCAAGATAGTGGGCAAGAAAATCGACCAGATAAAGGTGTCCATGTTGGGAGCCGGCGCGGCCAGCGTGGCCACCCTGCGGGTGATGATAGCCGCAGGCGTCGACCCCGGAAACGTGATCATGTGCGACATAGACGGTATCTTGTATCCCGAGAGAACCAAGTACCAAAGGGGAGACCCGCGCTATGACTTTTGTCGGATCACCAACGAAGAGGGCAGAAGGGGCGGGATTCCGGAGACCATGCGGGATACCGACGTGTGCATAGCCTATTCAGCGCCCGGGCCGGACGTGATCAAGAAGGAGTGGGTGGCTTCCATGAGGAAAGATTCCATCGTGTTCGCCTGCGCCAACCCCATTCCGGAGATCTGGCCTTGGGACGCCAAGGAGGCCGGCGCCCGGATCGTGGCCACGGGAAGATCGGATTTCCCCAACCAGGTGAACAACTCGCTGGGATTCCCCGGAATCTTCCGCGGAGTACTGGACGTGAGGGCCACCACCATCACGGACGAGATGTGCATAGCCGCCGCGTTGGAGCTGGCCAAGACCGCAGAAGACAAGGGCATGAGCGAGGATCATCTGATTCCCACCATGGATGAGTGGGAGGTCTATCCCCGGGAGGCCGTGGCCGTGGGACTCAAGGCTATGGAGCAAGGGGTGGCTCAGATCAAGCTGTCCAAAGAGGAGCTGTTCGAGAAGGCGTCGCGCACGATCAAACGGGCGAGAGATCAGGCCAAGATTCTGATGGAATCCGGGATAATTCCGCCGGCCCCTCCGGAGGACAAGTGAGGAAAGCGGCTGGGTGGATCATAAGCACGAGTTCAGGTTGAAAGCAAACGTCTGGCACCAACAAAAAAAGGAGTGAAGCATGTCTGCTGCCGAAAGGGCGGATCTGACCAAGAAGCCTTACAAAGTCAAATACTTGACCGATCTGTCGCAGAAGGAACTGCGCGAGCTGGCCCAGAAGCACACGCCGGCAATAATGAAGTCGGCCTATGGCAACATCAATAAGATCACCCGACTCAAGGCCAGGATGGCCAAGTTGACCTACTGCATTGCGCCCGATTCAGAGAAGAACAACTTCTCGGGTAACATCATCGATCCGGCCAAGGCTGCCGAGTTGATAGAGCGGCAGAAAGCCTACATCGAGAAGCAGGGAACGCTGATCGAGATCGACGGATATTACGGCTACGGCAAGGGCGCGGTTCCGGTCCAATGGTTCTACACCCAGGAAGCGGCCAATCTTGCAGGCATGCAGCAGGTGCTGGGCTTTCCTCGTTCCGCCATAGAGACCGGCGAGCAGCTTGCGCAGCCTTTCAAGCCCACATTCCGTGTGGTCTTTACCGCCGGGATGAGTCTGGATGACATGCCGGGCAAGCTGGCCATCGTGGTGGACCTGGACAACTGGACCACCCACGTGATGGGTTCAGATTATTTTGGTGAGACCAAAAAGGGCGTCCTGCGGATGCTCAATGAGTACGTCTACAGGAAGGGCGGATTGGTCCTGCATGCCGGAGCCAAGAAAGTCACCATAGACGGTAAAGGCATGACCATGGGGATCATGGGGCTTTCCGGCACCGGAAAGACCACTACCACCTTCAGCAAGCAGGGTGAGCTGGCCCAGCCCATTCAGGATGATATGATAGTCATGTGGCCGGACGGCAGCCTGACTATAACCGAAAACGGCTGTTTCGCCAAGACCTTTGGGCTAACCAAGGAGTCGGAGCCGGTGCTCTTCGCGGGCTCAACTCATCCGGATGCCTGGACAGAGAACGTCTTTCCCAACGGGGATGGGACCTTCGATTTCAGTAAAGCCCGGCTCACTCCGGAGGACGTGAAGCGGCTCAAAGACGTCCTCATCCAGACTGGAGCTCCTGCCCAGAACGTGGAGGACTTCATCAGCGGCAAGGTCAAGATCGACGACGTGGTGGATGAGTACGATGTCCCGAAGGACGGTTGGGATTTCACCGTGTGGACTCAGAACGGAAGATCCATCATTCCCATGAAGGCCATCAAAGATGCCGCCAGCTTCGATAACATCCCGACCATGAGGTCGTTGGGCATCTTGAACCGGGACGAGGGACCGGATGCCGCAGTTCCCGGAATTGTCCGCTTGGGCACTCCAGAGTTGGCAGCCGGTTACTTCATGTTGGGCGAAACCTCCAAGACCTCCGCGGCCGGCAAGGAGAGAGGAAAAACCCGATCGCCCTTCACCCAGCCTTTCTTCACCAGCCCGTTTGGCCTTCAGGCCAAGAGGTTCGGCGACCTGGCGAAGAAGCTCCCCGGTCTGCAGACTTGGCTGATGAACACCGGATACGTGGGCGGAGATCAGAGGGACGAAGAAAAGGGAGAGGCGCTTAAGGTGAAGATTCGCCATTCCTCGGCCATGCTGGAAGCCATGCTCTCCGGGAAGATAAGGTGGAAAAAGGACCCGGATTTCGGCTACGACATCGTGGACGTGGACGCTGCGGAGAACGCCGAGCTGATGAGCAAGGTGCCCAAAGAGATTCTCAATCCCAAGATCTTCTTCGAGAAGAATGGTCGATCCGATTTGTACAAGACCTGGGTGGAGAAGATGAAGACCGAGCGCGAGGCGTTTCTGAAGAAGTTCAACGTGGATGCGAACATCGTGAAAGCGGTCGCGAACAGATAGTCTTTTGAATTCACCTCACCCCTGTAGTCCCCTCTCCGCAAAGCGGAGAGGGGACGCGGGGAACTTGTTGGCAGTCGTTGTGAAATCCAAGACAATTAAGAGCGAAAAGAAAAAGGGGCTGGTGATCGTCTATACCGGCGACGGGAAGGGAAAAACCACTGCCGCTTTGGGTATGGCTTTGCGGGCTGCGGGCCATGAGATGAAAGTTCTGATCGTTCAATTCGTCAAGAGCTTCAAAAGCTATGGCGAATTGAAGTTCGTCAAGAAATATGATTGTGGCATCGAAATCAGGACGATGGGCAAGGGATACGTTAAGATCAAAGGAGACGTGCACCCGTTTGAAGAGCACGTGGCAGCGGCCAGGAAGACATTGGAATATGCCAGAAAGCAGATTCAATCCGGGAAGTATGACATCGTCGTCTTGGACGAAATCAATATCGCATTGGACAAGAAACTCATTAGCATGAAGGAAGTGGCTGATCTAATCAGCCAAAAGCCTCCCCACCTCCACTTAGTTCTCACCGGCAGAAACGCCCCCAAGAAGTTGATCGGGCTTGCCGACTTAGTCTCCGAAGTAAAAGAAATCAAGCATCCGTTCAGGAAAGGCATCTTGGCGCAAAAGGGGATAGAGAATTAGCATACCGCCCACCGCAAGCGACCAAACTCTCCAGCGATTGCGTCATTGACTCGATGATGGTTTCACGGCATAAGTGCCACCAGATCGGAGTATACGATTCGCAGCTCGGTCACGAACTGGTTTCTCTCTTGCGGTCTGAGGTACCGCGACTGGGCCACGGTTCTCTTTTCGTATGGATGGGACACTGGAAGACAGTTGCGACGCGCATTCATGCGCCGGAAACAATCGGCGATGGCGGGGCAGCTTCTTGAGAACGGGCCGCTCGAGTCCAAGGTGACTCCGAAATCTAGAAGTTGCCCTCTTGAGTTAATAGTGCTGCAGGCAGCAGCATGACCTTTTGCAGCCAGGTGTCGTTGTAGTGCTAGAAACACCGTTTGGTTAAACGAGTTTTGGCAATTTAACCAAAAAGAGGGGCCACCGGCGAACACGGCTTCGGCCTGTTTCAGTAAACCTAAGGCGTGCACGTACTCACCCCCAAGCAGCAAATGCCACGACTTGCCGCGGGGCACGCGGTAACGGCTGCGTAGAATCTCCGCGATCGGATCCACTCTGGGTCCGGGTGCTGAAACGACGCCCAGTTCGCGTAGCGTATTGGCAACCTGCGAAGGTAACTCGTTCACGTTCACCCCAAAGTTTGAAGGCTTCAGGTCACGCTCGTGAAGGGCAGAACACACCGCTAAGCCAGGTTCTGGTGTAGTCCGCCGGAGGTACATCTCAACCGCCCCTCCTCTCACAAACGCGGTTTTGGGGAGTACGGCTGCTAACAGCGATTGGAGGATAGGTTGTTGATATATCAAAAACCTGCTGTACCGAGTCGTGGTCATTTCCTCCGACACGCAGAGAAAATGACAGGCGCCCCATCGCTCGGCTAAATTCTCCTGTGTCCTCTGCCTCGCTAAGCTGATAGCCCTTCTCGCAAATGCCATTGGATCGTTGGCTGTGGTTGATCGATTATCCTTGCGAAACCTGGCCAGAACGTGCCAAGCCTCTCCGCGAACGTAAGGATACGGATTACTCTTAACCAGGCTAACACAAAGTCGCTCGATGGGCTTCCTATAGTTGAAGCGACCAAGGTAGGTAAAGAAGACATCGGCATGCTCCGGGTGGTGAGGGATAAGGCGCAGCACAAGTTTCAGTAGATCACTGTCGGGTTCTGCTCGATAGAGGATATACCGGAGTCGTGTTTTATCTGTAATCCGGTAAGGTTTCCCTTTTATCGCGGAGAGAACTAAAGACCGAGCCTGTCTCCCATCGATCCTTTCGATGCGAACCCCTTCGTGTTGTGGGTCCGAGATGCTAGGTAGCATCCCCATTGCATCTTGGACACTCTTGGCACGCTTAATGGCGAATTTGCCCACTTGCGGGATGAGTCCTCTCTCACGACAGTGGTGTTCGAGTTCGATTAAATCCGCTCGAACCTCATTTTCAGTGGCGCCAAACAGCCGCACGTCATCTACATACCGTACGTAACCTCGACGCTTCTGAAGCTTGATGTCAATCGGAAGCAAGAAGCACTCTGCGAGAAAATCTGACGCCAACGGTCCCTGAGGTAAGCCATGACCATGCCCAAGAGCTGCACGATCAGAGCTCCAGACCTGCAAACAGTGCTTTACCCAATTCAGGTCTTCGTTTGTTGTTCGCGGGTAGATTGTCCGCAGCAGGAGGTCGTGGGAGATTGTATCGTAGAAGGCTGCAAGGTCGAAATCGGCCACCCATCTCAAGCTCTTTTTGTAGTGCTTTCGGATACTGTTCTGGAAAGCTCCATAAGTGTACTGCCAACGGCGAAAGAAAAAGATACTATCAGGTCTCCCCAGAATGTTGCTGAACACGACCTTGAGCTGCAGTTTCGACCGCCGGGGCTGCATTCGCTTAGCCGCGAGATTCGCAAATGCCTGAAGTACGATCTGATCCTCTACGTGCAGCAAGGACAGCGGGCGGTGAAGGCCCGATGTCTTTGGAACGTAAATCCGCTCGGGAACCTCAGGTTGAAAAACACGTCCCAAAAGACGCTGCCGGAGATCCCTCAAGTTTGCGTCCAGTGCAACCTCGTAGGCATAGTAGATGCTGCGGTACAGCTGCTTGTATTGGTAGTTGCCTCCGGTTGTAATTCGTCGCCAAGCCAGCCGGAGGTTTGATTGGCTTGCAAGCTGCGCAATCCTCATGAGGCTATCCTATCTCGTACCAAAGTCCTTAGGTGCACTCTGCGACGAGCCCCCCACACCTTGCTGTGGGTAAGTGTATCGGTCGAAAGTCCGGTCTGTCGACAATGCTTCCTCCCTAATGTATATTCAGCTTCTTGACAGAGGGTATTATAGCTTGCGGATCGTCGCAGGTCAAGGAAAATGCAGTGTTGTGGGGCGGGTCGTCGTTAGACTCCCAAACAACCAGCTAAAAGCATACAGTTGTCATTCTGAGGGAGTCCCGCCTTGGGTGGGGCGACCGAAGAATCTCAAAACAGATGCTTCCCCCGCCAAAGGCGGGGTCAGCATGACATTGTCTCGCGACTCCTGTGGGTCAGGTGGTACGATTTGTGCGTCACAGAAGAGGGCGTCCGTGACTGACGAAGAAGAAAGGGCGGAGCTATAGCTCCGCCCCTACATTGTTAAACCCCCAAATTCTTAAGTTTCCTCAATGTACTTCTCTGCCATGAAGGCGGCTACTGTCCCGTCGCTTACGGCAGTGGTTATCTGTCGGAGATTCTTTTCCCTCACATCGCCGGCGACGAATACGCCGGGGGTCGAGGTCATGGTATCCTCTCCGGCGACGACATAACCCCACTTGTCGAGGTCAACCTGGCCTTTGAGGAATTCGGTTTTGGGGTCCCAGCCGACATAAACAAATACGCCGGCACACGGAACGGTCTTTTCCTCGCTGGTCTTCCGATCCTTGATGGTGACCGACTCGACCTGATCTTTGCCATTGATTGATGTGGCCATGTGGTTGACGAAGAACTTGAACTTCTCGTTCTTTTGGGCCCTCTCCTGCAGAATTTTCTCCGCGTTCAAATGAGGCATGAATTCGACCACGGTGATGTTGTTCACGAA
>CAZPRG010000095.1:0-9567 GCA_964588675.1 uncultured Ignavibacteria bacterium
GAGCGGACCTGGTATGCCATCCTTCGAATCTTGTGCTGGGCTATTGCCAGAAGGCGATGGTCACCCGCTGTCTGGAGAACGGCGTCTTTGCCATCACGGCCAATCGAATCGGAACCGAAGAGAAACAGGGAGTGAAGCTAAAGTTTACCGGCAACAGTCAGGTGGTGGATCCCAGGGGGAAGACTCTGAAGGCGGCGGGGCCGACCGGCCAGGGCGTGTGGACCGTGGACATCGATCCGGCTTTGGCCAGGGACAAAGGATTCACGCCCCGCAACGATCTCTTGGCGGATCGAAGAACGGAGTTCTATAAGAAAGGGAACCTATGTTAGATTCCAAGACTGAACCGGGGACGCCCGCAAGCACCTCCCAGATCGCCAGAGTCCCTGAGGCCAGAAAGGTCAAGTCGCACAAGATCCTGGTGATAGACGACGAGCCGGAGATCACCGACATCATTGAGACCTTCTTGGAGGCCGCCGGCTACGAGGTGAAATCCGAGAACTCCAGCATGGTGGGAATAGAAAGAGCCAAAGCTTTTCTGCCCGACTTGGTGCTTTTAGACATCATGATGCCCTTCATGGATGGTTACGACATATGCACCGAGCTGAAAAGAGACGAGGCGACCAAAGACATCCCCGTGGTTTTCCTCACCGGCAAGGATGCCCGAAACGACGAAGGCAGAAGCTACCGGGTGGGCGGCGTGCTGTACATCAAGAAGCCTTTCAGCTGCGAGCGCCTGCTGGATATCGTGAGAATGGTTGTGCAGACGGTGGAGAAGGAGAGAAAATAGAGTAAGTCGCAAAGGAGCAGAGGCTCAAGAAACTATCGAATAAAGCCATCGCTTAAGGGGGGTAAGCCAGCACCAGACCCGGGAGATACTCCCGGATCGGATGCTGGCTTTTCTTTTGTTGCGAAATCGTGACTCCGATTTGCGGCGCTCCTCTTCATTCCCGGAGATAATAAAACTCATCGTCGATCTGCCATTCATGGTCGAAGAATCCCGCGCAGATCACGCCGCCCCATCCCTTGCGCCTGACCTGCCGGTCGAAGACGACGAAGTCAGGCAGCCCGGCTCCGGCATAGAGGGTGGTGAAGAAGGTGGAAAGCTCCAACCCGGTTTCTCCGATTCCCTGATGCACCAACACCAGCCTCTGCGGATGGAGCGGGTTGGGGTAGACGAACTCAGCGGCCAGGTTGTCGCCGGGAATCTCATTCTCCCCCAAGAGCATTCTCCCGTTCTCTATCCGTATGGGCAGACGCCTGTCGAGTCCGGCCGTGATGAAGTTCTGCTCCGGACCACCGAAGAGAATCAAGTTATGATTTTCCATGATCTCTTTGGTTACCTCGGTGTCCGGTAGAATATCCGCCGATCCGTTGGCCCGGCTCCACCACCTGGCTGCCTCCAGCCGCGCATGATGCAGCGTCGTTTCGGTGGCAAGCGAGTCTCCCTTGGTGCCATACACCAGTACGAACGGAGAGAAGTAGGCTTGTTTTATGGGACCATATGACAGGGGCGTCTTTGTCAGAGGAGAGTGCTTCGTCCTTCCTACTGTAAATTCATCACCTTTGCAGTGAAAGAACACCGGTTGGTCTTTCTCGAACTGGTAAGCTATCTCCCGGCCATTAACTATGAATCTGATATTCCCGTAAGACAGCAGGTCTTCCGACAAAGACAAGCCAAACTCCCGGATGTTTCTGGTCCGAATGTCGATTCTTTGGCCTTCGATTTTCGCCTCGATGCGCGACTCAAGGTACGGCTTCTCCTGCTGGATTATCTCCACCCAATAGCTCTTATTATTCTGTCCGATGTCGCTGGTCTTGAATATCACATGTTTGGGGAACGGATTCCTGGTACTCTCTTTCAGGAAGTCCATAACCCGGGGATCGTCCACACATACCGTGTGACTTGAGTCGTCCAGGCTGTACCAATGTCCCTTTCCGGGAATCTCATTATACTCGTACTGGTATCCCAATTGTTCGAGAAGGGAGGCAAACATCCGGGCGTGCACAGGCGGCACATTGTCATCGCTGCCGCCCTGCGTGATGAAGATGGGCAGATTCAGGGCATTCTCCACGAACTCGGGCACGAAGTCCTCCCTTAGACTCATGTCTCGTATGGCGATCTGTCGCGGCTCCGCGAAGCTGTAACTTTTCTGGAGAAACCAGGGCACGTACAGCTGAAAACATGTCCATCCGGCCATAGGCGCGGCAGCAGCGAACAAATCCGGATGCGCCAGCGCGATATGCCAGGTTCCATGCCCGCCCATGGAATGACCGGTCAAGCAAACCCGGTTGGTGTCGACGGGAAAGGTTTCCTTCACCAGATTCAGGACCTCCAGTGCATCCAGTCTACCCCAATCCTGCCAGTCGAAACCGTATGGTCGTCTGTTGGTGGGGGCCACGACGAAAGCCCATTCCTTTGGGGCGTGACAATCGATCAAGCGCGAAGCCTCCACTCCCGCCCCGTGAAGCGCCAGGATCAGACCGTACCGTTTTTCAGGATCATAATCCTTCGGAGGAAGCAGGGCGCAATATTGGCATGAGTTGTCGATGGTCGATATGAATGTGACCTTCCGGGACTGTTCAGGGTCCCGCACCCTCAACAGAAGACGATCCTGGACGGAAAACTCTCTCCAGGAGACTCTCACCGAAACGGAGACGGTATCCAGGTTGCCCAAAGTCGTCGACAACTCCAATCTCACAGGGACCTTCTTTGCACACAAGGGCATGATCGAGGCGACAACCGCTTCCGTCTTCTCGAAACCGCCATCGCCTCCCAGGGTGAGCTCAACGTCTTTCAGCCGGGTTTCGGTTGTATTGAGCACAGTGATTCCCGCCCACAGACTCTGCTTTTGGCCGTTGATCAGATCCGGAAGAGTGGCATCCTCGGTTATCAACATCACCGGTGAGGACGGCGGTATCAGCTTGAACAGAAAACTATGATCGCCATAGCCGCTCAGCTCCACCAGGACCCGGTTGACCCCGTCTTGCAGCACCACCGGAGTCTTGACGAAACCGCGTGCATACACATCTCCGGAAAACCGTTTTCCGTTCAGGTAGAAAGAACCCACCCTCTCGGCGATTGCCAGCGCCCGCTCCTGCCCCTGATTCTTAAACTCGGCATAGGCATATCCGGCGTCTGCGATGCCCGCCACCCCATAGCTCATCATGAGCGTGTCCCACCAGACGTCCTGATACTCGAGCCTCACCCAACCGGAGGAATCCGGTTCCGTTCTCTTCCAGTTCACCCGGCCCCCTTGAGGCAGAATGCTGGGAAGCTGGTCTCCTTCCCGGGGACGGAGATTTCCCGGATCGTCGATTGCACCGACTATTCCCTCTCGGGCGCCCACGGAGAAGGGGCCTATATAGAGCCAGCTCGACGATGACAGGGTATCGCGGATGGAAGGAAGAAGCGCCTCTTGTGCGAAGGGAAGCGACGGATGCAAGACGGACAAAATCAAAACGGCAAACAGCAGGAGCGCAATCGTCAGTCTCCTGGAATTCGGCATGATGTCCTCCCGAGAATCTGAACCAAACGTAACGTGTAAGCCGGGCCTTCCGGCTCCTTCCCACCTCGTGCGACAAATAGCGCAGGATTGGAGCGCATGTCAATGGAATTATCCGATGCAGCTCTTTGCAGGCCTAATCTTCGCCGAATTCGAAACCGTTGGTCGACGGAGTCAACCCTTCCGTTTCCGGCAAGCGTGATGCCGTGAGAACCGTGAAGTGACGGGCCTTGCGAGGGGCCCCTGGTTTGCGGACCTTACCCTCCGTTGCCGGAGAAGATGATACGACGGGAATCCGACGGGATGGGCTGCGATCAGACGGGGGCCGGAAAGGAACTGCGCGAGTCTATGTCGCAGGAAAGTGACCGTCCAATAGACGTGAATAAAGCCACCGAGCGGGCTCGAACCGCTGACCTGAGGTTTACGAAACCCCTGCTCTACCAACTGAGCTACGGTGGCGACAGTTTGGAAAGACTATTCTCGGGCGTGGGGCAGGATGTCGGACGCACATTACGGTTTGGATCGGGTCTTCTGGTACTCCTCGATTTGGGCCTTCTCTTTTTCCTTTTGCTCCAGCACGCTGCGCAGAAGATCGCCCATTTGGGGAGCAAGCTGCTTCACGGTTTCGTATCGGGCCATGGCCTTTTGTGGATATCCCTGCTCGGAGTAAGTCAAACCCAGGTATAGTTGGGCCGTGGTATCGGCAGGGTCTGCCCGAACTGCTTTCTGGTACTCCTCTCCCGCCAACACGAAGTACGCCTGGCTTAGCTTGGAGAAAGTCTCTGCATCCACCGTGTCCGATTTCACCGTATTCTGGTATTCCCCGATCAGTTTGATCAGCCCGTCCCGGTTGTCGTAGGGGAGCTTGCGCAGGGTATCCGGGAACCAAAAGGATGTCCGGTCGAGCTTCACGGCGCGGCCCCAGGCCATCAAGCCTCTCTCATAGTAAAGGTTGGCCAGGGCCGTGTGGACTTTCGGAAAGTTGGGATCCAGACGCATCACCTCTTCGAATTCCTTGACCGCCAGACTGTAAGCCTTAAGCGCGTGATACACTTCGCCCAGGCCAAATCGAGCATCGGCATAATTCGGATCCAGCTCCACCGCCCTCTTTAGCTCCGGAAGAGCCTGATCCATCTGCTTTTCTTCGGCGTACTGAATTCCGACCTTAAAGTGCTTCTTCGCCTCCTCTTTCTTGTCCGGGCCGCATCCCAGGAAGCTCAGCCCGAGCATTCCGATGGCAAGAAAAAGCGGCATCCAAGCGGCGAAAGGTCCATCTCTTCTCATATTGTTCTCTCCTTGTTGGGAATTAAGCCTTGACGCTTTCCGCAATGTGTTTAATACCATAAAGGTGAACTTTGGGTTCACCTCTCTCGCATCACTTCCGTCCCGTTGTACCGGGAACCTCCTGTTCCCGGTCTCGGAGTATTACATGTGCCGCCCCGCAGAGTCGAACTGCGGACACACGGATTTTCAGTCCGTTGCTCTACCAACTGAGCTAGGGCGGCAGTATGAGTGCTTTGATACGTGCTCCCGGAGCAATTCGCTGGTCATGCTCTCTTGAGAGCACCCGCCAATCTAACAGTATCGGTTGGGGTTGTCAACACTTAATTTGAAAGGGGTTCCGGCAGGTTTCATCGGCGCAGGGCTGCGGGTTTCTTGGGGATGGCAGACTCAGCCGAAAACCCGGGAGATTTCATATTCCTGGTCCGAAGGAGGGGTTCGATTGCTCTTCCGTGGCCGGGTGAAAGAGTGGGATCGGTAAAATCTTGAATCTGCCGATTGCTCGTCGGCAACGCTTGGTCTGTCTCTTCTTCCGGACGAGACGAGCATCAGCCCACTGCCGATTGTTGGAAAGTCGCAGGCCGGATGCTAAGGGCCGGCCGCCTCCGGGGACGGTTTTTCCGTGGAAATGACAATCTTGAATATGCCTTCTTTGCGCAGCAGGTCCATTATGGAAATGACGGTTCCGTGTCTGGCCTGGCTGTCGGCCCGCAGGATGACGCTTTTCTCCGTCTGCTCCGCCACCAGCGGCTTGACTCTCTCCGCCAACCCCGCCAGGTCCGTGGGATCATCGTTGAGGAAGACGTGGCCTTCGCTGTCGACGTAGATAACGGCCTTCTGCGCGGGGTGGGCCTCGCTGGTCTCCGCCTCCGGCAGTTTCAACTCTATTCCCGGCTGTTCCAGGAAGGTGGAGGAGACGGCGAAGAAGATTATCAGGATGAACAGGACATCGATCAAGGAAGTCAGGTTCAGAAGGACCTTTCGTCGATTTGCGGGCGCGAGTCTCATGGTTTCGGATGGGTGGCTACCGGCGTTCTGCCTTCGCCGGCCGGAATGCCGCACTTTGGCTTTGGTCAGCGGATCCAATGCGATGAAGCTTCCTGATAAGAACGCCGGAGTATTTTTCTATATCCAGGACGAAGTTCTCGGCTTTATGGGAAAAGTAGTTGTAGAGGATCAGCGTCGGTATCCCGATGAACAGTCCGGCCACGGTGGTCAACAGGGCTTCGGAGATGCCCCCGGAAAGGGCAGCTGCCTGACCCACGCCCTGGGCCTTGATCACCCCGAACACCTTGATCATCCCCAGAACGGTTCCGGTCAAGCCCATTAGGGGAGCGATGGCCGCCACGGTCTCCAGAATGCCCAGGCCTCTCTGCAGTTCGCGCATCTCCTGTCTTCCCTGGTCCTCCATCAGCTCCTTCATCCCCCGGTTGTCCAGGTCGATGTTCTCCAATCCCAGGCTGATGATCCTGGGAAGGGGCCCGTCATAACGCAGGCACATGTTTTTGGCCAGATCCAGATCCTTGACCGAATTGAACTGCTCGACGATGTTGATGATCTCCGGTATTATTATCCTCCTGCGACGCAGGGTAATCAGGCGTTCGACTACGATGGCCACAGCCAGCAAAGAGGACAGGACCAGAGGATACATCATAACGCCGCCGCGTTCAAACAACTCCAGCATGGGGGTCACTCCTTCTCCCTCAAATCGGGATAGACCAGGGTGAGGGTTAGAGTCAGGGTTTGGTCCGGAAAATCCGGGGGCAATGGTCGCAAGGGGAAAACGTCACGTACCGCGTTTTCGCTGGACACCTGCAGGGAAGGATGGCCCTGGTGTTCCAACACCTGGCTTGAGACCATGGTGCCTCCCCGGTCGATGATCAGGCGGATCACCGTTCGCCCGTGGATCAAGCCCAGGCTGAAGTATGCGGGTGGCGTGCGCCAAACCTCATACAATCTCCTCTTGAAGTAGCTTATGTAGGAGGCCCATTCCCAGGCATAGGTGCTCAGAGTCAGACTTCCCAGTTGGTCTGCGGAGAACTCGGTTTGATCGTAGACATTGTTGGTCCCGCCGCTTTCCTCCGGGTAAGCCTCACCGTCGGTCCGAGTGTACCTCCGGCTTTGCGGGTCATCCGGAGGCCGGTTACCCTTCAGGCCCAGCAGTGCGCTCCGGGTAAACTTCTCCGCTTTCGCGGGGTTGGACCTTCTGACGTAGGAGTCCTGGGCCAGGGAGCCGGACCGGGAGAGATTGGCAAAGGCAGTGTTTCCTTCACTGGATGGCTGGTTTTGTCTTTGTTCAAGCAAGGCCTCGTTCCTGGCCCGGGAACTTTTCTCGGATAGAAGATCGGATTCCTCCGGCTTCTCCTGGTTGGGATTGACGTTTTCCACGATCTGTCTGGGTTTGTTTTCGGGAAAGAGAATGGTCACCTCCTGGAGAGGTGTCTCCGACTCTTGTGCCAGGCCGCTCTGGAAGGTACCCTTCAGTCCAAACAGGCTCAGGAGAAGGAAATGAAACAGCACGGAGACGGCAAGACCCAGGATCAACTTCCTTCTCGTCGTCAGCGGACCTGCCCATGTCAACCCGGTCACGCTCATCGTTTGGTTCGACCAATCCTCATGAATGCCGCGCCAGCTTGGTGAAAGCAGAGCGAAGCGCGAGATGCGAAAAAGGAGATGTCAGGTACCACGTTCATTTGGACCCAAACCGACCTGGCGCGATCTGGGCCTTTCTCTCCTCTCGCCGGTCTTGGGATCTCACCCGGCCTCGGTCCTTTCGGCCGACTTCGAGCCACGCAAGGTCATTCGTCGGAGATCGAACTTCAGTCGCCATTCTCTGCACTTGGGCAAACGGAACCGGACGGTCGGCAACAGCTCGCATTCAGCCTCTTCCCCAAAAACCCACAAGGGACATCACCGAATCCCGGTCCGGTTGTCGTTTGCCTCGGTTTCCTCCCGCTTCTATTTCCTGAGAACCCAGGTGCCTTCTGCTTTGGTCTTCTGGTCCGTGTTTTCCTGAAAGACCAGCTTCAGAGTCTTCGCCTTGGAGGATAGGACCGGGTTGTTCAGAAGGTCTCGCCTGGGGAAGCAAAGCATCATCGATTTCTGATGGACCTGCCGCCTGGCAGGCCCTTGTCCCGGCTCGAATTCGAATGGTACTTCCATCATTGCCGGACGGGCGATTTGCTGCTCCTCCAATATCTCCACCGGCTCATACTGGTTCAACTCGTCATCTTGGACTTCGATGAAGATGTTCCAGCGGTCCAGGTTCAGGTGAAGCTCCGCCCAGGTGGTCCGTAGCCGGCACCAGATCAGAATATGGTGCGCCGGATCGTACCGGCGTTGGTAAGCTTCCCGAAAGTCCGCTTGCTCTTGAGGGCTCATTTCAAGCAAGCTGCTATAGTGCTTAAATCCGGCTTCAAGAAGCAGGCTGTCCATGAAGGTGGCGGCGATATCCAGGGGAAATCCGGCGGCCGAGGCCCCAGGTCCCCCGAGGGCGGAGAAGCCGGTGCCAAAGATGCCCGATCCCCTTCCCGATGTGCCCCGGCCGAAGTAGACGGTTCTATCCTCCCACAAAGTCTGGAAGGTCTCCCGATTCGGACCTGTGCCTCCGCTGGCGGAAACCGGCCCCACGTATTTCTGATAGGAAGGCACGGAGGCACAGCCCGCCAAGAACAACAAAAGCGGTGCCAGCCTCCCGACTGCTGTGATCCACCGCGCCCTCTGTCCAGAAAGCCGCCACATCAACTGATTCTTATCCTCCGTCTGGAGAGGCCAGTCGGGTTTTAACCCACAATTCCTGCTTTTCGGCCGACTTAATGCCGGATCGTCTGCCGCCTGGCATTCCTCCGCCCGGGCCGCCGTGCGGTCCACCGCCCATGCCGCGGGGCGAGCCGCCGCCCATGCTTTCCATCATCTTCTGACGATCTTCCCGGCTCACGCCGCCCCACTCGAACCCCAGACTGATGATCTTTCCGGGCTCAGCGCCGATGCCAAAGCCGGAAGTCCCGCCCTTTCTCAGGGGCAGGCTAAGCTCGTAGGTGTAAGCATCCTGGGAGGAGGCAGAGGAAGCGGCCGGGCCTGCGGAGCCGTCCGCGGGCAAGCCGATTTCGTTGTCGGCCTTCTTGTCGATCACCAGGATCTGGTCCGCCCGGGCTTTTTCCATCTCCTCAAGGCGCTGCTGCTGTTCGGGGCTTAGGCTCTCTCTGAATCCACCGCCTTGGGAGCCTCCCGGTTTTTGCATATCGAAAGCTGAAGGTCCACCGAAATAGCGGATGCCAAAGTCCTTTTTTTTCTTGCCGGAGCTGTCAAGCCACACGGTCAGACCGCCCATGCGGATGGCCCGTGCCCAGGACCGGTTGTCGAAACGCACCAGAAGGTAGAGGTTCTGATCATCATTGCGCAGTCCCAATTGCACACCGGGATCCTCGAAGTAAACCGTGGATCCGCTGGGCCAATCGGTCATTTCGCCGTCCACTTTCACCGGCTCCGCCGACCACCTGGTCTGCAGCTCCTGGGTTTTGCATCCGGCCATCAACAACAGCCCGATCGGGATACACCAAAAGAGCAAGGTGATGCTCGCGGGCCGAGATGTTAAATGCGCCATGTTCTCACCTCATTCGGAACGATCAAGAAACGGGGGCAGCCGCAACCCAAGCCGCCCCCATCTGATAGATAGCCAGACCGCAAAGGACATTGGCCGTTATTTGAGCAAGACCATGCGATCGGTCACCTGGTAGGGGCCGGCCTGAATGCGGCATAGGTACACGCCGCTGGCGGTCATGTC
>CAZPRG010000096.1:0-9534 GCA_964588675.1 uncultured Ignavibacteria bacterium
AAGGTGCATTTGATAACCGCGAACTTCACCGGCTCTTTAAGGCTTCTGGTGGGATTGGCTTGGCCCATGATCTATTTCACCGCAGCCTTTTTCAGGAAGAAGAAAAAAGGGGAGAAAAGATTGGTGAATATCCGGCTGGAAGGAGAGCACGCCGTCGAGGTGATGGGGCTTTTGCCGCCGCTGTCATATTTTCTGGTGATCATTGTCAAAGGGACATTAAGCCTGTTCGACTCGGTGATTCTGATTGCCATGTACCTGGCTTATCTGTGGGTGCTGGCCAGAATACCGCCCCAGGACAAAGAGAAGCTAGAGGACGCAGCCCCGGTTCCCCGCATGATTTTGAAAATGAAGCCGGTTCCCCGGGATTTGTCCATCGCCGCCCTTTTCCTGATCGGGGGATTTTGGCTGTATTTCGTGGCTCATCCGTTCCTTTACAGCATGCTGGCCATGGCCGCTTTTCTGGGAGTCTCCAATTTCGTTTTCGTCCAATGGGTGGCGCCGTTTTTGTCGGAGTTTCCGGAAAAGGTCACGGCCTTTAACTGGGCCCGGACGGTGAGGAAAGCCCCTATGGGTCTGATGAACATGGTCTCCTCCAACATCAACCAGTGGACCGTGCTGGTGGCCATGATACCGATTGTCTATAGCCTAAGCCGGGGAGAGGTTTCGGTGGTGAACTTCGACCATCATCAGAAGATCGAGATTCTTCTGACCATGGCCCAGTCCCTCTTGGGATTTCTCTTCCTGGCCAACATGGAGTTCCGCTGGTACGAAGCCTTGGGACTTTTTGTCCTCTGGCTTACCCAATTCGTGTTCCCCGAATGGAGAGAAGGAATCACCTTCGTTTATTTCTTCTGGGTACTGGTTGAACTCCTGCGTGCCTTTGTGGGAGCGAAAAAGCTAAAGGTTTTCGGACAGTTCAGGATTCTTTTTCAGGAGCACGTTCTGAAAAGACCGTAGGGCCGAGTTTGAGCAACGGCTAGGTTGTCGCTTTTGTCGGATATGAGGGGTGGTCCTGTTTTTCTGATAAGCCCGGATCATTCCGAATCGTGCAAGGCTTGCATCCCGGCGCGTTTTAGAGAAATCGAAAAAGGGGCGGGTCGTTTCCCTGAACCTCAATCGCGGTCGGCAACTACGGAAGAAGCTCCGTGGCGCATCACACATGGATTGCCGCCTTTCGGGAATCGGCTGATGCGTATCGTCGCTTCGTCGGGAATCTGTGGAGGACCATAGCATGAGAAAGCTCATCTGTCTGTCCCTGCTCAACCTCGGGCTGCTGATCACGTCATGTGGGGGAGCCGCCCCACCGCCCGGCGGATCGGGTTTCATCGAAGCCACCGAGATCGTGGTGTCCGCCGAAACCGGGGGCCAGGTTCGATCTTTGAGATTCGGTGAAGGCGACCCCATCGTCGAGGGCGATACCATCGGAGAGATCGACACGGTTACGGTGATGCTCCGCCTGCGTCAAGCCCAGTCCGCCAGGAGCGTCAATCAGGAGAAGATAACCGCTTCGTCCCTGAGCATCGAGCAGGCTTCCTACAATTCGGATTTGGCTCAGAAGGAATATGATCGCGTGGCGGCACTGCTTGAAGCCGGCTCCATCGATCGACAGCATTATGATCAGGTGGAAAACGCCTATCGTCAAGCAGCCTTGTCCCGGAAGCAGGCCCAGGCTGCTTACCAAGCCGCGCTGGCCGAGCTGGCCAGAGCCGAGTCCGACATAGCTCTGCTCGAGAAACAGTTGAGCGACTGCTTCCCCACGTCGCCTGCCTCGGGCACAGTGACCACCAAGTTCGTGGAGCCCGGCGAACTAGTCAGCCTGGGCAAACCTCTGGTTAAGGTCGCCGAGCTGGATTCGGTCTGGGTCAAAATCTACCTGCCGCCCGCGGATCTCACCCGAATCAAGCTGGGCGGCCGCGCGCTGGTGGATCCGGAGGACGGTCGCACCGAGCCTCTTGAGGGTTGGGTGAGTTGGATCTCGGAGGAAGCGGAGTTCACGCCTAAGAACGTGCAGACCAAAGAAGCCCGGGCGGATCTGGTTTACGCCGTGAAGATCACCATCCCCAATCCCAACCGGGTTCTGAAGATCGGCATGCCGGTGTCCGTGAGAATTCCATGAGCTTGGTCAGACTCAGCAATCTCACCAAGACTTACGGTTCCGTGAAGGCTGTGAACGATGTCAACCTGGCTGCGGAAAAAGGTGAGATACTGGCTTTAGTCGGCCCCGACGGCGCAGGCAAGACCTCAATCTTCCGCTGCACATGCGGCCTTCTGGAGTTCGATTCCGGGCAGATAGAAGTTGCCGGGTTCGATGTGTCCCGCGAGTTCGGCAAGATAAAGCCTTTCCTGGGATACATGCCGCAGACGTTTTCGCTTTATCCGGATCTCTCGGTGGAGGAAAACCTCCGTTTCTATGCAGGTCTTTTTGGACTTGATCGCCGGCAGTTCGAAAAGAAAAAGACCCTGCTCTACGATTTCTCCGGGCTGGCGCCATTCCGCACCCGGCGCGCCGGCGCACTTTCCGGGGGGATGAAGCAGAAACTGGCGCTCTCCTGTGCCTTGGTACACGATCCGCAAATCCTGGTCTTGGATGAACCCACCACCGGAGTGGACCCCCTGTCCCGCAGGCAATTCTGGGACATCCTCAGGGAACTGAAGAAGCAAGGCTCGACCATTCTGATCTCCACCCCATACATGGACGAGGTGGAGCTGTCGGATAGGGCCGCGTTCATCCACTCTGGAAGAAAGACCGCCGAGGGCAGGCCGGATGAGCTCATCAGGAGGTTCTCCGGCAAAGTATATCGCTTGAATCTGACACCCACGCACCAGCGCATGCGGCAGCTCGACCAGGTCGCCGGACTGAAGTCCAGACGGTTCGGGGCTTCCATACAAGTCTACGTTCCGGAAAATCACTCCCTTGAGGAGTACCAGGATCAGCTCAGCCGGATGGGGATCGGGCCCGAGAAGATCGAGCCCATCCAGCCGGAACTGGAGGATACCTTCATACAACTGCTGAGTAGGTGAGCATGGAACGCGCGGTGACCATCGCCGGGCTGACCAAGACATTCGGCGATTTCGTGGCGGTGGATCATGTCACTCTTAGCGTCGATAGAGGGGAGATATTCGGCTTTCTGGGAGCCAACGGAGCCGGAAAAACCACCACCATTCGCATGCTCTGCGGGCTGCTTTTACCCACCTCCGGCCAGGGCACGGTCAGCGGCTACGACATCTACCGGGAAAACGAGAAGATCAAGAAAAGCATCGGCTACATGTCGCAGAAATTCTCCCTATATGGAGATCTGACCGGCAGGGAGAATCTCTGGTTTTACGGGTCGGTTTATCAAATACCAAGGAGCGACCTGCGGTCCAGAATCAAGGAACTGTCCGCAAGCTTGGAGCTGGTGGACTTCATCGATCGCCCGGCCGGCTCTCTTCCCGTGGGATGGCGCCAGCGGCTAGGGCTGGCCGCTTCGTTGCTTCACCGGCCCCAGATTCTGTTTCTGGATGAGCCTACCGGGGGCGTAGATCCGCAGTTCCGCAGGCGGTTCTGGGAGATATTGTATGAGCTGGCGGACGAAGGGACGACGCTTTTTGTCACCACGCATTATATGGACGAGGCGGAATTCTGCCGGCGGATTTCCATAATGCACCAGGGCAGGATAGTGGAGGTGGGCAGTCCCCAGGAGCTGATAGCCAAACATCATCAGACCAGTTTGCAGGAGACCTTCATCACGCTGATCTCGCGGCAGGCCTAAGATGCACCAAATCGGATACATAGCCGGAAAAGAGGTAAAGCACATCCTGCGGGACACTCGCTCCCTGATCATCGCCATCCTCATGCCCGTTTTGATGACCCTGCTTTACGGGTACGCCATAAATCTGGATACCAAGAACATCAAGCTGGGGGTACTGGACAGCGACAGGACCTCGGAATCCCGCGAGCTGGCGAGCAGGTTCTACAACTCCGGCTATTTCTTGAAAGCCGATGCGCCTCCAGAGATCTCCGATCCCGAGAAGAGCTTGAAAGCCGGGCAGGCCAATGCCATCCTGGTAATCCGGTCCGGTTTCGCCAGGGCGCTGGCCGACCGCAGCGAATTCGAGTTGGGCCTGTTGATCGACGGAGCCGATGCCAATATGGCCGCGGCAGCAGGCAGTTACTCCGATCTGGTGCTGGGAAGATTTCTGGAGGATAAGCTCCCCCTGGGGTTCGAGGTGCCGGGCGTGGTTATATCTCAACAAATCCTTTACAATCCCGACTTGAAATCGTCTCACTTCTTCGTGCCGGGGCTGATTGCGGTGATTCTGATGATGATCTCCGCCCTTTTGACATCCGTAACCATCGCCGGGGAAAAAGAGACCGGCACCTTAGAGCAGCTTCTCACCGCGCCGGTGACCCCCAGGCAGATCATCATCGGGAAGGTTGCTCCTTACATAGTCTTGGCGCTTTTGGACGGAATACTGGTTCTGCTCTTCGCGGTAGTACACTTCGGAGTGCCTTTTTCCGGATCGGCGCTTTTGCTTCTGCTTCTGGGCCTGATCTACGTTATCGCCGCCTTGTCCTTGGGCATACTCATATCCACTCTGGTAAACACCCAGCAGCAGGCCATGGTGGGCGCCCAGGTGTTGACGGTCATGCCTTCGGTAATGCTATCGGGTTACATCTTCGAAATCAGGAACATGCCGCCTGTGTTGCAGTACGTGTCGCGTATGGTCCCGGCCAGGTATTTCATTCAGATCATCCGAGGCATAATGCTCAAAGGATCGGGTCTGAGCGTGCTTTGGCACGAGGCGGTTTTTCTCATCATCCTGGCGGCAGTGCTGCTCGTCGTGGCCACGAAAAGATTCCGGTTGAGGGTGGGATAGGTCATGATTCGCACGATTCTGGCTTTGATGAAGAAGGAATTCCTTCAGGTGCTGCGCGACCGCAACATGCTGCGGTTGATATTCCTGATGCCCACCATACAGCTTTTCCTCTTGGGGTACGCGGTCACTACGGACGTGAAGCTGATACGTACGGCGGTCTACGACTACGATCGGAGCGATCGGTCCCGTGAATACGTCCGCTCGCTCTCCGCAGGGGACTATTTCGTTACCGGTTCATCCGACATTCCGGTTCTGGAAGCCCAAGTGGGCTTCAGGGAAAACCTATATGACGTTGCGCTGATCATACCCCAGGATTTCTCCGCTGGCCTAGAGGATTCCGGGCAGGCCCAAGTGGGTTTCTTGGTTGACGGCACCAACGCCAACTCGGCTTCTATTGCATTAGCCTACGCCAAGGTCATCACCCAACAATTCAATCGGAGGACCACGGGCTTTTCGCAGCCCATCCAGCTGCGCCAACGTAGGCTCTACAATCCGGAGGCCGAATCGGTGTATTTCATGGTGCCCGGGATAGTGGCTACGCTTCTGACCATGATCACCGCCATGCTAACCGCCATGGCCATCGTGCGCGAACGCGAGATCGGCACCTTGGAGCAGCTCATGGTCACGCCCATCTCCACCCCGGCTTTGATTCTGGGCAAAACCATCCCCTTTGCCCTGATCGGGTTCGTGGAGATGTCGCTGGCGCTTTTTCTGGGGGTAATCTGGTTCAAAATCCCGTTTGTAGGTTCTTGGCCGTTGCTTTACGCTCTCGCTTTCCTGTTTCTTTTCACCACTCTGGGGGTGGGCCTGTTTATTTCTACCATTTCCTCCACTCAGCAGCAGGCCATGTTCCTTACCTGGTTCTTCTCCATCTTCGCCATACTCACCTCCGGCTTTTTCACTCCCATTGCCAACATGCCGAAGCCGATTCAATACCTCACCTATCTCAATCCCCTGCGGTACTTCATGGCCACGGTAAGGGGTATAATGATGAAGGGATCGTCATTGGACTTGCTTTATCCCCAGGTGGCGGCCATGATAATCTTCGGTGTGGTCATCTTCGCTCTCTCCTGGCTGCGCTTCTCCAAAAGAGTCAAATAGCAGAAGCTGAGCGCGCCTCTGGAGCGATCTTCTGAGAAAACTCGATGAAGGATGCCGCCCCGGATCCGGATGAACCTGAAGTGTAAGGCAGAGCTATCGGAGAGCTTCCCTGATCCCGTTCACTACGAACTGCACGGAAAGGGCCAGAAGGACCAGACCCATGACCCGGGTTATGACCTTCATGCCCACAGGCTTGAACAACCTGAAGATTATGTCGGACTTGATCAGAATGAGCATGGAGACTAAGTAAACGCAGATGGTGGCGAGAACGAAAACGGCTTTGGGGGCAAGGCCGTCTGCTTTTCCGAAGATGATCATGCCGGTGATGATGGATGCCGGCCCGGTGTGAAGCGGAATGGCCAAAGGAACGATGGTGACGTTCTCCTTCTCCTCCTCCTGATCCGCCTCCTGGTATTCGGTTCGGGTTTTGCGGCCGAAAATCATCTCCATGGCCACCACCGATAAGAGAACCCCGCCGGCAATGGAGAAGGAGTATAACTGGATCCCCAGATAGCCGAATATCAGCCGTCCGAATACCACAAACACAAGCTGGATGCCCAGAGCCACCAGAAGCGCCCGGCGGGCAATTCCCCTTCGCTCCTTTGCGGAGTACTTCCCGGTCAGCGATAGAAATATGGGCACGTTCGTTACCACGTCGACTACCAAGAATAGCGAGACGAAGACCGTGCCGAAATAGGCCAGGTAATTCATGGATCAACTCGAAACAGCGGAGTTCTTCCTCTCCGGTTTGACATGCCGGTAGATGAACAAAGCAACTGCCAACGCAATGATGGCCAGGATGACTATGTCCGCGCGGTGGAAGTAGACCCTTAGGCTGGTCCAGTTTGCTCCCAAAACCTTGCCCACGTAAGCCAACACAAAGCACCAAGGCAGAGATCCGACGAAAGTGTAGATCACGAACCGCCAGAATCTCATGCGGGCGATCCCTGCGGGAAGGGAAATGAAAGTTCTTACCAACGGCATCAGCCGGGAGAAGAAGATCGCCCATTCGCCGTACTTCTCGAACCAGCGATCCGCCGTGTCCAGATCTTTGGATGAGATCAGAACGTATTTTCCATACTTCTGCAGGAAAGGCCGTCCTCCCCAGACACCCACCCAGTAAGCCAATACGGAGCCCACCACGCAGCCGAACGCCCCTGCCACCGAAACCCCCCACAGGCTGAATCTTCCGGTGAAAGCCAGGTATCCGGAAAAAGGCATGATCAACTCGGAGGGCAGGGGTATGCAGGCGCTCTCGATGCCCATGGTGATCACGATACCGGCATAACCCAACTGCGAGATCACGCTGATTATCCACGCTCCGATGGGCTCCAAAATGGACTCGAACATGGCGACTTCATCCTATATGAGATCAGTGGCAGATGCAAGAAAGACCGGACGGGATTTACCCCCTGACCTAAAAGTCCCTGCTTTCTGTGTGGGGCTGCGTTTCCCGCACCACCTTAATCTTCTTCAATCGGGGTCCCACCTTATCGAAGACCACGAAGGTCAGATTCCCTATCTTCACCATCTCGTCCACCGCCGGGATTCTCCCCAGGTTGCCGGTGATGTAGCCACCCACCGTGTTGAATTCCTCGGGCAGATCGGTTTTGAACTTCTGATTGAATTCCCCGATAAACAACCCGGCATTGACGATGGCCGTGTTTTCGGAGAGCAGGTATATCTCCTCCTCTTCCCGGTCATACTCGTCACGAATCTCCCCGACTAGCTCCTCCAGGATGTCCTCTAAGGTAATGAGTCCCGCCGTGCCACCGAACTCGTCCAGCACTATGGCCAGGTGGACCCGTTTCTTCTGAAACAGCTTCAAGAGCTCCCATATCTTCATGGAGTCTGGAACGAAATAGGGCTTTCGGATGATGTCCTGCAGAATGATCAGCTCCCGATCGTGAAGCAGATTGATGATGTCCTTGGCGTAAATTATGCCCACCACGTTATCCAGGGTGCCCTGGTAGACCGGAATTCGCGAATAGCCTTCTTCCGTCATAGCCCGGATGGCCTGTTCGTGCCCGGCGCTTACCTCCAAAGCCACGATCTCGGTCCGCGGAGTCATGGCGTTGCGCACTGTGGTATCGGTGAACTCCAGGGCGCTGCGAATTAGCTCTTCCTCGGTCTGGTCGAAAACGCCCTTGGTTTTGCCTTCCCGCACGATGAACTTGAGCTCCTCGTCGCTTACAAAGCCTCCCTCCTTGGGCACGTTTCTGACAAACAGAGAGATCAAAGAGCGACTGGACTTGGACAGCAATCTGACCGGCAGGAAAGACAGCCTTCCCAGAAAGTTGATCGCGCCTGCGGTTCTGAAAGCCACCCGCTCGGGAAAAGTCAGGGCCAGATACTTGGGCACCAGCTCCCCCAGCACCAGGAGCAGATAGGTCATGACCACCACCACGATACCGATGGCGATGGATTGGCTGGAATTCCGAATGGCGGAGATGGGGATTCTTTCAATCACCGGCTTCAGTTCGTGAACGATGGTTGCCCCGCCTACTACCGAGGCCAACGTGCCCACCAGAGTAATGCCCACCTGAACCGTGGCCAAAAACATGTCCGGCTTGCTCTGAAGAGCGTTGACCAGCTTGGCCTTCTTGTGCCCCTTTTCCGAGAGATGCTTAATGCGGCTTCTGCGGGCCGATATCAGGGCGATTTCGGAGGCGGAGAAGAATCCGTTGGCCAGTATCAGGGCCAGGATTACCACTATCTCGATCCAGCTGCTTGTCATAAAAGGTGGTCTTCCTCGACTGAGGCAGAAGAATGAGGTGAGGCTTCTCTCCTTAGTTTATCGGCCCCTTCGCAGACATCGTTATTCTCAAATCCCTTTGGCCATTGCTTCCAGCCTTGCGACCCGCTCCTGGACGGGTGGATGGGTGGAGAAGAGGCTGGCCACTCCCTTTCCGGACAAGGGGTTGACTATGAAAAGATGAGCAGTTGAGGGTTTGGCTTCGAGAGGAACTCTGCGGGCGGCATACTCCAGTTTCTTGAGCGCATTGGCCAGCGCCAGCGGCTTGTGGCTGTTTTTGGCCCCGGTGTCGTCTGCAGCATACTCTCTGGACCTGGAGACGGCCATCTGTATCAGAAGAGCCGCCAGGGGAGCCACCAGGGCCATGATCAGAAGCCCTAACCCACCTCCCCGGCTATCGCTGTCTCTCCCGCCGAAACCTCCGAAGATGGCGGCAAAGCGCGCCATGAAAGCCAGCATGCTGATGGCTCCGGCCAGGGTGGCCACAATGGACCCGGTCAGAATGTCGCGGTTTCCGATGTGGGCCATCTCATGAGAAATGACTCCTTCCAGCTCATCCTCGTCCAGGATCCTCAAGATTCCCTCGGTGACTGCAACAGCGGAATGTCGAGGGTTTCGTCCGGTGGCAAAGGCGTTGGGGGTGCCGACCGGAATGACATAGACCTTGGGCATGGGAAGATGAGCAGCCGATGCGACCCTCCTCACAACCGAGTACAACCGGGGATGGGCGGCCTCATCCACCTGCCGAGCCCGATAGGTGGCTAAAACTATCTTATCGGAAAACCAATAGGTGGCGAAGTTCATGACGGCAGCGAAGA
>CAZPRG010000097.1:0-4903 GCA_964588675.1 uncultured Ignavibacteria bacterium
TGATAGGCGAAAGGACCGCCGAGCAGATAAAGATGGAGATCGGCTCGGCCTATCCGCCGGAGGAGGAGGAGAGCATGGAGATAAAGGGTCGGGACCTGGTGGCGGGCATTCCCAAGACCATGAAGATCAGCTCGGTGCAGGTGAGGGAAGCATTAAGCGAGCCGGTGGACGCCATAATAGAAGCGGTCAGGCAGGCGCTGGAGGAGACGCCTCCGGAGCTCTCCGCCGATATTCTGGACAAGGGCATCGTGGTCACCGGCGGTGGAGCTCTGCTCAAGGGGCTGGACAAGAGGTTGAGGGAAGAGACCAACCTGCCCATCAACATCGCCGACGACCCGCTGACCTGCGTGGTCAGGGGGGCGGGCGTGGTGCTGGAGAACATGAACGAGTTCTCCAAGGTCCTGATCAAGAGCAAAAGAGACTGAGAAGGACCTCTATTTTGGAAGGTCAAGACGGCAGATGAGGATTCATGTCAGCACCTAACTTGGGTTAGGTGCTGGCTTTTTTTCCGAAGGAGCCGTTCGCCGGCATCTCCGAGTGGATGGAAGTTGCCGTTTGGCCCCCGGGAGGCAGATTCAGCTCGGTATACGAATTACGTTTGGACCCCGAAATTCAGGGTTCGTATCCGGCGACCGATGTTCAGGAGGCACTTACCCAGAACCCAACTCAAGTTGGGTTCTCGACTTCGTCCAAATCCAGACTATTGCGTACCATCGGATGTCGCCTACCCAGGGCGGAGCTTACGCTGAGCCGCTGGGGCTTGCCTGCTATGTCACCGGGCTTTTGTGAAGAAGCGATTAAACCTTCCAAATGCCTACTGGGTCTATTAGGATGAACGAAATAAAGGATGAAAAGGATGCGGACCTGGTTCGAAGGTTCAAGGAAGGCGACGAGAAGTCATTCAACCTGTTGGTGCTGCGCTACCAGAAGAGAATCTACGATCTGGTTTATCGGATGGTCAGGAACCAGCAGGATGCGGCCGATGTGTCCATGGAGGTCTTCGTGAGAGCATACAAGTCGTTGACCGGCTTCGAAGGGAGGTCCAGCCTTTACGTGTGGCTGGCCAGAATCGCGGTAAATCTGTGTATCAATTTCTCCCAAAGGGATAAGTTCAGGTCCTTTTTATCGATTTTCGATCTGGCGGAAAAACCTACGACCATTGCCTCTCCCTCGGACCAGATGGAAAACAAAGAGCTGAAGCTGGCCATCGACAAGGCGGTGGCGAGTCTGCCCGCCAGACAGAGAAGCGTGTTCGTGCTGAAATTCCACCAGGGGTTTTCTCATAAGGAGATCGCCCAGATCATGGAGATAACCGAGGGAGCGGCAAAGGCCAACTACTTCCAGGCCGTCCGGAAACTGCAGAAGCTTCTGGCGAGCTATCGCGGAAAGGCGTCGTGATAGATATGAAATGCGAAGACATTCGGAAGCTGTTGTTCGACTACCATGACGATTCTCTCCATCCGGAGCAGAGGGAGGAAGTCCAGAGGCATCTGGTGGGGTGCGAGGGTTGTCGATCCAAGCTGGAGGAGATTCGGCAGACTCTGGGACTGCTGGCTCACGAAAGGGTTCCGGAAAGGGAGGAGAGCTTTTGGGTCGATTTCCTGCCGGAGGTCCGGTCGCGGATAGAGCAAAAGCAAAAGACCCGGTGGCTGGCCTGGCCCAAGATCAGGTGGGCAGTGGGTTTGGTCTCCGCACTGACTCTGGTCATCGTCGGATCGCTGCTTATGACGGGAAAGGATCAGAACCTGGTGCAGCAGGAGACCGGCCAGGCCCTGGAAACCAGCATAGCCCTCTCCGATCCCGACAGTTATGCGGATCAGCTGGCGGATCTGCTTTCCACGGCAGGCGCGGAATCGACGTCCGTGGCGGCGCTCTTGGCCGACAGCCAGAATCAGGACCTGAGATTGGCCGAGCAGGTCTTGGATGAAGACTACCTGGGCGAAAGCAACTTGGGCAGCTTGCTGAGCGAATTGAGTCTGGAAGAGCTCAAGCAGCTCGAACAGAACATAAGCGGTCTTCAGGTTAAGGATATCCTGTAGAATGAGAATGCGCCCTTATTTGAATCGCAAAAGTTTTTTTGAATCGAGTTTTGATTGAAGGAGAAAGGGTGATGATCAGACGGAAGAAGATGCTGATAGCGGCGTGGGCTGGTTTGTTCCTGGCCCTGATTCTGACCGCCTGGGCCGAGGCACAGCCTCCTTCCTTTCACGATTCGGAGAGGAGCATGGAGGACAGGGAGCGGATACGCAACAATATCGAGACTCTGCGCATGTGGAAGCTACTGGATGCTCTTGATCTTAGCTCCGAGCAGTCGACGCAGTTTCTGCCGGTGTTGAAGGAATTTCAGGACGCCAAGCAGACGTTCTCCCAGGAAAGGGAGAGGCTCTTCGGCGAGCTGGAGGCGGAGCTGAATTCGGAAAAGCCGGATCAGCAGAAGTTACAGGAAACCATGGCCGGCCTGGAAGGCGCCAGAGACTCTTTCCAGCAGAGCATGGAGCGCTTTTTCGACCAGAGCAAGGAGATACTCTCGGTGGAGCAGCTGGCCAAGCTGTACCTGTTCGAGGAGAGATTCGAGAAGAGGTTGCGGGAAAGCATACAGGAGATGAGAGGACGGGGTGCCGGACATAGGTAGTCCCGGCGACCGCAAGCCGCGATTTAGGATGTTCAATGGAAGCTGGTAAAACCAAAAGTCCAAAGAAGGAGGTGAGAAATGTTCAGGAAAAGAAACCTCATTTTGCTGGCGGCTCTGATCGGTGTGCTGGTGCTCGTGTTCTCCTTGGTCTATGCCGATCCTCCCGAGCGTCCCTTCAAGGGGATGCAGGACGATTTAGGCCTAACCGACGCTCAGGTGAAGCAGATGCGAGATATTCAGTACGACTTCACCAAGACCGGAATCGGCTTAAGAGCGAACCTCAAGGAGGCCCGGCTGGCGTTGCAGCACCAAGTGGCACAGCCCAACGTCGACAAAAAGGAGATCGACAAGCTGGTGGACCAGGTAGCTCAGGCCCAGAAGATGCTCCTCAAGCACCGCATCGACCGCAGGCTGGCTGTGAAGGACGTGCTCACGCCGGAACAGCGGGATAAGTTCCAGCAGATGCGCGGCGGAATGATGATGGGGGAAAGGATGGGACAAAGGATGGGACAAAGGATGGGACAAAGGATGGGACGGAGGATGGGAAAGAGGATGGGAGAAGGCAAAAGCTGCCGCCAGCACGAACACAAGGGCTTCGGCTCGCGCGGCGAGGGCCCGGGAATCTGACCATTCGGTTGACAGAAACCTAACACAGGAGAAAGCCCGCAGCTGGTTAACAGCTTCGGGCTTTTTCGTTTGACAACCCACAGCGGGAGTGATATTATTCGATCATGTGCCCAGTCGCCAAGTTTAAGATGATTTCCTTCGCATCGCTTCTCTGGTTTTTCCCGATTTTGGCTCCCAACTTCACGTGTGCTCAACCCACCGCGACGGAGAAGGCAACCGAATGCTTCAAGTCATACGTGAAAGCGCTGCAGCAGGGATCGGACCAACAGGCTCGGGGATTCTGGAATCGGGAGGAGCTTGACCGTTACCAGGTCTATGACTGGCAGTGGGCCAGTCTGGCTTTCAGAAACATTGAGCCTATACATCTCAACTATAAGATCACCGACGTGAAAGAGCAAGGCGACTTTGTGGTGATGGAGGTGGAGTGGTACCACCGCGAGGGAAAGGCCGGTCCGCTGCAAACGGATCATAGATACTTTATTCAAGAGGACGGCAAAACCGTGGGGGCCAATCCCCTCTTGGTGTACACCAAAGACTGGCCTCGAAAAGAGTCCAGGCACTTCGAGTACCATTACAAAACGCCGGAGCAGGAGCCGGACTCGGTCTTGCTGGATCAGATGGATCGATTCTACGAGCGGGTGGCCGATCTTCTGTACCCGGAGTATGCCGGCCGGATCGATTACTACCGATGCGATTCAATCGAGCAGGTGGGAAGGCTTTTCAGTGCGGAGGCCTCTCTGGCGCGAAGTCTTCCGGCCGACCGGGTGATCGCGTCGATAACCAAGTCCGCGCCGCACGAGGTGGTTCACGTGATCGCTTATGCCATTCTTCCCCCAGGAGAACCCCGGGTTCCGCCGGAGTATGTTAGCGAGGGATTGGCTTATTACCTGGGAGGAGCGTCTTTTTTCTCGCCGGACCTGCTTTTGTCCTGGGCCAGACGGGAGATGGAGCGGAAAGGCCCCATTTCACTGGATTCGCTCATCCTGGCTCCCTTCAGCGACGGCGTCAACCAAGGTGCAGCGCTGGTCTGTTCCTTCGCCAAGTTTGTGATCGAGACCAGGGGAATGCGACGATTCAAGATGTTATACTCCGCGGGTCCGGGACGGGACCAACAGCGCGAAGCCTTGCAAGTCGTATTTCGCAAAAGCGAAGATGATATCAAGCAAGAGTGGGACCAGTTCGTCCTGGGAACCACCATTCCCCAGATCACCATCGAGGAGCCCATAAATTGCAGGACGATGTGCGACTTCCGGGATGAGAAGGGAGACGACAAGGGCGACGGCGATTACGTTTACCCCCGGAACGAAAGGGCAGCGCCGGGCATTTTCGATTTGACGGAGGTGCGGATGAGCCAGGATCAGGAGTCGGTCTATTTCCAGCTTCGCTTCTCCAGCTTAAGTCATGCCGAAATCTCCTCGGAGGAGGGATTCAACGGCAGCTTCGCCGCAGTGGTCATAGACACCGACAGTATGGAGCACAGCGGAAACACCAGGCTGTTTTTCGACAACGGCAACTTCGAGCTGCCCGACTCGGATGCTTACGAATTCGCCATCGAAGTCAGTAATGCGGGAGTTCTGGTGTACGATCAGGACTGGGTCTGGCAGGCCCTCTTTCTGAGGGCTCTGTCTTTGGATAACCACCTGC
>CAZPRG010000097.1:4913-9408 GCA_964588675.1 uncultured Ignavibacteria bacterium
GGAAACGAAATCTTCTTCTCCGTTCCGCAGCAGATCATCGGAGTCCCGAACGAGAACTGGAGAATTCAGGTGCTGGCCGGAGGCCAGTATGGCGGCTGGCGCACTCCGGGTTACGGGGTGGGATGTTTCATGAAGGTGGGCCAGTTCCCTTCGGCGGATCGGGGGGGAGGGGGGACCGATACCAAGTACAATCCCGATGTCTACGATATCCTGACTCCGGAAGGCATCGATCAAACCAAGATTCTGGGAAGCTACGACGTGGCAGGCGAGAAGAAGGCGGTGGTACCGCTGATTCGTCTGGGCGGGAAGTGAAGCCGACTGTGACGCGGCAGCGAACGGGACCGTCGATCGATTCATTATTCATGCCACCAGCCTCCAAACCAAGCGGATAGCCTATCACCGGGGTCAAACGGTGTCGTTATGAGTGCCTATCAGGAAAAAGTCCTTCAGTTTCTTTCCAGTCGGCCACACAAGCCGCTGAAGCTGCGGGAACTGGCCAAGTTGATGGAAATCCGGGAGGGGGACTACGGGAGCTTCAGGAGAACGGTCAGATCAATGCTCAGGGACGGACTTCTGGTCAAAATGAAAAGGGGCAGAATCGGATTGCCGGGCAAGGTGAACGCCGTGGCGGGCAGGCTGGTCTCGGGCAGGAGCGGCTATGGTTTTGTGGTGCCCGACGATGGAACCGAGGACGTCTACGTGCGCGACGAGAATATGGGCCATGCCTTCCATGGGGACCGGGTGCTGGTCACCATATTGGGCAGAAGGCGAGGCCCGGCCCGCGAAGGAACGGTAACCAAGATTCTGAAACGCACCAAACAGGATCTGGTGGGAACCTTTCACCGGGGCAAATTCAGCGATTATGTCACTCCCGACGACCGGAAAATCTCAAGGGAGATTTCCGTAGCACCGGACAACTCGAAGGATGCCAAGGATGGACAGAAGGTGGTGGTCTCGTTGCTGGACTGGCCGGACGTGCACACCGGCCCGGAAGGAAAGATCGTGGAGGTGCTGGGTTATCCGGATGATCCCGGTATGGAGATGCTTTCCCTGATCAAAGAGTTCGGTTTCCCCATGAGCTTTCCCCAGGAGGTGGAAGAGGAGGCGGATGCGGTCTTCGCCAGAGTCAGCAAGAGTGATCTTGAGTCGAGGCTGGATCTGCGTAATGCCAACTGCTTCACCATAGATCCGGCGGATGCCAAAGATCATGATGATGCCGTCTCCCTGGAGGTGAGACCGGACGGCAATTATCTTTTGGGGGTACACATCGCTGATGTCTCCCATTACGTTAGGGAGAATTCCGATCTGGATCGGGAGGCGCTGAAAAGGGGCAATTCGGTATACCTGGTGGATCGGGTGATTCCCATGCTGCCGCAGAAGCTCTCCAACGACGTATGCAGCCTGAGGCCCAACCGGGTGAGGCTTACCTACAGTGTCATCATGGAAATCGACTCTGAGGGAAAGAAAGTAGGCTACCGGATGCGGGAAAGCGTGATCAAGAGCAAGGCCAAACTGAACTACGATCAAGTGCAGAAGTTCTTCGACGACGGTTCCGCCGACGAAAGATTGGAGCCGCTTGAGCA
Organism: uncultured Ignavibacteria bacterium; assembly: GCA_964588675.1. GTDB lineage: Bacteria > Zixibacteria > MSB-5A5 > MSB-5A5 > SM1-73 > SM23-73-3. The sequence continues at coordinate 6,497 of CAZPRG010000097.1, forward strand.
CGATCTTCTGGAGATGAGAAAGCTCTCACGCAAGCTTCTGGAGAGAAGGCTGGTCAAGGGAAGCCTGGATTTCGATCTGCCGGAAGCTCACGTGGTTTTGGGAAAAGACGGCAGGGTGTTGGACATTATGCAGGTGGCCAGGTTGGAAAGCCACCGGCTGATCGAAGAGTTCATGCTGGTTGCCAACCAGACCGTGGCCGAGCACGTGGCCCGCCTCTCCGTGCCTTTCCTGTACCGCATTCACGAGGAGCCGGACCAGGAGAAGATGGAGGCGTTTTCCGATTTCGTCTCGACTCTGGGTTACTCGTTTGCCACCGGCGGTCGGATTCGTCCCAAGAAAATCCAGAAGTTTCTGAAGTCGCTGGAGGGCAAACCCGAGGAGAGCCTGATAAACGAGATTCTACTCAGGTCCCTGAAAAAGGCCTGCTACTCGCCGGAGAACGTGGGGCATTTCGGCCTGGCCTTCTCGCATTACACCCATTTCACCTCGCCCATCCGACGATATTCCGATCTCATCGTGCACCGGATACTGAAGGAGCTGGAGGGCCGCAGGTACACCACCAAACGCCAGGTTCAGATGCTGGGCCGGCTGCCCAAGATCGCCGAGATCACCTCGGAAAGGGAAAGGCTGGCGGAGGAGGCGGAGAGAGGGTCGGTCAAAATCAAGCAGATCGAGTTCATGCAGGACAAGCTGGGAGAGGAGTACGATGGACTCATCTCCGGGGTGGTGCCTTTCGGATTCTTCGTAAGACTGGATGGCTCATTGGCCGAAGGTTTGGTGCGTATCTCCAGCCTGGGCGATGATTATTACGTTTTCGACGAGAAGGGCAGGAGATTCATAGGCAGGCGGAGCAGGAAGATGTATAAGTTGGGGGACAGGATAAAAGTTCAGGTGGTTCGAGTTGACAAGGAACAGAAGGAGATCGATTTCATTATGGCAGGCAGAAACTATTGCCGGCCTGGGGAGGGGAGAAAGAAGAAGTTTTGCGGCAAGCGCAAACCAAGGTGAGATTTTTCAGTTGTGGTTTTGGGTTTTTGTTTTTACTTTTCGTGATTGAGGGTTCAAGTGGAGTGTCAAGCCTCAGCTTGACCGGCAAGCCTCACGCAGCAGCCGCCCTGACCGGGTTCGTCTGAAACCATACGGACCGTTGGGGCGAACACTCCATGACTCGCTCATCTCTTGTGACGAATCGAAGCCGGTCCGCCGGTCAGAGAGAGTGAGCCAGGCTTCACTCCGAGGCAAACGTCATCCGATGAATGCGTCAGCCAGCATACTGATCATCAGTCCGGATACCGGACTCCCGCAGGGAATGGGAAAGGCGCTCTCCGACATTCATCCGCAAATCGAGAGCGTCCCAACCAGCCGGGAGGGGCTGAAGAGAATAAGGGAGGGGAGCTTCGATGTGGTGATTACCGACTCCCGGCTAAGCGATTTCTCCTGCACCGTGCTCATCCGGCGGATCATCTCCAAGGCGCCGGAGGCAGACTTATTGGTGGGGATTCCGGTGGAGGACCTCGGCCGTCAGGCAGAGGTTCTAAATTGCGGAGCGGACGAGGTCTTCGAGATTCCCCTGGTGCCGGAAGAGGTTCACCTAAAGGTGAACAAGCTCCTCAAAGAAAGGGAGTTTCTGAGATCGTGCAGCCTGGTGGGAAAGTCTGTGCAGCTCAAGCAGATTGCGGAATCCGCGCTTCAGGTGGCTCCCACCAACATCACCGTGTTGATCACCGGAGAATCCGGAACCGGAAAGGAGCTGATCGCCCGCGCCATTCATGCCAACAGCCAAAGGAAAGACAAGCCGTTCGTGGCGGCCAACGTGGGCGCGCTGGCGGAAGGGGTGGTGGAAAGCGAGCTGTTCGGACACGAGAAAGGCGCCTTCACCGGTGCGGTCAGCCGGAGGCCGGGGCTTTTCGAGACCGCCAACGGGGGCACTATCTTCTTGGACGAGATCGCGGAGTTCAAACCCGCCACCCAGGTGAAGCTGCTCCGGGTGTTGGAGGAGCGAAGCTTCATGCGGGTGGGTGGAAGTTCTGATATCAAGGTGGACGTGCGGATCATCGCCGCCACCAACCAGGATCTGGAGCAGAAAGTGCAGGAGGGGAGCTTCCGCAGCGATCTTTTCTTCCGGTTGGCAGTGGTGAAAATCGAGGTCCCGCCTCTCCGGCAGCGGCCCAAAGACGTTCCCATCCTGGTGCACAGCTTCATCAGCAAACTCAATCAACAAAGCCGGAGGAAAATCACCGGGGTCTCAGACGAGGCTATGGAGCTTCTCATGGGCTATCACTGGCCGGGCAACGTGCGGGAGCTGCGGAACTTCCTGGAGAGCATGCTGGCCCTGGCACCGGATAGAAGGATCGAGGCTGACGACGTCAGAAAATACGTGGAGAACCAGGGACAATCCAACCGACGATTGCCCGTGGTCACCGGCAAGTCCGTGCAGACCGCCGAGCACGAGTTGATCATCCAAGCCATCTTGAGCCTAAGGGCGGAGATCATCAACCTAAGAGACGCCCTTTCGGAGCAAGGCCGGTCAGGACCGGATACCAGAGTTGAACCAGTGGGGTCCTACTGGGCTGGTCAACGCAGCAGCGGCGAAATACCATCGGATCTGAACGTGGAGAACATGGAGAAGGAGCTGATTCAAAGGGCACTGGAATATACCAAAGGAAACAGAAAGAAGGCCGCTCAGCTTCTGGGCATCGGCGAACGGACGTTGTATCGTAAGTTGGATAGATATGGCCTGAGGCAGTTTTAGATCAAGCATGGCGCAGCTTGCTTTACAAGAATGGATCGTCACCCTCCCTTAATCCCCCCCATAAAAGAGAGGGAAAACTCCCTCTCCCCGCTGGGGAGAGGGATCTGTACAGACCGGAGAGATGGGTAACAGGTGTTCGGGGACATGGGTAACACTATT
>CAZPRG010000098.1:0-9247 GCA_964588675.1 uncultured Ignavibacteria bacterium
CCACGTTCTTCAACCGCTTCTTTAGGTCGGACGCCAGAACGAAGGCTTCCTCTTCTGTCTTGTACATCTTCCAGTTGCCGGCTATTATGGGAGTTAGCATGAACTGTCCACCGTCCGCGGTCCTTCGACTTGGCTCAAAGATAAGTCCGCAGACCGCTGTTATTAGGTTAGTCTCTCGCCAGACCTCGCAAGCACAGATTTCTAAGCATCGGTGAGGGCCGCCACTCCGGGCAGAACCCTTCCCTCCAGAAACTCCAGGGAAGCTCCTCCCCCGGTGGATATATGGGAGAGCTTATCTTTCAACCCGGCTTTGGCCACTGCGGAAGCGGAATCTCCTCCGCCCACTATGGTGGTCGCGCCTTTCTCGGTTATCTTGGCCAGCTCCCGGGCGATGCCGATGGTGCCGGCCGCAAACTTGGAGACCTCGAAAACTCCCATGGGGCCGTTCCAGACCACGGTCTTTGCCTGGTCCAACTCCGATGAGAACTCCCTGATAGTCTCCGGGCCTATGTCCAGACCTTGCATGTCGGAGGGGATGGCATCGCTGGCCACAACCTGGGTCGAGGCATCCTCTTTGGCCTCCGAGGCGACGACCACGTCCACCGGCAAGAAAAAGCCCACTTGTTTCTCTTTTGCTTTACTCAATATCTGCTTGGCCAGGTCGATCTTGTCCGGCTCCAGCAAGGACCCCCCGATCTCCTTACCCATAGCTTTATAAAACGTGAAGGCCATTCCGCCGCCGATCAAGAAAGCATCCACTTTGTCCATCAGGTTGGTTATCACGTCGATCTTGCCGGAGATCTTAGCACCGCCCAGCACTGCCACAAACGGCCGCTGCGGATTGGCCAGCGCCAGACCCAAGTACCTCAGCTCACTTTGCATCAGATAGCCGGCCGCGCACTGCTTGAAATACTTGGTAACTCCCTCGGTGGAGGCGTGCGCTCGATGAGCCGTGCCGAAGGCGTCGTTAACGTACACATCTCCCAGTTTGGCGAGCTTCCCGGCAAACTCCGGGTCATTTTTCTCTTCTTCGGCATGGAATCTGAGATTCTCGAGAAGAAGACAGTCGCCGGGCTTAAGTAGAGACACGGCTTTTTCGACTTCGGGTCCGACACAATCGCTCACGAATTTGACCGGTTTGCCCAGCAGCTTTTCGAGTGTCTTGGCCACAGGCAAAAGGCTCATCTCCGGCACTTTCTTGCACTTGGGCCTGCCTAAGTGGGACATGAGGATGGCCTTTCCGCCATCTGCCATTATTTTCTTGATGGTGGGCAAAGATGCCACGATGCGTTTATCGTTCGCGACCTGGCCCTTTTCATCCAAGGGCACGTTGAAGTCGACTCGAACCAGGACTTTCTTGCCGCTCAGCTTGATATCATCAATGCTCAGTTTTTCCATATCCCCCTCCTGGGATAAGAAAGCTGTGTTCGGGTGAGGGGGGTTACCCCCACCCGGATACTAAGAAAAAAGTACAACTCCTGTCCCGTCTATTTTGCCATCAACTCCAGCATCTCCACCATTCGGCAGGAGAAGCCCCATTCGTTGTCGTACCAGGAGAAGACCTTGACCAGGTTCTTGCCCATGACCACGGTGGAGGGCGCATCGAAGATCGACGAGTGCGAATTCTGGATGACATCCACGGAAACGATGGGATCCTCCATGTACTGCAGGATGCCTTTCATAGGTCCGTCGGCCGCCTTTTTCATGGCTAGGTTTACTTCCTCGGCGGTCACCTCTTTGGAGAGCTCGCAAATCAAGTCGACGATCGAGCCGGTGGGAACGGGAACCCTGAGCGCGACCCCATCCAGCTTTCCGGCCAGCTCCGGGAGAATCAAAGACAGGGCCTTGGCAGCGCCGGTGCTGGTGGGGATGATGGCCATGGCCGCCGCTCTGGCTCTTCTTAAGTCCTTGTGCGGGGCATCCAGAAGCCGCTGGTCGGAGGTGTAGGCGTGCACGGTGGTCATGAATCCGCGGATGATTCCGAAGCTGTCGTTCAGCACCTTGGCCACCGGTGCCAGGCAGTTGGTGGTGCAGGACCCGATGGTCAGAACCTGAGCTTTGGGATCGTACTTCTCCTGGTTTACGCCCAGAACGATGTTCAAAACCGGACCGCCCTTGCCCTTCGCCGGTGCGGAGATCAGCACCTTCCTGGCTCCGGCGTCCAGGTGTTTCTTGACGTCGTCCGCCGTGCGAAACCTGCCGGTGGATTCAACCACCAACTCCACTCCCAGCTTCTTCCAGGGCAGGGAAGAAGGATCTTTCTCCGAAAGGACCTCGGTCTTCTTTCCGTCTACTACGATGGCATTACCTTCCGCCTTCACCTGGGACTTCAGCACACCGTGCACCGAATCATATTTCAAGAGGTGGGCCAGGGTGGGAGCGTCGGTGACGTCGTTGACGGCGACGATGTCGATGTCGGGATGTTTCATGGCCGCTCTGTAGACCAGTCTTCCGATCCTCCCGAATCCGTTAATGCCGACCTTCACTGCCATGTCTTCCTCCTTCTCCTGTGGCTTTGAACACCAGATTCACTTTCTATTACAGTCGATAGTCACCTGAAATCGAATTTCAAGGAATATATGGCACGAGCGCGCCATGCGCAACGAATTTAATGTTCTCTTTTGGGATTTGGGGAACAGGCGCTGGAATTGTCTGCCTGGAGTGGAAGGGGCTTCCGGGGAGGCAGAGAAGGTCAGAATCCTTTCAAAACGTAGGAAAGGCCCAAGGTAGCCTGGGGTCCGCTGAAGTCCTTGATACCACCGACCTTGTGGTTAAAATGGGCGACCCGGTATTTCATATCCAGGCCGACAACGAAGGACGAACCGAGTACAAAATCCATGCCCAAGCCCCCATGCCAGCCCACGGTGAGGTAGCTATTGATGCCGCTGCCCGAAAGCAGCAAAGGGCCGGAGTACTCGCCGAAACGTATGTCTTCGGTCCCGGAGACCAGCCCGGCGCCGGTATCCAAATAGGGCTGCCATCGTGATCCTTCGACGCCGTGTAAGGGGTAGTACTTCAATTCGGCGCCGATGGGATAGATGGTGACCCTCTTCCAGTAGTATCCGTATTGATCGTTATAGCGGGTTTCCCCTCGATAGCAGCTGCCTAAGGAAATTCCCGCGGCGAACCCTTTGTTCAGCCCCAAAGAGATGTGAACCTCCCCGTAGGCGGCGGCCACGTCGGTGAGTATCTGCTCGCCGGGTGCGGGTTGGACGTGCTTGGCGTTCTCCGCTCTCCATACCCCGAACCGCAGTCCCACTGTTTGGGCGCTGCTCAGATCCATGGCGGAAGAGAGATCAGCGCACGCCATGCTCAGCAACAGGCAACAGAAAAGGGCAATTGGTCTCATGGCTGTCTATCCTATGTTTCCGGCGAAAAACGCGCCTGCCCGTCGCGAATGATGGTTTAGGCGGCCATCACCAGGACGGTTTTTCGGGCGCGGTCGTTTGTGTCCTTCCGTGGATTGTGCCTCAGCCGAAAAACACCTCGGCTATTTCGTACAGATCGTCGCCGATGCTCTTGGTCTTGTTCATGACCTCCTTTAAATCGATGGAACCGATTTCGTTGCCCCGGAGCGTGACCATCTTTCCGAACTCCCCGCGCTGCACCAGATCCACCGCGGCGATGCCGAACCTGGTCCCCAGCATGCGGTCGAAGGCGGTGGGCGTTCCGCCTCTCTGAATGTATCCCAGGATGACGAAGCGGGTTTCGAACCCGGTCCGCTTCTGTATCTCCGTAGCCAGTATTCTTCCTATGCCGCCCAGCCGCACGTGCCCGAAGGCGTCCTTTTCCTGGTCCTGAACCACGGTGATTTCCTCTTTCTGCTCGCCCTCGCCGGCGGCGATCTTGGCTCCTTCGGCCACCACCACTATGCTGAAGTCGCGTCCCCTCTGATGGCGCTGGCAGATGGCGTCACAGACTTTCTCCAGGTCCACGGGCCTCTCCGGAATCAGGATGAAGTCCGCTCCTCCGGCGATTCCTGCCTCTATGGCAATCCAACCGGTATTCCGGCCCATCACCTCCACCACCATCACCCGGTTGTGGGACTCCGCAGTGGTGTGAACCCGGTCGATGGCATCCATGGCGATGTTGACCGCGGTATCGAAGCCGAAGGTGTAGTCGGTGCCCCAGATATCGTTGTCGATGGTCTTGGGCACGCCCACCACTTCCACCCCTTCGTCGTATAGCTTGGCCGCCACGCTGAGAGTATCCTCGCCGCCCACCGCGATAATGGCGGAAAGTCCCAGCGATTTCTTCTTTTCCATGATTCGCTTAACCCCGTCCGGCACCTTGAAGGGATTGGTGCGGGAGGTCTGCAAAATGGTGCCCCCCCGATGGATTATCCCGGATACCTTGTCCAGATTGAGCTCCTCGGTCAATCCATAATCCATCAGACCGCGCCATCCGCGGCGGATGCCCAAGACGCTGTAGCCGCACTTGATGGACTTTCTCACCACCGCGCGAATAACCGCATTCAATCCGGGGCAATCTCCTCCGCCGGTCAAGATTCCGATTTTCTTGCTCATCGACCCGCCTTTCTTTTTCTGGATTTGGGATGTGGAAGTGGCATTCTCTGCGGGCTACCCTTGTCTCCCTACTTATTGTCGTCAGTTCTTGCGATCACTTTTGTTTCTTTTCCCTTGCCGGTCTAAACACAAGGCGGGTGCGGAACCGAAGCCCTAGCCCCTGCCCTTCAGCCGGCTTTCAATTGATCGAGGATCAACTTCAACTCTTTCAGCTCTCCTATGCTGTAATCGGGTTGGACTTCCCCATTGCATTCAGGCAGGATTTCGTCAAAGAAGGCCTGGCCGGACTCCACTTGAACCGCCAACATGCCTACGTTCTTGGCTCCCACGACGTCCACGCTCAGCAGGTCTCCCACGTGCAAGGACTCCCGGGGTGCGCTGCCCAGCCGGCGGAGCGTCTGCTGGAATATCCGGGGATCGGGCTTTCGGATTTTAAGCTCGTCGGAGAACGTGGCAACCCGGAAGAAATCAAACAAACCCAGGCTGGTCAAAAGCGTCCTCAAAGTCCGGCCCGGCGTGGTGCCGGTGTTGCAAATCAGGCCGATTTTGTATCCGTCCCCACTTAGATGCGCCACTATTTCCTGGGCCCCCGCGACCAACTCGGGAGGATCATTCAGGATAGGTGAGGAGTATGCCTTCACCAGGTCGGGCATCAGACTTTCGAGCTTATCCTCGAAATCGGAGAAGTCCAAAAACCCCATCAAGTTGGTGATTTGATCCTCTGTGGAAAGGTCCAGGTTTTTTCTCCAGGTCTGCTTGCACTTCTCAAAGCCCTTGAGATAAGCCTCCAGCAGTTGTGCAGGGCCGACATGGTGCCCGCTCTCACCCAGAATCCGTTGGATCCCCTCCAGCCTGCGGGTCCTGTACTTCTCCACGTCCAGCGGCAGATTGACGATCAGAGTGTTCCACAGATCGAATGTAACCGTGTCAATCATCGAAAAAACCTTTCAGAATCAGTTCCCTGGCTCGATTGAAGGCCCTGGCGCGGTGACTGATTTTGTTCTTCTCTTCCGGAGTGAGTTGAGCCAGAGTCTTGTTCAGTTCTGGTACGTAAAAGACGGGATCATAGCCAAATCCACCTTGTCCTTTTCCCTGCAGGGCGATGAATCCCTGAAGCTCTCCTTTCACCGTGACGATTCGGCTTGGATCCCCGGCCAAAGCCACCACGCAGACGAACTTGGCTCGCCTCCCTTCCCAGGGAACGTCGCGGAGCAGCTCCAGGAGCTTCCGGTTGTTGTCGGCAAAGCTGCACTGCTCGCCCGCGAAGCGGGACGACCGTACCCCCGGCGCCCCCTGCAGGGCCTCCACCTCCAGGCCGGAATCGTCCGCTAAAGAGGGGAGTCCGCTGAACCGGAAGACAGCCTGCGCCTTGAGAATGGCGTTGTCCTTCAGAGTCTCCCCGGTCTCCTCCACCTGGGGAAACTCCCGAAAATCCTCCAGCGTGAGTATGTCGGCCTCCAGCCCGACGAGAATGTTCTTGATTTCTCTTATCTTGTGCTTGTTGTTGGTGGCCAACACAATCTTCATAATGTCATACCCCTGCTTCACCTGCACAGTGTAATCCGATTATCCATCCAGGTCGATTTTCCTTGCGTTGCGGATGGGACTTCTTAGGAATCTCTGACCGACTTGCACGAATCTGTCAGGAACGTCGGAGACGAAGAATCTGTGAAAAGCTCTTCCCCGGGACCTTCGAAGAAGCCCCTGGTCGGCAAGAAAACTCTTGACCTCTTTGGCGGTTTCCTCCGCCGAGTCGATCAGCCCGACCTTCTTTCCCATAACCTGCGAGATCACCTTTTTAAGCAACGGATAGTGGGTGCAGCCCAGAACCAGGGTATCCACGCCCTTCAGAGCCAGGGGCGTCAGGTACTCCTCGGCTATCAGGCGGGTAGCTTTCTTGTCCACGTAGCCTTCCTCCGCCAGGGAGACGAAAAGCGGACAGGCCACCGAGAAAACCTGGGTCTTTTGTGACCGCCGGTGAATGGCCTTCCGGTAGGCCTGCGACGAGATGGTGCCCACCGTGCCTATCACTCCCACCTTGTGATTCCGCGTAGCCTGGACGGCGGCAGAAGCGCCGGGCTCGATTACGCCGATCATGGGAACCGAATGGCTCCTCTTGAGCTCCGGCAAAGCCACGGCTGAGGCGGTATTGCAGGCCACCACGATGAACTTGACCTTTTGTCGAAGCAAGAACTCCACGTTCTGCGCCGAAAACCTTCTCACGATCTGCGGCGACCTGGGGCCGTAAGGATACCTGCCCGTGTCTCCGAAGTAGATCACCTTTTCATGGGGCAGAAGCTGGAATATCCTTTTGGCCACGGTCAGTCCACCCACGCCGGAGTCAAAGATGCCTATGGGTTTGTCGCTTTCCGGGCGCAACCTCGATTTTCCATTTGCGGGAGACATGTTTTGATTCCTGTGTATTCGGGATCAGGTCTTTTCTCTCCCCTCCGGGGGAGAGATTCGTCAAACCCGGATCAAGCTCGTGCTCAGTCCTCGGATTCGTATTTTCGTTTGAACTGCCTTATGCTCTCGTAAAGCGCCTCGGCTATTTTCTGTCGAAAGGAACCTTTCTCAAGCAGGCCCTCCTCCTTCTGGTTGGAGATGAAGGCCGTTTCCACCAGGACCGCCGGCATATAGGCTTTATTCAGAACCACGAAACCAGCCTGGTTTACTCCCCGGCCGGGAATGGGGAGCTCGTCCGTCAGCCGTCTTTGGATCATACCGGCCAAATCCTGAGACTCTCTTTGGTACTCGCTCTGTACCAGATCCATCAGGATGTATTCCAGATCGGCTGATCCCACCGGACTTGAGCCCGGCGGCTCGAAGCGGATGGAGGAGTTCTCCAGCGCCGCGGCGGCCCTGGCCTCATCCGTCTTGGCCGCCGACAGAAAGAAGGTCTCGCTGCCGCGGGCGGACCTCTTGACCGAAGCATTGGTATGAATGCTGATCAAGAGATCAGCGGCATTCCGGTTGGCCAGGGCGGTCCTTTCCTCCAAGGGGACCAGGACGTCGTCCGTTCTGGTCAGGATGATCTTCAATCCGTGCTCTTTTTCTAAAAGTCGCTTCAGCCTTTGGGCGATATCCAGGGTCACGTTTTTCTCGACCAACCCCTTGCTTCCCACCGCCCCGGAATCCGGGCCGCCGTGTCCGGGATCGATGACGATGACATGGATCAGATCCTCGTCCGGTTTTTGCGCCTCATCGCCTCCCGCCGTGGGAAACTGGGCGCCCGAGTCGCCAGGGGAGGGAGTCTGCAGAAGAGAGATCTGAATTCTGTAGGGGTCGGTTTTCAACGTATGGGAGACGCTAAGAAAAGATCTCTTCAGTCGAAGCGACACCTGAGCCGAGCCCTCGAACTGGTAAGCTTTCACCCAACTGACGAACCTCGGCAGCTTCTTCCGGTTGAAGTAAGTGGTATCGAGCTTTCCCTTGTAGAAAACGATGTTAACGTCTCCGTTTTGGTCCGGGAGAACCTCGTACTCCAGCGGGCGGCTGATCAGCACCTCCACCAGGATTCCGTTGACCTTTTCCTCGACCTTCAGGTCCAGAATGCGGGCCGTTTGGCCATAGGAAAACGCAGGTTCCGTCGGCTCGGGAGGCGCATGGATGAGATCCCAAATCCTTTGAAATCCCCTGACCGGAATCCAGAGAGTGCCGTCTTTGAGCTCTGCATCATACGCCAGGTTGTAAACCTGGGAATCATACAGCACGTATGGAGAAAACCATACGAAGGACATCTGATGGTCCTCGAACTCCAGCGTGACCTTGCGGAGCATACGGTGCCAAAAGACCTGCGCCCCGATGGCCGACGAGAGATCGTTTACCGAGACGTATTCGATGCGCCCGATGCGAACGGACGGAAGGTGGTGGCTTTTTCCGTCCAGAGTCACCAGCTCGGCAGCATCTGACCACGCTGGCAGCCCTAAGGTCAGAACCAGCTGCCACAGGAGAAAAGACGAAAGACGAATCCAAGTTCTCATGCCTTAGTCTGGGCCCCAAAAACGCGGGGGAAGAGAGGCCATCGGAACTGGGCGGCGCAAGAGACGGCGGAGTGGCCCAGGATCATCGCTGTCGCTCCTTCAGCGCCCGGCGCAGTTCCCTCTGCACCTCCCGGTCCTTTATGGTTTTTCTTCGGTCAAACAGCTTCTTTCCGATGGCCAGGGCCAGCTCCACCTTGGCCACCCGGCCTTTGAAATACATCCTCAGAGGCACCAGGGTGAATCCCTTCTCGGTGGTCTTGCCCAGAAGCTTTCGAATCTCCGTTCTGTGCAACAGCAATTTCCTGGAGCGGGTGGGATCGTGGTTAAAGCGGTTGGCCTGGTCATACGGGCTGATGTGCAGGCTGTGCAGGAAAACCTGGCCTTTGTCCACGGAGGCATAGCTGTCTTTGAAATTGACCTTTCCCTGCCGGAGGGATTTCACCTCGGTGCCCACCAGTGCGATTCCCGCCTCGTAGGTGTCCACCACATGATAAAGGTGGTGGGCCTTGCGGTTGGTGGCGATGACTCGTATCTCCTCTTTGTCTTTGGCCATCGTTTTCGAATATATCACCGGCGGAAGTACCCGGCAAGAGAAATCTAAAATTGTGCTTGCCCGGAGTCGAAGACGGACGTATATTACCCTCCGGCCGAAGTGGTGAAATTGGTAGACACGCTGTGTTCAGGGCGCAGTGCCCGAACGGGTGTGTGGGTTCGAATCCCACCTTCGGCACTTTTTGT
>CAZPRG010000099.1:0-9224 GCA_964588675.1 uncultured Ignavibacteria bacterium
CTAAGCGTGACCTTCGTCCTTATGACTGCAAGAAAGAAGAGAAAACTCAGAATCATAGTGGCCCTGAGCAAACGCGAAAAGGACTTCCAGGAGTTTCAGAATGAGGTTTTCTCCTCCGAGAAGCTGAGAGACAAAATCGAACTGCTGCCTTCTCACGACAAGGACGATCTGAGGAAGGTCATCTCCGACGCCGAGATATTGGTCTGCTTCTCCGTCGACAAAAAGACTTTTCTTGCGGCAAAGAAACTGAAGTGGATTCACTGCGGTTCTGCGGGCGTGGATCAACTACTGTTCCCTGAGTTTCTGAGAAGCAATGTGATTCTTACCACCTCGAGAGGGATACACGGGGAAGTTATATCCGACCACGTCATGGCGATGACTCTGGCGTTCTCGAGAGGATTGCTTCAGAGCTGGAACTGCAAGCAAAGGCGGGAATGGTGTCCGGTTGACGTCATGAAGCAGAGGTTTGAGCTTAAAGGCAAGACCATCACTATCGTCGGGATGGGCACTATCGGGAAGGAACTTGCCCGGAAAGCGAAGGCTTTCGGGCTGAAAGTTGTGGCAACCAAGAATCGGGTTCGAAGAGGTGAGAAGACCAGGCACGTGGACCGGCTGCTGCCCAAAACCAGGCTTTCGGAGGCTCTGCGCGAAGCCGACGTGGTGGTGATGGCCGTTCCGTACACTAAAGAAACTCACCACATGATTGCACGGCGCGAGCTGGCCTACATGAAACAGACGGCCATACTCATAAACGTCGCTCGCGGCGAAGTGGTGGATGAGCCAGCGCTGATCGACGCGCTTGCCAACAGAAAGATCGCAGGCGCTGGCCTGGACGTTTTTGAACAGGAGCCGTTGAGTTCGGAGAGTCGGCTGTGGGAGATGGAGAACGTGATTCTCACGCCGCACATCGCAGGAAGCATGAGCGACTACTTCAAGAAGGTGGGAGAGATATTCAGAGTGAACGTGAACCGCTACCTGAATCACAAGCCGTTGCTGAACCTATTTGACAGGAAACTCGGTTACTGACAAATGACGACGTAAGATGGTCAGCGGATGAAACGCCCAGACGCCCATACGGGCCCGTCTGGGGGCGTCCGTATGGACGTATTAAACGGATGGCGGTCGACGGTGGACGGTAGGCGAATAACAAATCGAGGAGTGACGGCGCGGGCATAAGGTTTAGGAGAGATCGATGGCGATTTTGGTGGACAAGAACAGCAAAGTGATGGTCCAGGGGATTACCGGAAGCGCAGGAAAATTCCATACCGAGAGAATGCTGGCCTACGGTACCAAGATCGTGGCCGGGACATCGCCGGGTAAAGGCGGGGAGACGGTTCTGGGGATGCCGGTCTACGATACGGTAGAGGAGTGCGTCGTCAATCACGGCGCGGATACCTCGGTGGTCTTCCTTCCGGCCCGATTCGTCAAGGAGGCCGCCATTGAGGCCATCTATGCCGGAATCAAGTTCATCGTGGTGATTCCCGAGCACATCCCCATTCTGGATATGATGATGGTGAGGAAGGAGGCGCAGAGATACGGCAGTATAGTCCTGGGGGGAAATACCGCAGGAATCATCACTCCGGGGGAGGCCAATCTGGGAATCATGCCGGATATCGCGTTCAAGCCGGGCAGAGTGGGAACCGTGTCCCGATCCGGCTCGCTTACCTACTATGTTGCCGACACGCTTTCGAGAACCGGTTACGGGGAGACCACCTGCGTTGGTTTAGGAGGCGATCCGGTTTTGGGCAGCACCTTCAACGACATTCTGAAGCTTTTCGACAAGGACCAGAAGACCAAGGCCGTGGTGTTGGTGGGCGAGATCGGCGGAGTTTACGAGGAGATGGCCAAGCCCGCCATCGAGAAAATGTCCAAGCCGGTCATCGGTATGATAGGCGGAGTTTTCGCTCCCCCCGGAAAGAGAATGGGACACGCCGGAGCCATCGTGGAAGGCGACATGGGAACCGCGCAGAGCAAGCTGAAGGCATTGGAAGAGGCGGGCGCGCATATCGCCAAGACGTTTCTGGACATTCCGAGGATTCTGGAGAGTCTGGGGGTATGATATCGATTAGCTCTTAGGATGGATCGCATGAGCAATTTGAGATTGCGGGTTCGATCCCAATATCAGAGGGAGATTGACAGAATAACAACGAATCTCGATGTCGAATCTCAGAGAATTCTTGATCGAGATCGCTCGCTGAGATCCATAGTGGAAGATGCCCTGCGGGTTGGATTCAGAAGGAAGACGATTTCTAAAAGTAACCTTGAGCAGTGCGTAGCGGTAGCACGTGGACTTATAGAACAGCTTAAAGACAAGCTTTCCCAAACAGTCTTTTACAAACTGCTAACGGAGTATCTGCTACAAGAAGCTTATGACAACCAAGCGTCCCCTGAAGTCAATCAACTGCTGAAGGAAATCTACAGGAAGAACTTGTCATCACTAACTCGCGGAGAGATGGTAGGAGAAGATGTCGTTGGTATACTCTTGAAATCGTTGAAGGGGTCATCTAAGCAAGAAATCGAAGAGATAGTATACAATCAGCTGCATATAGCTGCCGTTTACGCTTCTATCCAAATGATCAAGAATAGTGGAATTGCCGAGCATATGGAGATGTATTTTGATGTGTGTCCTGATAGCTGTAAAACCTGCCAAAATTGGGCACTTCGAAACCCTTACACCGTGAAGCAAGCTGAGGAATTGATGTTACCGCACAGGGGGTGCACCTGTATGTGGGTGGCCTGCTTGAAGTATTAACTGTTCCATCACGAGTAGCCGCAAGAGACATGCATAGTTGTCGGGGTCTTTATCTGAGGCAGAGGGTGCTTGTCGGCAGATGGAGAATCCGTCCGTCCCGCGGAAGAATGAGTTAATGGCAGAAGGAGAATTGATGACAAATCTGTATGCACAGAAAACGGATGTTGATTACGAGAATTTCATAGCAGAATGTCCATATTGCAGTAACAGAAACATATTCAACCGAGCTTCTGACCTCAAGACTTTCAGGCCAATCAGTTGTCGGCGAGTTCAATGCGCTGCGTGTAAAAGAAAGTTCCACGTCAAAAGCGATGCCGTGAGCGAAAAGCACGCTTATCTAATATATGACTGTTCAGAACTCCTGAGACAGAAGAGATACATGTATTGTATAATCAATCTCAGTACAGCGTGCGAAGCCTTCTTCGTCAAGGGAATAGAAACGAAGCTTTTGTGGGAACCCTGGCGCAAGAGAGTCTTCAATAGAGACACAGAAGTCTTCAACCGGTGCGCGCGTAAGCTGGAACGAAAGATCAAGACATACTGCTACTCTCAACTGCTCAACGTCTTTCTTGACGTTTTTGTCCCTCTTCGATCCTTTCAATCAGTCGAATCTATTGAGAGGTATCTTGACCAAATGGGAAATGCTGCGGCCAAGAATCCGAAGAATAAGGAAATTAGGAACTATCCTGATCACAAGACACGAGAGCTACTCCTTCAGTTGAAGGGGCTGACTGTAAACAGGATGAGAAATCAGGTGGCGCACAAATACGCATTCAGACCTACAAGGCAAGATGCAGAGAAACATCTCGAAGAAGTGCGTTTCGTTCTTCTGAGTCTGCAGACAGGGTTAGGGCTAAAACATAAGCAAGCTTACATCAACTGAGAATAATCGCGACAAACAGAAGTCTCGGGAAACACCAACCGTTCCTGTGGTGGGCAGATTCCTGGACAGTATCGTCTGGTCATTGGGCTTCGGAAACCGCGTAGCATCCTTTGTTATCCCGCCAAGACAATTACCCGGCAACGAACATCCGAAAGCAGGGTGAAGGCGTTCTTGCCGATCAGGGCACTGTGTTTGAAAAATCTCCTTGTTTTGCCCGGCCAGGCCTTTATCTTTCCCCACAGACGACTGTCCGATCTCTAATCCGGAGTCGGCCCAAATGACGAAGAAGGTTGCGTTTTATTGGGAGAAGAGGGAAGACGGAAAGATACAGTGTCTGCTGTGTCCAGTAGGATGTGTTATTGCCGACGGCAAGATCGGTGTGTGCATGGGCCGGAAGAACGAAGGCGGGACGCTGTATGCCATAAACTATGGTAAGCTGGTAACCGTATCCATAGATCCGATAGAGAAAAAGCCGCTTTATCATTTCCATCCGGGCAAGCAGATACTCTCCACCGGGCCCAACGGGTGCAACTTAAGCTGCCAGAACTGCCAGAACTGGAACATCTCCCAGAAGAAATCACCGACCCAATTCGCCACACCCGAGGATCTTGTGCAACTGGCGATAAGGGAGCACTCGTTCGGCATTTCATACACCTACACGGAACCACTGATCTGGTACGAGTACGTTCTGGATACGTCCAAGATCGCAAGAGAAAGGGGCCTGGCCAATGTTCTTGTTACCAATGGATATGTCCACGAGCAACCTCTAAAAGAGCTGCTTCCTCACATCGATGCCATGAACATCGACCTGAAGTCGATGGACGAGGACTTCTACAGGAAAATCTGCAAGGCCAAACTGCCCTACGTTCTCAAGGCCATTGAGCTGTCGCATCAGGGCGGCGTGCACGTCGAGATTACCAATCTTCTGATTCCGACACTGAACGACTCGGAGGAGCAGATTCTAAGGCTGGTGGAGTTCGTAGCGGGCTTAAGCGACAGGATTCCTCTTCACTTCTCGCGCTATTTTCCAGCATACAAGATGGAGCTGCCGCTTACTCCCTTGGAGACCTTACAGAAGGCGTTTCTTCTGGCTAAGAGGAAACTGAAGTACGTGTACGTGGGCAATGCGCAGATACCGAACACCTCCAATACCTATTGTCCGGTGTGCAACAGTCTTTTGATAAAAAGAGAGGGGTACTACACGTCAGTCGCCGGGATCGAGGGGAAGAAGTGTAAGAAGTGCGGTGCTCCGACGGACGTGGTGATGGATTAGTTCACTTCATGGGTTTATCCGAAAGACTCCGAGACTCAGAGTTACCTTCGTAGTCCAATAACTCGAACAGCATTTCTTAGATGATGAGCTTTGAATCCACTATTTTGGGACGAACCGGATTGAAAGTCGGGCCGCTAGGATTGGCTGCCGGCTATGGCGTTCCGGCAGAGGCTGTGGAGGAGGCGTTCGAGCGTGGAGTCAATTACTTCTATTGGGGAGCTTTAAGAAGAAGCCCAATGGCGGAGGGTATCAAGCGACTGGCCAAGAAAGATCGGGACAAGATGGTCATCGTGGTTCAGAATTACTGGCCTTTGGCCAGGCTCATTCCCAGCAGTCTCAGGAGAGCTCTTAGAGAACTGGGCTTGGAATACGCCGACGTTCTTCTTTTCAGCACATTCAGGAAAAGGCCCAATCAACGAGCCATTGACCAGGCTTTGAAGTTGAAAGAGAAGGGCCTTATCCGCCATCTGGGTTTGGCCTGTCATCATCGGCCTCGATTCGCAGAGGTGGAGAAAGAGAAGATATTCGACGTTTTTCACATCCGCTACAGCGCCGTCCACCCAGGGGCGGAGAGGGATGTGTTTCCGCTTCTGCCGAGAGAGGACGGGCCGGGGAAGGTCATCTTCACCGCCACCTGTCACACCCGGCTGCTGAGAAAGAGCTATCTTCCCAAGAACGAAAGAATGCCCACGCCGGCTGATTGTTACAGGTTCGTCCTCTCCCATGCCTCGCCCCATGTCTGTCTCTGCGGACCCAGAGATATGAAGGAGTTTCGGGAAGACATGAAGGTTCTGGAGATGGCGCCCATGACGGAAGATGAGTTGGCTTGGATGAGACGGGTGGGCGATTTCATATACCACGGCAGGTAGTATCGTTTCCCAACACGCAAATGGGAGGAAGGACATGGCTGGCCAAGTCCGCTCGGCTTGTGCAAACTGCAGAATCGATCGGAAAGAGAGAATCTGCCTGGTGGAAGGCGGAAGGGGACCCAAGTATTGCCCTACCCTGAATCGAGTTGATGCGATCAAAGAAGCGTCGAAGGAGTACCGGAAGCAGAGAATACAAGAGTTTGCCCGACAGGCTTCGATTCAAGAAGGGGAGTGTTACGCCAGCAGGGACAGAAAGCCATACACCAAATTCCCGGTCAAACCGCGGGTGCAGGAAATCTGCGAATTCGCCAAGAAGATGGGTTTCAAAAAGCTGGGCATTGCTTTTTGCGTGGGCCTGGCACAGGAGGCGTCCCTGCTGAATGAAATACTCGCTGCTCAAGGCTTCGAGGTGGTGTCGGTGATGTGCAAGGTGGGTTGTGTGCCAAAGGAGAAGATCGGAGTGAAAGACAAAGAGAAAATACAAATCGGCGAGTTTGAAGCAATGTGCAACTCCATAGCGCAGGCCAAGATCTTGAATGAGGAGAAGACCGAGCTAAACATCCTTCTGGGCTTATGCGTGGGACACGATTCCTTGTTCTTTAAATACGCCGAAGCATACACCACCGTGTTGGTGGCCAAAGACCGCGTTTTGGGACACAATCCAATAGCTGCTCTTTACACTGCGGGGAGTTACTATAGTCGGTTGATGGAGCCGGGTTTTTAGGGCATGTGGATTTGGAGAATCCAAGGCATTGACGAGGGGCTGTCAGTCTATGACAAGAGAATTACGCGGGGTCTGTCTGTGGTCCGCGTAGGATCCGTCACTCGACAACCGTTTCCCGGGCCTTTTTTCTCTGCGCGTAATCGGGATAGTGTTCTTCCAAACATTCCGGACAAATGCTGTGGCTGAAATCGGCCTCGGTGTGATCGGCCACGTATTCCTCTACCTGCTGCCAATAGTTGTCGTCCTTCCGGATTTTCTTGCAGAACATGCAGATGGGCAGAAGCCCTTTCAACTGCTTGACCTGGGCCAGGGCATCGGAGAGCTCCTGGTTACGTTGGCGCAAAGATTTTTCCAGATCGATGACCCGTTTCCCTGCCCGAACTCGGGCCAGGAGCTCGGTTCTGTCATAGGGCTTAGTTATGTAATCATCGGCTCCCGCATCCAGACCCTGTATGATCCTCTGTTTGTCCGTCAACGCGGTCAAAAGGATGATGTAGACGTAGTTGGGCAGATCAAGCGCCCTCACCCTTCCGCTTAATTCCAATCCGTCCAAATCCGGCATCATCCAGTCGGTGATAAGCATGTCCGGGGTATCTTTCTCCAAAGCGGCCAGAGCTTGCACCCCGTTCTCGACCGCCGTCACTTCGTTCTCGTCTTTGGACAGTATCCTCTCCAGCATCTTCCTGGAGACGGGATCATCTTCTGCGATAAGTATCTTCATGCTTGCTCCATGAGAGTTTGATTCTTCTTTTAAGCCGCCTATGATCGGAGCGCAGATCGTTCCCCAAGCCATTTATCGACATATTCTTGCATGCGCTTGAGTTCGGAGCGCAGATTCTCCAGCGTGGCCGGAGCCCTCGAAAGGCCACCTGTTCGCCCGGCCAGCTCCAGTTCCAGAGCCAACTCGGCGATTCGCCTGGCTCCCAGGTTGCCAGCAGCTCCCTTGAGGCTGTGAGCTTCGCTCTCCACGGTCCTGTTGTCTTTCGTGCCGATCGATCCATCCAAGTTCTCCAACTGCTTGGGGGCGTAATCCAGAAACTCACGGAGCATCTCGGCGAAAAAGCCGACGTCTCCATCGAATCTGTTCTGTACGACGGCCTCTATGTTCACGATGGGATCGGAGGCGGGGACATGTTCGCGAATGGGAACGGCTTCCGTGGTATCCTGCTCGTCGGCTTCCGATGCGACCCACTTCTTTATGGTGTCCAGCAGCTCCTGGGGTTCGATGGGTTTGGAGACGTAATCGTCCATGCCTGCTCCCAGGCAGCGTTCTCTATCGCCTTTCATGGCGTGTGCGGTCATGGCCAGTATAGGGATATTCCTCCGCTCGTCTTTCATTCCGCGGATGGCCGTGGTGGCTTCAAACCCGTCCATCTCCGGCATTTGCACGTCCATCAAGACCAAATCATAGGATTTCCGGTTTAAGGCCTCCACCGCCAGCTTTCCGTTCTCCACCGGGTCGACGGTGTATCCGGCTTTCTTGAGCAGCGCCACGGCTAGTTTCTGGTTCATAGGATTGTCTTCGGCCAAGAGGATCCGCGTTCTTCGGCGTTTCACGTCCGCCACGGTATGACGGGTGACTATTTTCAATGGTTTGTCCGAAGGCTTGGCCCCTTGCCGGCTGAGGACGGTGATAATGGTATCGAACAGCTGTGACTGCTTAACCGGTTTGAGCAAATATCCAGCGCAGCCCATTGCCTCCAGGCGTGCGGCATCACCCCGGACGCCCATGGAGGTGAGCATGATTACCACCGTGTCCTTGACGTCTGGGTCGAGCTTGATGGCTTTCAGAGTTTCCACTCCGTCCATCTCCGGCATCTGCATATCCAGGAGCACCAAGTCGAAAAGCTTCTCCCCCTGAGCCGCCCTCTTCAGCGTCTGAAGGGCCTGCTTTGCGCTTTCCACTGCCTCGGGAGAGCAGCCGAAGGACTCCAGCATCTTGGCCAGAATGGTCCGGTTGGTCTGGTTGTCGTCCACCACCAGCATTCTCATACCCCGGATATCCGGAGGGATGACCAGGAAATCGTCGTCTGTGCTCTGCTGTTTTTCCAGGGCGATCTTGAACCAGAACCGGCTTCCCTTGCCTGGTTGGCTCTCCAGGCCGATCCGGCCGCCCATCAATTCCACCAGCCGCTTGCATATGGACAGGCCCAATCCCGTGCCTCCGTATTTGCGCGTGGTGGAGCCATCCGCCTGGGTGAAGCTCTCGAATATCCTCTCCTGCTTCTCCTGGGAAATGCCCATTCCAGTGTCGGCGATCGAGACGAGCAGCCAGGCGCTCTGGTCGGTCTCTTGCTCCACCTCCACGGAGATCACCACCTCTCCCCGATCCGTGAATTTCACCGCATTGCCAGCGAGGTTCATCAGAATCTGCCGGAGGCGGCCCGGATCGCCCCGCAGGCGAGAAGGCACCTGGTGATGGATCATGCAGGCCAGTTCCAGCCCCTTCTCGGCGGCTTTGCGAGCCAAAGTATCGGCCACTCCTTCCACAGTAACGCGCAGATCGAAATCGATGGTCTCCAATTCGATTTTGTCGGCCTCGATCTTGGAAAGATCCAAGATGTCGTTCAGAAGCTCCAGCAGGGCGCGAGCACTCTGTTTCACGGTAGTTAGATAATCCCGCTGTTCATCGGTCAAGTCGGTATCCAGCACTATATCAGTCATGCCAATGATGGCGTTCATGGGGGTGCGGATCTCATGGCTCATGTTCGCCAGGAACTGGC
>CAZPRG010000100.1:0-9212 GCA_964588675.1 uncultured Ignavibacteria bacterium
CCGCCAGGAGAACAATGGGGATACGCCAGTAGTCCAGCCTGGTCAGAATGGGCATGACGAAATCCAACACCGGATTCTGTGCTTTGTCGTTCAAAAGCCAGAACAATTGGACGTCGAGCTGAATCACCCAGTGCAACAGAGAATGGAACATGGTCTATTCTCCAGGATGTTTAAGCTATCCCCTTGCCTATCTGTACGTTAGGTCATTCGCTTAAACTCTTGCATAAAGCTTCTGACCTCGCTCAGAGTCGGGATACCTGCTCTTCCCCCGAGCTTTCGGCACTTCAAAGCTGCGCAAGCATTGGCGAACTCTGCGATGCGCTTGAGGGACCATTTCTTGAGTAGCCCGTAAATGAAAGCTCCGTGAAATACGTCTCCGGCACCGGTCGTGTCCACCACCTTCACCTTGAATCCGGGGGATGAGAATAATTCGTCGTCCCGGCCGCAAAGACATCCGTCTTCCCCCACGGTAACCACTACGGTTTTGAATCCCCTCTGCATCAACTTCCTACAGGCGGCGGCCGGATCGACGGTGGCTGCAAAACCGCAGGCGAATCTCCGCGAGACTATCAAATGGTCTGCGTATAGCAGGACCCGGTCCGCTCCCTCTCTGAGACTTCCCACGTCCAGGCATACTTCAGCGCCCAGCTTCTTGGCCCACCGAGCTACCATGATGTTGATCTCCGGCTCGCGGGCATCCAGATGTACGAACTTGGTGCAGAGCCGGTCCAAAAATGTCAACTCCTTCTTCTCCAGGCGGCTGTTTTCATCTCTATCCAGCACGACCGTGCGCTTTCCGGTCGGCCGGTCCACCCACACAAATGCCCTTGCTGTCCTGACCCTTTCCTCTGCAACCACGAAACAAGTATCCACTCCTTCCTTGTCCAGCTGGGCCTTCACGAACTCTCCCTCTGCGTCCTTGCCTACCTTGCCTACGTAACAAGACTTCGCACCCAACTTCGCCAAAGTGGCCATAGCAGTGGGCACCGGACCTCCTCCCTGAACCGAGGAACTGACCGCGTCCACTTTGTCATCCAGACCGGGGTAAGGGTCCAACAGGCAAAGATAATCGATGGCATTCACGCCCAAGCCGACGCAATCGAAATGAATACCTCTATTCGAACTTGACCTGACCATTGGTAGCATCCGCGATAGCTTTCTTGAACTGGCCCAACAATCCGTTTCTTACCAGGATACGCGCCGTCGCCTCTTTTTCGAATGCTCGGTCCGCGACCTTGGCTCCGAATTTCGCGAAAACCTGGCTGACTTTGCCAGTGGTGCTCAAGGGGTAGATTATACGAATCTCGGTGTAGATTAGCTTCTTGATCGTCTGGGCGGACTGCAGCGCGCTTTGAGCCGCCTGCTTGTAAGCGCGGGCCAGCCCACCGGTGCCCAGCTTAACTCCTCCGAAGTAGCGGCTGACCACCACCAGCACGTTGTGGAGATTTTCGGATTCGATGGCCGACAGTATGGGTTTTCCCGCCGTCCCCCTGGGTTCCCCCGCGTCGCTGAACTTCAGGGTTTCTCCTTGCGCCTGCCTGATTCTGGCGGCGAAGCAATTATGCGTGGCGTCGAAGAACTCGGCCGATATCCTTCCGATCCACTCCTGGGCGGATGGTGCTGAGTCCACCGGAAGGGCGGTGGCGATGAACACCGACCCCTGCACTTTGGTCTTGAAACGAACCTTCTCCCTTATTGTCAGATACTCGTCGGAAGGATCGAGCGTCATTTCGAGGAATCGTCTTTGGACTTGGTCTGCAGAAATTGCTCAATCATACGCTTCAATCTGGCTCCGTAAATCAAATCGAATCTATCCATTTCGAAAGGTACCAGCCTCTCCGCCTTCAACCGGACCAGGGCCGCTTCCTTCTTAGCCTCGCTTAAAGTGAGCTTGCCGCCTCTTATCCTTTGGCACAACTCGTCCACCAGTCCCCGGAGTTTCTCTATTCTTTCCTCCTCATCCAGATAGTCATCCATTGATTTTCCCATCCGGCGCGACGACTTTGGGCAAGGTGTTCCGTCCCAGCAGGCAGGAAACGGCCTTCCGGCAAGTGTATGCGTGTCCTCAAAGGTAGTCGACCACCAGACCCAAATCCTCGGCTCCCTCCAGCGGCACGGCCCCTTCTTCGATCAACTCCTCCACTTTCCTGGAGCCTTTCTTTTTCATCACAAAAAGGGGCTTCCCCTGCCTTATGGCGGTGGCCGCTGCATCCATGGTGCCCGAGCTCTTCTCGTCCATTTCCACCACGATCACCGCTTGTGATAGTCCCACCACGATTCTGTTCCTGGCCATCAACTGACCTACCTTCACCGGAACGTTCAGGTCGTACTCGGTGACTAGTGCCCCCTTCTTCGTAATCTCTCCGGCGAGATCCTCGTTCTCCGAGGGATATATCCTGTTCAATCCCGTGCCCAAAACTGCGTAGGTGATGCCTTCCTCCTCCACCACCGCCCTATGGGCGGCGGTGTCTATGCCCTCCGCCAGTCCGCTGACCACCACCACGCCCTTTCGACTCAGCTCCCGGCCCACGCGGGAGGCCAGCTGCGCTCCGTAAATGGTGTAACCCCGATGCGCGCCGATCACGGCGACGGACTTGTTCTCCTGCGCCGCGAACTTGCCTCGATGGTAAAACAGCGGCGGAGGATCGTCGATCTGCCGAAGCAGCACAGGGTAGTCGTCGTCCAAAACGGTGCAAATCGCGATGCCCTGCTCCTCTAAGTAAAGCAGATGCTGCTCTATTTCCTCCAGGAAATCCTGTGACTTGAAAATCTCCTCCACTTTCTCCGTCCCCATCCTGGGCAGCGACAAAAGCTCTTCCCTGGAAGCGCGGTACACCCCGTCGGGCGAACCGAAGCTCATCAGCAGTTGCTGAAATCCCTTGGGTCCGACTCTGGCTTTCTCTCTGAGCGCCACCACATAGGCCTTGTGATTCAATGGCCACCTCTTTCCGATTGTTGCCGCACCGGAATGAAAGTTACGAAAAAAGGATCGAATATCAAGAAAAATCTGTTGCCTGCCGGAGTGAGGATCAACACGGAGGCCTGAGGAGTTCGCTGCGGATCCGCATGTTAGGGATTGGGTTTGCGGCCTCGGAGAAAACCCTGGGTCTTAGCCACCACCAGGACAAGGATCGTCTTCGCGCCTGCCTCTCGGAGTATGCCGGAAACATGGTCCAGGGTAGCTCCGGAATCAAACGTATCGTCAAGCAACAACACAGTCTTTCCACTCAAGTCCAGGGCTCCAGTTGGTCGGTAGACGTTCGATACGTTCAGCGCCTTCACTTCTCTCTCTTGGATCGCCTTCTGAGGCTTGGTGAGTTTATTCCGCCTGAGAGCGTTTCTGTGCCAGGGAATCTCCGTCTGTCTTTCCACATGCTCCGCCAGAAGGGATACGGGATCGAATGGTCGGCTCGTGTACGACGGGGGGACGGTGATCAGTAGATCGCATGAGGAAAACACCCTTTGGCTGCGAATAAACTCACTCAGCAGACTGGCTATAAGAAAGCCTGCGCGCCGATCATGCTCGTATTTGAAGCGGTACAGCAACTGCCCTAAGGGTGTCCTCTTTCTATCACGCTCTCTCCCACAGCTGTACCTACCCAGCGCAAAGCCCCAATCGAAGCTCCCTACCAAGCTGATGGGCCGGACATCGGAGAGACTCATCTGACAAGGCTCATCCGGCGATGGAACCATCCAGCCCAAGCCCACCTTCCCCAGAACCCTCTTGAGATCCGCCGTTCGCACTTGCCCTCGGCGAGAGTTATGCATCGAGCAGGAGAGGAATCGACTACCGGTTCTCGGAGACGGCCAAGAGGTCGTCCGACATTAGCATGTTCAGGGCATACAGAAGATTGTCCCTCTGCCTTTGGAAGTCCGCCATGTATTCCGGTTTCACCGGCTCGGCCGGAGGCGCCACCATTCTGAGCGGATTGACGTATCTGCCGTTGACCTTGACTCGGTAATCCAGATGAGGACCGGTGGAGGCGCCTGTGCTTCCCACGTATCCGACCAATTGTTTTTGCTCCACCTTGGCGCCGGCTCTGATGCCTTTGGCAAAGCGGGAGAGATGGCCGTAAGAGGTGACGAAACCGTTGGGGTGGCGAATCTCCACGAACTTCCCGAATCCCTTCTTCCAACCGGCGAAGGTGACTGTTCCATCGCCCGAGCTTACCACCGGCGTGCCCACGGGCGCGGCATAGTCCACACCCAGGTGGGGCTGAAATCTTTTGAAAACCGGATGAAACCTGCGGTAGGAGAACCGGGAACTGATTCTTCTGTAGTTTAGGGGGGACTTGAGAAAGGCCTTGCGCGAAGACCGACCGGAGGGATCGTAATAACCCTTCTGTCCATCCGGAGAGGTGTAGAGCACCGACTGGTGAGTCTGATCTCCTAAGCTGTATTCAGCAGCCAAAATGTCGCCGTACTTCACGAACTGGCCGTCCTTGTGATATTCCTCGAAAAGCAGTCGAAAAGTGTCACCTTTTCGAGGCTCGGTCAGAAAGTCGATTTCCCACTCCAGAACCTCGGTAAACTTCATGATCAACTCCGGAGTCTCGCATCTCTCGATCATGGATTCCCACAGCGAGCTTTCGATCTCTCCGGACAACGACTTGATCACGCAGTTGAATTGCAGCGGCTCCACGTTGGCTTGAAGCTCTCCGTTTTCTCTGGCCACCCGGCATCTTTCCAGCATGCCCTTCTGATATTCGAAAGACAGTACCGTGTCGGATGTAGTCACCAGGGTATAACGGTCCCCGGGCAGACACTTCCGCAGGTCGAGTTTGGCGTGAAGTGCCGAGGTCAATTGGTAGATCAATCCGGGCGAGACGCCGATTCTCTGCAGCGATAGGCACAGAGGCTCGTCCTTGCCCAGGCTTCCCTGGTATATGCAGCCCAGGATGGACGGGTTGGGACTTGTCCGGTCGGCCGTTTCGTCGGCTGTGCGGCGAGAGGGTCCGGACCGGCTGACCAGCAGAGCCAGGATGACCAGCAATCCCAGTATGGGGATCGTCGCCGCTGCCTTTGTTCTTGCAGAGAACCGGTTCACTTTTTCTCTTCGAAAACCTCTGCCGAGAAAACGTAAATTTCCGCGTCTTTGGACTTCCAGCAGTTGGGGTCGGCGATTCCGGCCTTGAAGCAGAGCTCATTAAGAAAAGTGGTACGATCCCAGCCTTGCTCCGTGGCCACTTGGGGAAGGAAAACCCCCTGGTAGTAACCCTTCTTAAGCAGGATGCCGTGCTTTCCGACCTCTATCTCATTCACGTCGTCGATCTTCCGCAAGGGAGTCAGAACGGAAATCTCCAAGTCAAGGGAGGCAAGCTCTTGCGGCGTTACCGGCGAGAATCGATGATCGTTCAGGGCGGCCGCCTCCGCCATTTCCTCGACAGTAACGTAAAGCGGCTTCATGGCTGTGATATAACCGATGCAGCCTCTCAGCTGACCGTGTTTGCGTATGGTGACGAACGCCCCGCGCTTCTCCTTAAGAACCGGCGAGTCCACCTCAAACACCGGGGCCTTCTCGCCCCTGACCCGCTGTTCGACGGTGGTCCGGGCTATGTTCATCAGGATTGCTTTGTCCTTGTCCGAAAGCCCCATATCCACACCGCTATTCTCTTTTCCCGACGTCTTGTGGTCCTTTTGACCTGGTTTGGAGTTGTAGAAAACCGCAGCCATGTATCCCACCACGCCGGATCGGTCGCCGGTCACGTCGCCCGAGTTGGCGTACCTCAGCACTTTGGACTTATCCGCACCTAGCCCCTTGGCGGCCAACATGGCAGCCACCACCGGTCCGCCTCCGCAGGCCTCGCATGCTCCAGAGGATAAGTCCGAGAAAAGCTCCTGCGGGTCGAAGGCGGCAACGTCATCCTGCACCACTTTGTCCAGACGAACCGCCTGGTCATAGGGATGAAAATGCGACAGGTCGCTGCTGGCCACGATCAGAGCGCTCTTGCCATCAAGCGATTTGGCTAAAGCGTCGCCCAAAGCCTCACAGGTGCTCCAATCCTGATCGCCCATGACTATGGCCACCAGTTTGAAGTTTCCCAGCACCGTCTGAAGAAAAGGAAGCTCCACCTCCAGGGCATGCTCGCCTCTCATTCCTCCCGAGGAGTGCCCCACGGTGGAGAGGGAAATCACGTCGCTGGCATCCGCGATCTCCCCGGCAGTCAGGGTATCCACCGGGATGGTCCCCAGTGGAGTCTCATACGCACCGCCATTGTACACCGACGCTCCTCTGAAAGGTACCACGTGAGTAGGAGAGATCACCACCACCGTCTCGAACGACAAGCCTTCCAGGAGCTTGAAACCATAAGCAGCCACCTGACCCGAGTAATCGTAGCCGGCGTGCGGTACCATCAATGCCACCACGTCGCCGGTAATAGGCTCTTTCCTCGCGTTCTTGAAAAATTCCGTGATCTGCCGGGACAACGCCACCGGGTCGCCGGGATAAAATTGACCCGCCACTGCGGGCTTTCTGGTCTGTCCCATTTTGAACCTTCCTTCCTGCCTGGCCCCCGACTCGGCTTTCGAGTCCGATCCGTCACTGCAAGAGAAGAAACCGGAAATGATGATAGAAGAGAATAAAACAAAAAGCGGAAAGATCAAGCTTTTTTTCACTGGACCAGGCCTCGTTGCGTTCTGGCTTTCATCAAACTTTTTACAGGCGTTGCATGCGGGTCGTTTGAACAAATGAAGATGCCCTGTCCCCGGAGGTCTCCCCGGCCAGGGAGGAAGCGCGTCCGTGCTTACTGTGGGAAGCCCGCTGGCCGGGCTTCCGGTGCAGGATACAGTCGATGAGTCGGCCCTCAGACCAACTAACTCCTCTTGGAACGCTGCGGGCGCGACTTTTTTCCCGCCGAGGCTTTTGACTTTCTGGTTTTGGATTTGTTCTCGTCGACCAGAGCCAGCTTCAGCACCTGATCCATGGTTTCCACGAAGAGGAACTTTATCTTCTTCTTTATCTCATCCGGAATCTCCACCATGTCCTTCTGGTTCTCCTGGGGGAGAATCAGGGTTCTCACGCCGGCTCTGTAAGCCGCCAGGGTCTTCTCCTTCAGACCACCAATGGGCAGGACTTCCCCTCTTAAGGTCAACTCGCCGGTCATGGCCAGGTTGGTCCTCACCGGCTTTTCGGTCAATAGAGAAGCTATGGCGGTGGCCATGGTGATGCCGGCAGAAGGCCCGTCCTTGGGAATGGCTCCCGCCGGAACGTGAACGTGGATGTCGTATTTTTCGAAGAAGTTCTCGTCGATGCCCAAATTGCGGCTGGTGGACCGAACCCAGGAAAGGGCCGTCTGCACCGACTCTTTCATCACCTCGCCCAGATAACCGGTGAGGGTCAGCGATTTTTTCCCTTTCATCTTGGTGGCTTCCACGAACATCAGATCGCCGCCGGTCTGGGTCCAAGCCACTCCGGGCACCACGCCGATCTGAGGAGTCCTCTGCACCATCTCCTGGAAGAATTTGGTGGGACCCAAAAACCCTTTCAGGCTCTGAGGCGTAACTTGGACTTTCTTTTTCTGCCCGGAGGCCACCATTTTGGCCACCTTGCGACAGATGGCGGCTATCTCCCGGTCTAAGTTTCTCAAGCCCGCCTCTCTGGTATAATCGGAGATGATCCCCCTAATGGTTTGATCCTCGAACGTCAGATTCTCCGGTCTCAGACCGTGGTTGCCGAGCTCCTTGGGGACAAGATGCCGCTTGGCTATCTGCAGCTTTTCCAAATCCGTGTACCCCGGAAGCTCGATCACCTCCATCCGGTCCCTGAGCACCCGCGGAATCGGATCCAGAATGTTGGCCGTGGTGATGAACATGACCTTGGACAGATCAAAGGGCACGTCCAGGTAGTGATCCGAGAAGGTGTTGTTCTGCTCCGGGTCCAGGACCTCCAGCAGGGCCGATGCCGGGTCGCCCCGGAAGTCCTGCCCGATTTTGTCCACCTCATCCAGCATGAAAATGGGATTGTTGGATCCGGCCCGCCTGATCCCTTGGATTATCCGGCCCGGCAGAGCCCCGATGTAAGTTCTCCGGTGTCCCCTTATCTCCGCCTCGTCCCGCATTCCGCCCAAGGATATGCGGTTGAATTTCCTTCTCATGGCCCGGGCTATGGAAATGCCCAGGGAGGTCTTTCCCACGCCCGGTGGGCCGACGAAACATAGGATGGGGCCTTTCATGTCCGATTTCAGTTTCCTGACGGCCAGGTGTTCCAATATTCTCTCCTTGACCTTCTCCAGGTCATAATGATCCTCATCCAGTACCCTCTTGGCCTTCTGAATGTCCAGCATGTCTTCCGTGCTTTTGCTCCACGGAAGCGTAACCAGCCAGTCCAGGTAGGTGCGGGAAACCGTGTATTCGGCCGCCGCCGGATTCATCTTGGAGAGCCGGTCCAGTTCCTTCTGGGCGGCCTCCAGCGCCTCCTCCGGCATCTTGGCCTGCTTGATCTTCTTTTTGAACTCCTCCACCTCCGCGGTTCTATCGTCGGCCTCGCCCAGTTCCTTTTGAATGGCCTTGAGTTGTTCGCGCAGAATGTATTCTCTCTGGGTCTTGCCCAGCTCGCTGGCAGCCTCGGATTGAATCCGCTTGGAGAGTTCCAGCACCTCCACTTCCCGGTTGATGTGCGAGAAAACCTTCCTCAGCCGCTCCTTGGTGTCGAAGGTCTCC
This sequence comes from uncultured Ignavibacteria bacterium, assembly GCA_964588675.1. Taxonomy (GTDB): domain Bacteria; phylum Zixibacteria; class MSB-5A5; order MSB-5A5; family SM1-73; genus SM23-73-3. Next base: position 8,659 of record CAZPRG010000100.1, read on the forward strand.
AGGAGCTCTTGCTTTTGGGCCACGTTTATGTTCAGGTTGGAGGCGATCAGATCCGCCAGCCGGTTGGGATCCTCGGTGTTGATGGCGCTGACCTGCAGCTCCTCGGAGAGATAGGGAGCCAAATCCACCACTTTCTTCAGGATGTCCAGAACGTTCCGAACCAGAGCCTCCAGCTCTACATTCTTCTCCAGCCTGTCCTCGATCACCTCTATTTTGGCCAGAGGGTAAGGTTCGGTTTTGACGAAGTTTCTGATCTTGGCCCGGGCCAAGCCCTGGACCAAGAACCTTACGCTCCCATCGGGAAAGCGCAGCATTTTCAGAATGGAGGCCGCGGTTCCCACGCGGTAGATGTCCTCTGCGGTGGGATGTTCCACGGCCGCGCTCTTCTGGGCGAAAAGTCCGATGACCTTGCCGCTCATCAGCGTATCGTCGATCAACCGGGCATATTTCTGCTCGGTGACCACCAGGGGGACCACCAAGTACGGAAAGACCACCGTTCCCTTGATGGGCAGGATGAATATCTCGTCGCCTATCTTCTTGATGTCCTCAACCGT
>CAZPRG010000101.1:0-9091 GCA_964588675.1 uncultured Ignavibacteria bacterium
TCGAAGGTGTGGTGATTCAGCAGAGGGGAAAGGGGATCGGCAGTACCTTCACCGTCAGAAAGGTCTCCAGCGGCATTGGAGTGGAGCGGGTTTTTCCGCTGCACTCGCCCAACGTCACCAAAATCGAGCGCATGAAGCAGGGACGGGTGAGAAGGGCCAAGCTTTTCTATCTGAGGAAATTGTCGGGAAAGTCTGCCCGCATCCGGGAGAAGAGAAAAGAAGAGACCTCGTAGCGCCGTTCTCTCTGCTTAGGGGATATCTCCCCGTATTCTTCCGGTTAGGCCCCGTGACAGTGCGGTTCACCGGGGCTTCCCCACAGGTCGCATCCTGCTATTACGCGGGCTTCGGAAAGGCTGATACGTGCCACGATAATCGTGGCAAGCGGCAGCTTTTGCAGCGCTCTGCACAATTTCATCGCGTCTCCCCTTTTTTCCTGAAACCAAGAAAAGAAACTGCGGCAATAGTCCGATCGACTCTATGGTCAGTGAACTTGGTCGGATCAAATTCCGTGTGGGGACGCGGCTGCAGCTTGATCCATAGATGTCTTGCCCTAGCTTTCATTCAGTATATCAGATGTGAATCAGAAGGGATTAGTCTCACGCCTCCACCGTCGGAAGCTCGAATCCGAGCCAAAAGGGACGGTTAAGTAACCCCGGGAAATGCCGAAAATAACAAGTGAACCTCAACCTATCGTCGTCCCCACAATTTCATGATGGAGAAGCCCCTCTCCGAACTGTCTTCAGGCTTGACGCTGCGCGGACGAAGCGCGGGTGGGCGAAAGTCTCCGAGTCGGTTCACCCAAATCGCGGGGCAGGGTGAGATTGCAGCGAAACGGGGCGGCTTGGCGAAAAAGACACTTTGCGGAGGCAAAAGATGGAACACAATAACAGCAACGCAGCACTCTTCGAGATTGCCATAGGTGCGGAGCAAGCAGGCATGAGCTTATACCTGGGACTGGTGCAGAGATTCCTGCACGTTCCCGAAATCGCGGGATTCTGGCAGGATATGCTCGAGGACGAAATAACACATGCGAAAGAGTTGGAGCGTGTGCGGCACTCTCTGAAACCCGACCTGTTACAGGTGCCTGCCGATCCGGTTCTGTTACAGAAGGCCAGCGAGGCCTGCGATTGCACCATACTTGACAAGTTGGAGTCCGTGGCCGACCTGGATGATGCTTACCAACTGGCCAACGAATTCGAACACTCGGAGGTCAACACCGTGTTTGCCGCTCTGATGACGGATTTCACGGGTCAGGACGACAAGGCGCGATTTGCCTCCAACGAGCTTCAATTACACCTGGCGAAACTAGTGGATTTTCCCTCCAAGTTCGGAGACGCCGGGAAGAGGAGAATCGTGGCGGTGAGGGGACCGATATGCCGGGTACCAGCGTGGCCAGTTGAGATGATCCCGAAGCGTTTGTAGAAATCTTGGACAAACCGCGGAAAGCAAAACGGCAGACGAGGAAATGAGATCACCTTTTTGGGTTTGCCTGTTTCTATCCGTCCTTCTGTCTTCGGCCGCTGTCCAGGCCGGAATGATGGAGACGGTGCCGGTAGGAGACGAGGTCTACCGCTGGACCTACGAGTACTTGGATGAGCTTTACGTCAGAGGACTGATAGGCAACCTCCATCTGGGAACGAAACCCTACTTAAGAGGCGAGATAGCCGGTGAGCTTCTGTCGCTAAGAGAAAGGCTCAACCGAGAGCAGATCACCCTGGAGTTCCCCGAGGATGTCCTGGTACAGGAATTGGAGAATGAGTTTTCCTCGGAGATCAGCCAGCTGAGGCTCGAAGCGGATCCGCCAAAAGACAAGACCATAAACCGGGAGTTTTCCTGTGGTCTGGATTTTCACGAGGGATCGAACTTCAAGTCCAGCCGGAAGGCCGCCTTCCTTGAAACCCTCTGGCCTTATGCCAAAGCCCGAATCGGCTCCAATTTCTTCGCCTGCACTCGCTACATGATAGACGAGAACCTGGCCAACGACCCCAGTTACAGCGGCAAGGTATGGAGAGGGTTTGCCGGAGACGCTGCCCAGGCCTATCTGGCATTCCGACTGCCCTATTTCAAGGTGTTGGCAGGCAGAGAGAGGGTGGCCTGGGGGCAAAGGTCCACCGGAGAGATGATCCTCTCGGAGAACGCCTTTCCCCTGGATATGGTGCAACTTCAGGGCGGTTGGGGAGCGATTCAGGCAACCGCTTTCTTTGCCTTCCTGTCGTCTCTTGCCGTGCAGGATTCGTTGGATAACCCAACTCGCGTCAACCGCTATCTCTCGGGTCATCGAATAAGCCTGAATCTGTTCTCCAAGGCGCAGTTGGGATTCTCGGAGACCATAGTCTACGGTGGAAAGGATCGCCGGGTGGAAGCCTATTATGTTAATCCCCTTTTGTGGTACCACGGGGCGCAGATCAACGAAAACCGTGACGACAACACGTTTTTCGCGTTCGATTTCAACCTGCGACCGAAGCGAAATCTGCTTTTCTTTGGAGAACTTTTGATCGACGATCTGCAGATCGAGAACAAAAGCCAGGCGGACAAGGAGCCGAACGAGTTGGGCTACACCGGTGGTTTCTCCATGCTGGACCCCGCGGGTCTGAACGGATGGGAGCTGAACCTGGAGTATACCCGCATCAACAACTGGACCTACAATCAGAGTCTTGAGCAAAACCGCTATCTGCATCGTGACCGTCTTTTGGGGAATCCCATGGGCCCGGATGCCGACGACTTGGCGGTGGGCGTTTCCACCTGGTGGAGAAAGGGCCTGAAATCCGAGATCAGCTTCGCCCGAGGGAGAAAGGGAGAGGGGGGAGTCGATTCTCCCTGGGACCAACCCTGGGTCTCGAGCGTTGGAGACTATCACGAGGAATTCCCCAGCGGAGTGGTCCAAACGTCCAACCGGCTGGGCTTGGCCTGGGAGTACAGCTACCAACGCGTGCTACACTGCACCATAGGCTGGGAGTACTTCAACTTCGAGAACTATCAAAACGTCAAAGGGCAGAAGCGGAATTTCCACCAGCTCAGTCTGAACTTGAGCTGCAGACTCAGAGGACCCGGATACTAACCTCCAAGTAACAGCTTGAGCCACCCCGTCCCCGGCTTATTTCCAAGCAGAACGGGGTCATGCTAAGGCAGAATTTACCCATCTTCAGACGCATCCATTTTGCTATCGACCTGGGACTGACCTCTCTTTCCTATCACCTGGCTCTGGTCATCCGCAAGGGGTTGTCCGATCTACCGGGGTTTCCCTCACTGCAGACCGGCTGGTCATATGAGCCAATGCTGTTTGTGCTTCCCATTTGGGCTTTCTTCCTGTTCCTCAAGCACGAATCTTACGAGTATCGGGGAAGACGGTTTCGGGACATCTGCAAAGATACCGGGCTGGTAGTCGTCAAAAGCTTCGCACTGCTTCTGGCTCTCCTTTTCTTCAGCCGATCGCTGGATCACAGCCGGACCCAAATTTTGATTTTTCTGGTGCTGAATTTCCTCTTGCTTTTGTGCTTCAGGAAACTAGTGCTGGATCTTCTCAGCCATTTTCGAAAGAGGGGATACGATTTCAAGAAGGTGTTAATCGTGGGCACCGGTTTACCGGCTCGCAGCTTCATCGAGGAGGTGACGAAAAATCCGGAGTGGGGGTATCGCATAGTGGGCATCCTGGACTGGGATGAGGGCCTGAAAGGGGAGAAGGTGAAGGGCGTTTCGGTAATAGGCGACCTGGCCGACCTGGCCTCCATATTGAAAGGCGATCACCTGGACTATGTGGTATTCGGGGTGTGTAAGAAGTTCTTAAGCCGGGTGGAAGATTCCGTGCTTCTGTGCGAAGAGATGGGCGTCCCGGCATGCGTGTTGGCGGATTTTTTCCCTCTGCGATATTCCAAAACCAGGATGGCCGAATTCCGCAAGAAACCCGTTTTGCTCTTCTCCAGCGCTCCGGAGGCGAGCGACAGCCTGGTTCTCAAGAGTGTCTCCGACCGGCTGCTGGCCCTGGCGGGTATGGCTCTGGCGTCGCCGCTTTTGGTTTCCCTGTCGCTTTTGGTCAAGCTCACCTCTCGGGGTCCGGTGCTCTTCAAACAGGAGAGATGTGGGCTGAACGGGAAGCGATTCACCCTGCTGAAGTTCCGCACCATGGTGGATAACGCCGAGCGCATGAAAAAGTTGCTGTTGGACAGAAACGAGATGGACGGTCCGGCCTTCAAGATGAAAGACGACCCCCGTCTCACCGGAGTGGGAAGAATCCTGCGAAAGTTCAGCTTGGATGAGTTGCCTCAACTTGTCAACGTGCTGCGCGGGGACATGTCGCTGGTGGGACCCCGACCTCCTCTTCCCCAGGAGGTCGGCCGGTACGACCCGTGGCACAGAAGGAGGCTCTCCATGAAGCCCGGACTGACCTGCCTGTGGCAGGTCAACGGAAGGAACAACGTAAACTTCGAGAAATGGATGAAGATGGATTTGGAATACATAGACAACTGGTCCCTGTGGCTGGACGCCAAGATACTTGCCAAGACCATCCCGGCAGTGGTCACGGGCACCGGTGCCAAGTGAGCGTCTATTTTCATCCTCCGCCCGATCGGGTTTGGAGGAAACTCCATGTGACTTGAGCTTGACGCATTCCGTTTCCGATGCGGGGCTGCATCAGTGTGCTCCGCCGTATCGATGCCGAGACACAACTATTGGCCCGGAGGCATAAAGCGCGAAAGATCCAAATGCAGGATCCTTAGAATTCTGCTCCCAGGGAGACGTAGTGCTTGGGTTTGGACGAAACCCAATGGAAGTCGGTGGCCCAGCCGGCATCATATCTTAAGACCAAAAAGCCCAGGTTGATTCTGGCGCCCACTCCGAATCCGGCTTTTATGTCCTGAAGCCGGGTTCCGTCCTTTGTGGTTCCGCCCTTGAACAGTTTGTTCTCGCTCCAGGCCGCCCCCATGTCGTAGAATATGGCACCGTTGATGTAGTGGAGAGTCATGGGCAGGGGGAACTTCATGATCAAATGATCCACGAAGGGATAACGCAGCTCGAGGTTGGTGAGGAAAAACCGGGTGCCGCTGACGTCGTAATATCTGTATCCCCGAAGCGGCGTGACGATGCTGCCGAAGTATAGATTGTTGATGCCGTAGATGTCGCGGTCCGGGCCCAGGCTGGGGCCTATCCAATTCGACTGTCCTCCCAGGAAGAACGTCTTCTTGTTGTCTCCGTGTGAGAATCCGCCGGTAATGCGAAATACGAAATCGTATCTTTTCGCGAAGTGAAAATACTTCCGGTAGTCGGCCGTGGCCGCCCCGTAGGTCAGGCTCCGGGGGGTCAGATAGGGCGCGTATTCGTAAGAGAAGATGCTTCTGCCGCCGTTTATCGGTCCGGTATGTCCCCAGATTACCGTATCGTTGATCCAGGAGAGGGAGCCCACCAGCACCTTCACGCTCCGATCGTCGTAGTTCCCCGTGACCGGGTTTAAGTCGTAGTACTTCCGGTCGATGGAGATTTGCGAGAGGTTAAGTTCCGCCCGGCTATACTTGCTGAAGGGAAGCGCAAAGTAGGCCAGCGCGCCGTATACCCGGTCGGAGAAGAGACGGTCTATGTCATCGATATAGTAATACTTGGTGTGAAGGATTCCGGCCCCCACATTCAATCTCCGGCCGCCATACAGGTAAAAGATCTGGAAGTTGCTTTGATCGATGGTGTTGACCACGTCCGTGGCCAGAATGAAGGTGTGGTTTCCCATCATGTCGCTGATGGCGATAAGCGACTGCCCCTGGAACCCGAAGAAGGTATCGTAGCTTAAGGCCCCGGAGACCAGGTCGGGGGAAAACTTGAGCCGGTACTTGCGCTGCCGGTAGTCCCCATTGGCCAACCTGTAGCTTAAGGTATCCTTTTTTTCCTTCTGCTCCTCCATACCGGGGGCGGCGTTTACCACTTCGGACAGGCTGTCCAACTCGCTCTTGCCCGCCTTGAAAACGTAGGAACTGAAGTCCGACGGCGGTTCCTCCGTCTCTTCTTCGACCTTCTGGGTGTCGGCAACGGCCACTACCGTATCCTGGCTCAGCGACAGAAGATAGGAGGTCATGGTCAAGGAGTCTCCGGTTTCCCCAGCCGGCTTGAGCTCCTTCATCACGAATATGTCCCAGCCGGCCATCTGAAACCCGGAGAAAGCTATCTTGTCTCCCTCGCTGGACCAGGAAGGGGAGAAGCATCCGGAAAGGCAATTGGTGATGGGAAAAGTCGCGGAGCTGTCCAGATCCACCAGATACAGGTTATATATTCCGTTGCGATCGGATACGAAGCAGATTTTGTCTCCCTTGGGCGCCCAGGTGGGGGAGGTATTGCCTCCTTCCCCGTGGGTCAGAGCGGTCATCTCCTTGGAATCCATCTCCATGACGTACAGATTGTATCGGCCGTACTTGAATCCGGACGAATCCTCCCTGGGGCTTAAAGGACGATCGGAGCTGAAGGCCAAACGTCCGCCGTCGGGCGAGAAGCTGGGATCCTCGTCGTCATACCGGTCCTCGGTCAGCCGGGTGAGCTTCCCATCCCGGACATCACAAACATACAGGTCCGCCATCCCGTCCTTGACCCCCACCAAAGCGACGCTGTAGCCGTCGGACGACCATGAGGGTGAGCGCATGGCATCCAAGCCAAAGCGGAATCTCTGGTAGATCTTGCCGTCCCTCACCCGCACCAGACAGAGCACGTCCTGCCCCCGGCTCTTGCTGACGAAGGCGATGTTCTTGCCGTCCGGCGACCACGACAGGCCGCTGACGTAAGAATGCAGCGACTCCAGATCCCCGGATCTCTCACCTCTCACCAGCCTCTTCAGCACTTTTCCGTCTATGGCCGAGATGATGTATATTGCGGTATAATCGCTTCTGTCGGAAAATATGGCCAACTGATCCCCGCCGGGAGAAAAGGCCGGCTTCTCATTGATGTAAGATCCGTCCTTGCTGTGATCGGTAAGCTGCTTGGCGAAGTCCTTGGCCTCCTTTCGCAGGGCGATGTCCGGCCAGTATCTCTTCCGCTCGGCCTTCTCCCACTCCTCGGAGAAGCTCTTCTGGTCCATGCCGATGGCCGACTTCAATGCCCGGTCCATGGACAACTCGCTTTTGCCCCGGTTCAGGATCTCCGATAACTTCTCCTGGCCGAACTTGTCTACGATGTATCCTATGGCCGACTGTCCCTCTTTGTAGACCAAAAAGCCTCCGGCGTATTCCAGAGGGGTGAGGTAGCCGTTGATGGTGGCATCCCTCAGCACCATGTCCCCCTGTATGTCCCAGCCGTGTCGCGACGAGTACTCGGCGTAGCCTTCCGCAAACCACAGGGGAAGCTGGAACAGGTATTGCCTGGAGAAAAGCGATCCCAGGGCGTTTCCGTAGAGCATATCATAAATCACCGCGTGGGTCAGCTCGTGGTGCAGCACGTGGCGGAAATCCTCGTAAGAGCCGGAGAATGGCACTACCACTCGAGTTTTGAAGGACTCGGTGAATCCCCCCACTCCCTCCTCGATCAGATCCGGGACCACGTTGGTCTGCTGGAACTCGTTGGGCGAATTGTACAGAATCACCGGTATCCTCTTGCGCAGATCGTAGCGCAGCTCGTCCCTGATCCTCAGGTAGGCTTGCTCCAGCACGCCGGCAGCATAGTCCGCCAATTCGTATTCGCCCTGATAATAGTAGATGTCGAAGTTGTCGGTCTGAATGTAGTACCAGTCGAAGTGCTTGTATTGAACCTTGTTCTTTCCAAAGACGGGCTCCTGTCCCGCGGCCGGACCGGCCGACAACAGCGCCAGCGCAAGGCCCAATACCATCAGCTTCCATATATGTCGCATAACACAGGTCTCCCCACGGTTCAACTGCTCTTTTGGTGCTTGGAATCCCGGACCCAACCGTGATGTTTTCGAAGGTTAGCTTTCAAGAAGATGACCCAACCCCTTTTTTGCGGTTTTCCATCGGCCTCGATGCTCCCCCTTGCAGATATTAGACCCATATCACGTCCAAAAGGTTTGAGCCGCTTGGTCCCTACTCAAACTCCTCAATGTATACCGCGGCCGCAAGAGTTATGTTGGATTACAAGTCGGTCCCCGGTCACGGTGTGTACCAAGGCCGCCGGCTTGGGGTTCGCCCGTTGTGTGGTCCTGGTTTTCCGGTCGATTAGCCTCGGATCCTTTTGATCCTGGCCCCCAGCCCGGACAGTCTTTCCTCGATGCGATCATATCCCCGGTCGATGTGATACACCCGAAGGATCTCGGTGGCTCCCTCCGCCGCCAGTCCGGCCAGCGTCAGCCCCATCCCACCCCGAATATCCGAAGCCATCACGGATGCACCCTTCAATCGGTGGACGCCGTCCACCGTGGCCCGATCTCCGGAGATTTTGATCTGGGCTCCCAATCGGCAAAGCTCCATGGCGTGAGCGAATCTTTCCTCGAACACGGTTTCCCTTATCTGGCTGGTGCCCTCGGCCGTGCAGGCCAAGGCCATCATGCAGGCCTGCAAATCGGTGGGAAACCCAGGATAGGGATAGGTGGTTACCGACACCGGCTTTAGCTTGCGGGGTCCCCTTACCCGGACGCTCCTTCTCTTTTCGGTGATCCCGGCGCCCATTTCTCTCAACTTCAGGCTGACCGTGCCCAGATGCTCGGGGACGACGTCTCTGAGTTCCAGATCACCCCCGGTGACACAGGCGGCCGCCATGAAAGTGGCCGCATCCAGCCGGTCCGGAATGGGCGTGTACTCCACAGCCCGCAGCCTCTTGACCCCTTCCACCTGGATGGTAGAACTCCCCGCACCCCTGATCTTCGCTCCGGCCAGGTTCAAAAAATCGGCCAGATCGACCACTTCCGGATCGCAAGCCGCGTTGAGAATGGTGGTTTTCCCGGGACACAAACACGACGCCATCAGGATGTTTTCGGTGCCGGTGTGAGAAGGACGATCGAAAAATATGGTGTTTCCGGAGAGCTTCTTTCCCCAGGCCAGCACGTACCCTTGCTCCTCTCTGATCTTGGCTCCCAGCCGGGCCAGTCCGGCCAGGTGAAGGTTGACCGGCCGGGGACCCAGAACACATCCGCCGGGAAGCGATACCTTGGCCTTTCCCATCCTGGCCAGCAGGGGACCCA
>CAZPRG010000102.1:0-9054 GCA_964588675.1 uncultured Ignavibacteria bacterium
TCGAGATCAACCCCCATCTGTTTCAGAACAAAACCGTGCAGATATTCGGAGATAGCTTCGTGGTAATCAACCAGGTGAACCTCCAGATGGTGTGCAACAAGGACTTGGAGGCTTACAGAAACATGGCCTTAGTCTATAAAAAGAAGATACCTTACAGCTTGAACTGGATACCCAAAAAGGAGAATCCGGCTCAGAATGAGCTTGCTGTGAATTAGATAATCCTCCTTCATCCCCTTCTGCCAGAAAGAGCCTCCACCGTCCCCCGGAGGCTCTTTTCTATTGACAGCCAACCCCTTCCCGGCTAACTTGCAGGGGGAGGCTTAGCAAGACTCGCGGTGGCATGCCGATGCGGAAAGATCATCCCCACTTTGATCGGTGGCGTGAAAGAAAGTGGCACAGAAGCTGAAATACCCACAGTTCAAAACTTGGCTTAAATCCCTTTCGGGGGATCATTCCCAAGCATCGGGAAAACTCTATCATTTCACCGGCGATGAGGATTTCCTAAAGCAGGAGGCATTGAAGTCTCTGGTTTCCATCCTGGTCCCGCCCGGGCTGAAGTGTTTCAACCTGGACCAGATTTACGGCGCCGAGACCGGCGCAGATCAGATCATAAACAAAGCCTCGACCATTCCGCTGAACGCCGATGTGCGTATGGTAGTCGTCTTTGATCTTCATAAGCTCTCGCCTTTCTCCAAAGACATGCTGCTGGCGTTCTTGCCCAAGCTTCCCGACTCCACCTGCCTGATCCTGGTTTCTCCCAAGATATCCAAGCCCACGAAATTCTATAAGGAGTTGGAAGAACTTGCCACCACGGTGGAGTTCGACAGGTTGTTTGACGACCGTGTGCCGGCCTGGGTCTCGGATCGGGTTAGGGAACGAGGCAGGAGGATCGATCGGGAGGGCGTCACCCTGCTGCTGGACGCGGCGGGCACGGATTTGGGCGATTTGGCTTCGGAAATCGACAAGCTGATAATCTACGTGGGCGACCGGGAAACCATTACCGCACAAGACGTGCGCGCTGCCGCCGGTTTGTCCCGCAGCCACAACGTGTTTCAACTGATCGACTTCATCGGCGAAAGAAACTGCTCCCGATCGCTGGTGGTGTTGAACGAGCTGCTCCTCTCCGGGGAAAAGCCTGGCGGAATGATCTTCTGGCTTACCAGCCACTTGGAGAGACTGGTTTTCACCAAGGAATTCCGGCCCGGCTCCGACAGATCCCTGGCCTCTTTCTTGCGATTGCCCCCTTATCTGGCCTCCAAGTACAAGAGGCAGGCTCCGAATTTCACCGTCGAGGCCCTGGAGAAAGGCCTGCAACTGCTGTACCAGGCGGACATCGAGCTGAAATCCAACCTTATGCCGGACAAAACGTTGATGGAGCTTCTGGTGTACAACCTGTGCCAGGTGTAGCGTCCGCTGAAGAGTCGTCTCGACAAGGTTTGGCCTGAATCGGATGGTTCAGGGCTTGCCGAACCCGCAGAATCCCGCCAAGGCGGGGCCCCTGTCGAAGCCGGTATCCACACCCGGTTCCGAAGCAGCGGGGGACAGGGATGTGAGGAATAAGAGAAACTCTCTGGGAATAACTCCCGACCTCGTTTGTACCATATCAGGCGGTAGTGTTGATGAACTCTGGTGAGGGCTCTTCGCCACCCAACGGACTGAATGACGATGAGCTGATACGGAAGGCTCAGGGTGGCGATTTACGTTCGTTCGATGTTCTGGTGAGGCGATATCAGAAGAAGGTATACTTCGTGGCTTACAGGATGGTCAAAAGCCACGATGCGGCGGACGACATAGCTCAGGAGACGTTCATCAACGCTTATTCCGCCATAAGATCGTTCAAAGTGGGACACAGTCTTTTCACCTGGCTGTATCGCATATGCATGAACCTCAGCATAAACCACCTGAAGCGAAGCAAACTGGTTATTCCCGAGAGTCGGTTCGAGGAAGAGCAGAGGCCCTTGGAGAGGCCGGCGGCCGGGCCGGATCCGGCGGAGGAATTGGCGTCGAAGGAGTTGGAGAGCAAAATCGAACAGGCGGTCGACTCCCTGCCGCCTAAGTACAAGGCCGTTTTCGTGTTGAGGGTATACGAGGATTTGAGTTACGAGGAAATAGCCGCGACCTTGAGGGTATCTGCGGGAACGGTGATGTCGCGGCTTTTCCGTGCCAGAGCACGACTGCAGGAGATGCTGAAGGAATACAAGGAGCAGGCGAGTTGAGTTGTGACGGAATCGACAAGCTGATCAGCCTCTTTTTGGATGGGAGACTGAACGAAAGCCAACAGCAGAAGCTGAAGGACCACCTCTCCAGCTGCAGGAGCTGCAGGGAGAAGCTCTCTTTTTTGCAGTCGGTAGAACAGAAGGTAAAGGGGGTGAAGGCCCATGAGCCGCCCGATGAATACTGGAAGACTTTCTCCGTCCGGGTGAGAGAGAAGATCATGGCCCGACAGGAGAAGCCGGCTTTGGGCCTTAGAGGGATCATAGAGAGCGTCTTCTCCTTCTCCCCGTTGAAGATCAAGATCGCGGCCGGGGTTGTCTCGGTGCTGTTCGTCTTCGTCGTCGGCAGGCTGTATCTTGAATACCGCGGCGAGCACATTGCGCCGCCGCAGGAGTCGGCTCAGATGAGGCAGGAGCCCAAGTCCGATCATGTCCAGGAAGAGCTCGGGAACAAGCCTTCTCCTCCGGGGGAGAGTGGAAAACAGGCTGCGCCGGTCGTGGTGGCAAAGCCGGGAACCGCGAAAGAACCCGCAAGCGAGAGCAGGAAAGAAACCCTCCCTTCCCAGGTGGCAGAAGCAGAGAAGTACGCTTCTCAGAAGGGCGGCAAAACCCCTTCTCCTCCTCTAGTGAGCGATGAGGAAGCGCCATCCACTGCCGTGCCGTCCGTGCAGATTCCTGCGCCCGTGAAAGCGGAGGCCGAAGAACGAGACCTGGTCTCCGAGTCGAAATCTGCCGGAGCGGGCGTGGATCAACGAACCCAGAAGAAGAAAACCGAGATAATATCCGTACCGGAAACGGGCACACTCAAGGGCGGGGACTCCACGCAAGAGAACCGGCTCAAGGAAATACTATCCACGCAGGTCGGCTTTGTGAGTCCGCAAACCTCCTCCCGGGTTGTCTTCCATCCACTGGAAGGCGGCCCTCCCATAGCCAAGATAGGGGAAGCTGACACTGCGGTAGAGGCGGATACCTTGAAAAGAGTGATCGAGGTCTGGAGAGCATACGTCAAAGAACATCCCACCGATTCGCTTTCCAAAGAAGGATACTTGCAGATAGCGACCGCCTACTACCTTCTGGCCAGAGCCAGCCAAGACACCTCCGTGGTCTCCGAAGGCTCGGGAGTCATCGAGCAGTACATCGACCAGGTGCAGGATTCCACAGTCAAAGGCGGTCTGAACCGCAGGCTCAAGCAAATCCAAGCGCTCAGGCAGAAATAGGATTCTCGAGGGAATATCTCTCCCCGTGACCTGTATAAAAGGCAGGATTGACCTTAAGCCTTTAACCCTGAACCTTTGTTCCCAAGGAGGTAGGTCATGAAGAGGATTTTGGGATCAGTCTTTGTTCTGACCCTTCTCCTCGGTTCGACTGCCTGGGCCGATGGTTTCATCATTCCCGTGCCTCCCCGGCCGGGCGAGCCGTTCCCGCCGAGCTTTTCCATCAAGTACCATCACGTGGACATTCAGATCGACAACCAGGTGGCCCAGACTGCGGTGGATCAGGTTTTCATCAACAACTATCACCGGGACCTGGAGGGGACCTACATTTTCCCGATTTCGCAGGATGCCTCCATCTCCAAGTTTTCAATGTTCGTGGGCGGCGAGGAGGTCAAAGGGAAGATTCTGGATAAGGACGAGGCCAGAAAGATCTACCAAGACATCGTCCGCCGAAAGAGGGACCCGGCCTTGCTGGAGTATTTCAAGGATGGGATGTTCAAAGCCTCGGTTTATCCCATTCCCGCTCACGGCGAAACCCGGATCAAACTCAACTACTCCGAGGTTCTGAAGGTCTCCGGCGGAGTCTGCGGCTATCGCTACACCCTGAATACCGAGAAGTTCTCCCAGGACCCGCTGCAGAGCGTCAAGGTGGACGTCGAAATCAGCTCCCGGGCTCCCATCAAGACCGTTTACTCGCCTTCGCATGACATCCGGGTCGACAAGCAGGACGACTATCATGCCCGAGTAAGTTACGTTGAGGAGAACACCCGGCCGGACAAGGATTTTCTTCTCTACTACACCGTCTCGGACCAGGACATCGGGTTCAACCTTCTCCCCTACGAGGACCAGGATCACCAGGGCTATTTCCTGGCGATGATCTCGCCACAGGCAAAAGTCGAAACCGACAGAACCTCCAGCAAGAACATCATCTTTATCCTGGATAGCTCCGGCAGCATGAAGGGGGAGAAGATGACGCAGGCCAAGGGAGCCTTGTCCTTCTGCCTGAACAGCCTGAATCCGGGCGATCGGTTCGGCCTGATTGATTTCGACGACCAGGTGAAGCCCTTCAAGACCGGCCTGGTTGGCGCCAGCCGGGAAAACGTGAAAGAAGCTCTCTCCTTCGTCGACCAAACAGAAGCGGACGGCGGCACGAACATAAACGAGGCGCTTCTGACCGGCCTCCGCCAGGTACAGGGGGTGGAGGGGCCGTCCTTCATCATCTTCCTGACCGATGGCCTGCCCACCGTGGGCGAGACCGATATCAACAGCATCCTGAAGAACGTAAAGGACGCCAACGGATCCTCCACCAGGTTGTTTGTGTTCGGCGTGGGTTATGACGTAAACACCCGGCTTTTGGATCGGCTGGCCCAGGACAACCACGCCACCTCGGATTATGTCCGGCCGTCAGAGGACATTGAGGTCAAGGTGTCCGCTTTTTACAAGAAGGTTTCTTATCCGGTATTGACTGACCTCCGGCTCTCGTTCGATCGCGTCGAAACCTACGAGCTTTATCCCCAAGAGCTTCCGGACGTTTTCAAGGGCACCCAGCTTCTGGTGCTGGGCAAATACAAGGGCGGCGGCCCGACCAAGGTGACGCTCACCGGTTCGGCCCAGGGGTCGGACCAGCGATTCGTCTATGAGGTGAATTTCTCCCCCGATCAGGGCAACGACTTCATCCCCCGTCTGTGGGCCACCAGAAGGATAGGTTATCTGATCGACCAGTTGAGACTGCACGGCCAGAACCAGGAATTGGTGGACGAGGTGGTCAGGCTCTCCAAGAAATACGGGATCATCACGGAATATACCTCCTTCCTGGTGGATGCCGATTACCGTTTGGCGGTTAATGAGTTAGCCCCGGAGGCCAAGAAGCGCCTCGAAATGGCATCTGCGGACGTGGTGGGAGCAGGTGCTGTGGGACGCTCCAAATCCACCCAGGCTTATATAGCAGCGCCGGTGGCTCCCCAAGGAATGCTGGATGCCGAGGGGAAGGAGCAGAGAGTGGAGAAAGTCAGCCAGATCGGCGATCGAACCTTCTTCAACAAGGATGGCCTGTGGGTGGACAGCGAATATGAGGGGAAAACCGAGCCGGTCAAGGTCAAGATCTTCTCCGACGCCTACTTCCAGCTGTTGAGTGAAGCTCCGCAGATCGGGAGATACATGGCCCTGGGAGACGAAGTCATATTCCTGCTCAACGGTAGGGCAATTCAGATCTCCGACGAAGGGAGAACGGACTTCACGCCGTCCGAATTGAATTCGCTGCTCAGGCCGTAGATGAGCGGTCTGAAAAAGAAAGCGTCCGGGACATGCACGCTCTCATCGGCAGGGGGATGCCCGAACGCCGTGATTCGAAGATAGACTTGGGTGATCAGTGTCTTTACAGGGGGAAAACCAAAAGGCGCCACATGTGGCGCCTTTTTCATTGCCTCTCCCCTACCAACTCTACCTAGCGGACGGGAGGAAACGCTGTTTCATCCGTCTAACCTGTTGACCAACTTAACCTCTCCATCCACTCAATCCGTTTAATCCGTTCAATCCGTTGACCGGTCTTTCTAATCCTTTGACTCAGTGAAAACTTACTTCAGCAAAACCATCTTCTTCATCTCCGAGAAATCCCCGGCCTGCATCCGGTAAAAGTAGATACCACTGGATACCGGGGTTCCCTGTTCGTCTTTGCCATCCCAGTCCGCCAGGTAAACGCCCGGTTTCATCACTTCGTCCACGAGCGTGACCAGTTTTTGTCCCAGGATGTTGAAGACGTCGATTCTAACGTGCGCCGACGTGGAAAGACTAAACTCGAAATCGGTCACCGGGTTGAAGGGATTGGGATAGTTCTGAGAAAGGGAAAAACCCGATGGTCGATTTTCCTCGGAGGTCTGAGTTTCTCTCACCTCGGAGGTATTGAAGCATCCCCCGTACACGTTGGTTCCCGTGCCCGATCGGGGGACTTTGGTCCAAGAACTGCCTTCGTCGTCCAGGATTCCCCAGGCCAAATGGCTGGTGGGTGGCCACAGGCAGGTGTCTATGCATACCTGCATGTCGGCTTCCAGCTTGATGGTCATAGTTGCCAAAAGCACCCTGCTACCGCCGGCCCAGCGCTGATCGGCCGGGCTGGTGGGAACCAGACTGAGCCAGAACGCGGAAACCTGATCATCCAGATCCACCACGATGAAGTCCCAGCCGCTCACAAAATCGGAGTTCATGTCCAACATCCGGTTGCGGATCTGGATGTCTTGCATGGAAGGCAGGTGGCGGAAAATGCTACGATTCTGGTCGAACTCCGGGAGGGTCGGAATCAGGGCAGTGGCGGCGTTCCACCAGCTGCTCACGCTGCAATACAGCGACGGCTCGGTATGCGTATAGCACAAAGGAATGGTAAACCCAATGATGGAATCAAGGCTGTTGACCACGTCGCAGGTAACGTAAATGGGCACCCGAATGAAATGGGGCGGGCTTCCGGAAAGGGGAATGTCCCCCGGCCATGGCTCCACGTACATGGTGTCGCAGATTCCCCGGTCGTAGCTGTCTTCCGGACAGACGGACCAGGCTGTTCCGGCCACGATGAAAAGTGTCAAGCTTGCCAAGATCGCCGAGATTGCAGTGTTTCTTTTCATGCTGCTCCTTTTGTATGCACCACACAATGCACACCTTTGGTTTTTCTATTCAATGTCCTCTGGGCGGTACACCCACACCGCGCAAGCAGGATTCTCTCTTGTCTCTATAAATCGACCGCCTCCGCGACCGGCGATTCAAAGCGCACTTGGCTGCATGCTTCCATCGAGCGCAAACCCGAAGCTTTTCGCCATGCGAGGGTCGGTGTCAACAAAAAGGCAGGAGACTTCCATCTCCTGCCTCATCTTTTCACTCTTATCCAATAAGATCTGCTTAAATCCATCCACCGCTTGATCGATCCACCTACTTCAACAACAGCATCTTCTTCATGCCCCCGAATTCACCCGCCTCCATCCGATAGAAGTAGATGCCGCTTGAGACGGCCTTTCCGCTCTGGTCGGTCCCGTCCCAGTCAGCCGCGTAAGCGCCCGGTTTCATCTCCTGATCCACCAGGGTCTTCACCTTTTGGCCCACTATGTTGTATACCTCCAGCCTCACCTGAGCAGTTCGGGCCACCGTGAAAGCGATATTGGTGATCGGGTTGAAGGGGTTGGGATAGTTCTGGGCCAAAGAGAACCCGGAAGGCCTGTTCTCGTCCGAGCCGTGCAGTTCCCGCACGTCGACGGCCTGGAAGCAAAGCGGCAGGTCGATCTGGGGTATGTACTGCTCGGCATTGTAGTTGGCGTACGCTAACCGCGAGGCAGGGGGCCAGAAATTGGTGTCTATGCAAATCTCCGTTTCATCCTCAACCAAGAATGTCATGGTGGCCAAAAGCACACGATTTCCACTCCCCCAGGCCTGACACGTGGTGTTCGTGGGTACCAGGGTAAGCCAGAAGACCGGATTCAGGGCTTTCGCCTCCTGACCCCCCAGATCCAATACGATGAAATTCCAGCCGCTCACGTAGTCGGCGTTCATGTCCAACATCCGGTTGTGGATCTGAATGTCCTGCATGCTGGGCATGTGACGGAAAACGCTGCGGTTCTGCTGGAACTCGGGTAGGGCCGCGATGAGCGTGGCGGCGGAGTTCCACCAGCTGCTCAGACTGCAGTAATGAGTCGCATTAGAAGAAGTATATGCCAACGGAACGACGAACCCGCCGAGGGAATCAATCGGAGCCGTCACGATGTCGTGGTTCACGAGAATCTCTACCGTGGCAAAAGCGGGATAGTTCCCCCCACCCACAGGCACGACTCTGTAAGGCTCTAATATGAGCGAATCGCAGATTCCGCTGTCGTATTGAGGGCATTGTCCCTGTGCTGATATGCCCGCGCCCAGAACGATGGCCGCCGTCAAGAACAAAAAAGCTTTCTTCATTTTAACGCTCCTTCCGGTTTTGATCAGGTTCTTTTCTCCCCTCAGATACTTCTTTCGCCCTTCAGTAAGCTCGATGCTCTGTTTTGCGCCGCCTCTCGCCGCTTCACACACGCACCCCAAATTCGGAGGCGGGGAATACTTCCAGGTGATGCCTTCACCGAATCGTTAACGCTTCTGAGCTTTTCTCGACCACCTCCTCGAGAAAGATGTGAGCACTTCCTGTGATAGCAAAGCTTATATATCAAAAACGATTTGCTTTGTCAACAGAAAAGTTGCTCGATTTTTGATTTTTTTGTGAAATCCCAACGTCTTCGCACAAGATATCGGCGCAGGCGCCCGGGCTGAGGGCATTTCTTGTGGTGACCGCCGCGTTTTTCCGTAACTAAAATCGATCTCGCGGGCACGTGGCGGCGTCATTCCCTTGCTCCCAAGAGGCACGACCCACTCCCATTGTATGATACGAAAGATGCTGGGCGGGTGTCGAAGTCTCCGGGTCGGCTTGGGCCTAATCCTCACAGACCAAGCCCGCATAGATGTCCGGCACTTTCGGGCTTTTCGTTTACACCGGTGAGGCAGGGGATGCTCCGGGGAAGGGTTAGGATCAAGTGGGGACAGAGGATAAGATAAAGCTATGGGGCAGCCTAAGGAGGCTGCCCCATAGTCCTTCTTGATGCCCGCAATGTCGGTAGTTCCGCGGGAGT
>CAZPRG010000103.1:0-9044 GCA_964588675.1 uncultured Ignavibacteria bacterium
GTGTCCAGCGCGCTGTTTCTGATAGCCACCATGGTGAGCATAGCTATTCTCTTCCTGTTACTCAACGCGCCCTTTTTGGCGGTGATCCAGGTGATCGTCTATGCAGGCGCCATCATGGTGCTATTTCTCTTCGTGATCATGCTTCTCAATCTCAGAACAGACGAGTTCGGACCGGAAAGAAGAAAAGCTCAGAGATTTTTCGGGATACTGCTGGTGTTTCTGCTTTTGATAGCCATGGCCACGGTCATTCAATTGGGAGTGATAAAGCCGGGAGCCACTGCCGGAATGGCCGGGACGACCACCCCGGCTGGTGTGGGACCCCTGGCTCAGATGCTTTTCACCAAGTACGTTTTTCCGTTCGAGCTGGCGTCGGTTCTGCTTTTAGTAGCCATCGTGGGCGCCATCGTGATGGCCAAGAGGAAATTGTAGCAAGAAAGAAGGAGTACCGGATGGTTTCCACCTCCGCATACCTGATATTGAGCGCCACCATCTTCACCATCGGCGTTCTGGGCGTCTTGCTCAGGCGGAACGTTTTGATCATGTTCATGTCCATCGAGCTGATGCTGAACGCAGTCAATTTGGCGTTTGTGGTCCTTTCCAGTGAGCTGGGGTCCCTGGACGGCCAGGTGATAGTCTTTTTGGTGATGACCGTGGCGGCCGCCGAGGCGGCAGTGGGACTGGCCATTATCATCTGTCTCTTTAGGAACAAAAAGAGCGTAAACGCAGACGATTTCAACTTGATGAAGTGGTAGCACAGGTGGAATCTCAGACACGGAAAACGAGGAGTTAAAGACAGCCG
This sequence comes from uncultured Ignavibacteria bacterium, assembly GCA_964588675.1. Lineage (GTDB taxonomy): Bacteria > Zixibacteria > MSB-5A5 > MSB-5A5 > SM1-73 > SM23-73-3. The sequence goes on from CAZPRG010000103.1 coordinate 800, forward strand.
GTGATGAATTACGTTTACCTTATTCCCTTGCTCCCGTTCATCGGATTTCTGGTCAACGGTCTGATTGCCCTTTCTCAGAAGTCCGAATTCAACGTCAAGAGTCCCACTAAGAGCTTGGTGAGCTGGATCGGGTGTTCTTCGGTGGGAGCGGCTTTCTTGATATCATTGGCCATGTTCTTCAGGCTTCTGGCGTTGCCGGCAGGGGAGAGGGTCGTGGAGAAGGTGGCTTTTCCCTGGATCGTCTCCGGCAGCTTCCACGTGGACATAGGTTTTCTCTTGGATCCGCTTTCGGCGGTCATGATCCTGGTAGTCACCGGAGTGGGATTTTTCATCCACCTGTATTCCACCGGTTACATGGCAGAGGATAAGGGATACGCCCGCTACTTCTCGTATCTGAATCTCTTCACCTTCTTTATGCTGATGCTGGTTTTGTCCAACAACTTCTTGCTTTTGTATCTGGGATGGGAAGGTGTCGGGCTATGCTCCTACCTGCTGATAGGCTTCTGGCATGAAAGAAAGAGCGCGTCGGATGCCGGGAAGAAGGCATTCATCGTCAACCGCATCGGCGACTTCGGCTTTGCGCTGGGCGTGATGCTGATCTTTTGGACCTTCGGGAGTCTGAATTTCTCCGGCGTCTTCGAAAACGCGCCCGGTGTTCTGACCGCGGGCGGCGGTCTGGTTACCGTAATGACGCTGCTTCTGTTTTTGGGTGCAACCGGCAAGTCCGCCCAGATACCACTCTATGTGTGGCTGCCCGATGCCATGGAAGGTCCCACCCCGGTCTCCGCTCTGATTCACGCCGCCACCATGGTGACGGCCGGGGTCTACATGGTGGCCCGATGTCACGTCCTGTTCATGCTGGCTCCGGTCACCATGGTGGTAGTGGCCGTGATCGGCGCGGCCACAGCCATGTATGCGGCATCCATAGGTCTGGTGCAGAACGACATCAAGAGGGTGCTGGCCTATTCCACCATCAGCCAGTTGGGATACATGTTCCTAGCCTGCGGCGTGGGGGCGTTCAGCGCGGGAATCTTCCACCTGATGACCCATGCCTTCTTCAAGGCCCTTCTGTTTTTGGCGGCCGGCTCGGTTATGCATGCTCTGGCCGGCGAGCTGAACATGCAAAAGATGGGCGGCCTGAAAAAGCACATGCCGGTCACCTTCTGGTGCTTCCTAGCGGCGACCTTAGCCATTTCCGGAATACCGCTTTTCTCCGGATTCTTCAGCAAGGATGAGATACTATGGCAGGCTTTCTCCAGCCCGCAAGGACATTTCCTGCTGTGGGCCGTGGGAGTGTTCACCACCGGTTTGACGGGATTTTACATGTTCCGGCTTCTCTTCATGACCTTCCTGGGCAAATCGAGAATGGACCCGCACGTGGAGGAGCACGCCCACGAAGCGCCCAAATCCATGACCATTCCGCTGATGGTTTTGGCCGTGTTCTCGGTCATAGGCGGATATGTGGGCATTCCCTATGCCCTGGGAGGATCGAATAGGTTCGAAACGTTCCTGTCGTCGGTATTCTCCGGCGGCCATCCTGAAACTCACGAAGTCGCCCACCAGGTACCGGCAGCGGAATATTATCTGATGATAATCTCGGTGGCGGTGGTGGCCGTGGCCATTCTGATTGCATATAGGTTCTACCTCCGTAATCTGGAGATTCCCAAGAGGCTGGCGCAGAGATTCAGCGGAGCGTATCGGGTGCTGCTCAACAAGTACTACGTGGACGAGCTGTACGCCAAGGTGATCGTCAACCCCCTTCTGAATCTGGCCCTGGTGTTATGGAAGCAATTCGACGTTCTGGTGATCGACGGCACGGCCAACGGCATTGCGTTTCTGGTCAAAGCCATAGGCGCGTTCGTGCGGAGAACCGAGACCGGTTACCTGCGCAACTACGCGCTTTCGTTGACCTTCGGGGCCATGCTGATTCTGTTCTACTTTGTGTTTAGGTGAAGCTATGGATACTTGGATTCTGACCATACTCACGTTTCTCCCGCTTCTGGGAGTTTTGCTGTTGCTTTTCGTGGAGAAAGAGAGGTACGGTCTGATCAGGACCGCTGCGCTGGCTGTGTCGTTGGTCAATGCTCTGCTCTCGCTTTATGTGTACTTCGGCTTCGTCGCGGATTCCTCAGGAATGCAGTTTGCAGTTGGCAAAACCTGGATTCCGAGTCTGGGAATCAGCTATCATCTGGGCATAGACGGAATCAGCCTGTTTTTGGTGCTTTTGACCACATTCCTGACCCCTCTGGCCATACTCTCCTCGTGGACGGCGATCACCGAAAAAGTAAAAGGGTTCTATATCTCCATGCTGTTTTTGGAAACCGGCATGATCGGCGTATTTGTGTCCTTGGACCTTTTTCTCTTCTATGTATTCTGGGAGCTGATGTTGGTCCCCATGTACTTCCTGATAGGCATTTGGGGTGGCCCCAGAAGAATATACGCTGCCGTAAAATTCGTGCTCTTCACCATGACTGGTTCGCTTCTGATGCTGGCAGCCATCTTGGTTCTGTACTTCATGAATGCCAGCCACACCGGAACCTACACCTTCGATCTGATGGAAATCGTCAAGCTTCCCATCCCCCTGGGTGCGCAGTTCTGGCTTTTCTTCGCCTTCGCTTTGGCCTTTGCCATCAAGGTGCCCATGTTCCCCTTTCACACCTGGCTTCCCGATGCCCACGTGGAGGCACCCACTGCGGGATCGGTGATCCTGGCGGGGGTTCTCCTGAAAATGGGCACCTACGGATTCTTGAGATTCTGTCTGCCCCTGTTTCCCAATGCCTTCATGGATCACGTCCCGCTGTTTTCCATCCTGGCCATAATCGGAATCCTATATGGGGCGGTGGTGTCCATCCGGCAGGCGGACGTGAAAAGCCTGGTGGCCTTCTCCTCGGTCAGCCATCTGGGTTTCGTGATGCTGGGGTTGTTTGCGCTGAACATGCAGGGCGTGCAGGGCGGGATTCTGCAAATGGTCAATCACGGCATTTCAACCGGTGCGCTGTTTTTGATCGTGGGCATGATATACGAAAGAAGGCACACCCGATTGATCGTCGATTTCGGCGGCGTGTCCAGGAAGATGCCGGTGTTTGCCGCGTTCTTCATGATAGTGGCGCTTTCGTCCATCGGGCTTCCGGGCACCAATGGCTTCGTGGGCGAGTTCACCATCCTTCTGGGGACGTTCAAGTCCAACGTGACCTATGCCGCGCTGGGAGCGGCGGGAATCATCTTCGCGGCAGTATACATGCTGTGGATGTATCAGCGGGTGATGTTCGGAAAGATCACCAAGCCGGAGAACGAGAAATTGACGGACATCAACTGGCGCGAGAAACTGGTGCTCATACCCCTGATCCTGGCGATTTTCTGGATCGGAATCTATCCCAGCCCATTCTTCAGCCGAATGGAGCCATCCGTCAAGAGCCTCATTGAGAATGCCCAAACCAAGTATAAGCAAAGCCAGGCACTGACGGTGGGGGCCGCAGATACTTCTCCGGCAGATGTCTCGTTTTCAGGGACGGGGACGAAATCCGAGGTAGTTTCAACAGAGGAGTGCGGAGGCTTGCCTCCTCGCAGCCTGCAGGCTTGCGGGGAATCCGGAAAAGAGTCCTGCGAGCTTTCGTCGACGAGCCAGTGTAGCCCTGTTGCCATAAGATGAGGATAAAGGCCTAATGGATTGGACATTTCCCACGGTCAACTTGAGGTTGATTCAGCCCGAACTGGTGATCTTGTTCTTCGCCATCTTCATTCTGGTAGTCGATCCGTCTCTGGAGAGGGGCAAGAAGATAATCACCGCCCATCTGAGCTGGATAGCAGTGGCGCTGGCATTTGTCGCAAACTTGAGCCTGTGGGACTTTCAGGCTACGACTTTCAGCGGCATGTTCCTGGTGGACAACTACGCCAGCTTTTTCAAGATGATCTTTCTGGTTGGCTCCTTCTTGATCATACTGGTTTCCATCAGCTATCTCAAAAGGGAAGACTTGGTGCACGGGGAATACTTCAGCCTGATTCTTTTCTCCACCCTGGGCATGATGCTTCTGGCCTCGGGATTCGATTTGGTGGTGATCTTTCTGGGCCTGGAGATAATGTCGGTTTCGTTGTACGTGCTTGTGGGATTCAAAAGACACGATCTAAAATCTAACGAGGCCTCGTTGAAGTACTTTTTGATGGGAGCCTTTGCCAGCGGATTTCTGCTTTACGGAATCGTCCTGCTTTACGCCTCGGCAGGCAGCACCAATTTGGAGCAAATCGTCAGGAGCATCGCTTCCAGCGACGCCGGTCCTAATCTGATGACTGTGGCGGGCGCAGGACTCCTGCTGGTGGGTTTTGGATTCAAGATCGCCTCGGTGCCATTCCACATGTGGGTACCGGACGTCTACCAGGGCGCGCCCACGCCGATTACGGCTTTTATTTCCGCGGGCCCCAAGGCTGCCGGATTCGCAGCTCTGCTAAGAGTGTTTCTCTTCTCGTTTGCCAGGATAGAGCTGGACTGGGTAACCATCGTGTGGATCATGTCCGTTCTGACCATGACCGCGGGGAACGTCATCGCCATAGCCCAGTCGGACATCAAGAGAATGCTGGCTTACTCATCCATCGCCCATGCGGGTTATGTGCTGGTGGCTCTGGTTGCCGGAGGGGCCAACGGCGTATCCAGCGCCCTCTTCTATCTGTTGGCCTATACCTTCATGAACGTCGGTGCTTTCACTGTGGTGATTCTACTGGGGAGAAAGGGAGAGGAAAACACCACCCTAAACGACTACTCCGGGCTGATGAGCAGATCTCCGGTCCTGGCGGTTCTGATGTCGGTATTCATGTTCTCTCTGGCGGGATTTCCTCCCACCGCCGGATTCATGGGAAAGTTCTATGTATTCAGCGCGGCCATCAGGTCCGGCTTCATCTGGCTGGTGATAATCGGAGTGATGAACAGCCTGATTTCGGTCTACTACTATCTGCGCATCGTGGTTCTGATGTTCATGCGCCCGCCGCAGCCGGAAGCCGCCAGGGTTCCGGTGGCGCTGGGCGCGAGCCTGGTCCTGCTTATCACACTATGGGGAGTGTTGCATCTGGGCATACTTCCCAACAGCTTCCTCGCTCTTGCCCAAGCCTCGGTTTCTTCCATATTCTAAGATAAAAACGGATTAACGGATACAGTCCAAAGAGGCGTCAACGGATTAGGCGGATACAATGATATGGCGTGTCATACTTCCATCCGTTTCATCCGTTGACAGGTCTAAAACTGGAACGTGAGGGGAGAGCGATAGAGATTTTGTGGTCGTATTCTTCAGAGCGCGCGGGAGGTAGGGGAAGGGCTCTTCTGGGAGCTTATCGTGATTTCCCAACTCATTAGGCCGAGACTCGCTCGATGAATCGAGCAACTACAAAGGCGATCTTGACCAGCACCCTTCAGAGTGCGCGGGCGGTATGGGAGAGATGCTCTTGAGAAAGCTGACGGTAGTTGCCCAATTCATTGGATTGACATTCGCTCGATAAATCGAGCAACTACCTGTTGGATTTCAGGACAAGCTTCTTGCGGCTCGATGGTCGGTGCGCGGCTCTCTTTTGGAATTCCCTGGCCTGATGCATGAAAGCTTCCAGGCGGGTTATCTCGCTTGAGTCCTCCAGACCCTCGTAAGCCAAGTTCAGCCAGGGCACGTCATCGAAATCTTCCCGCAGCTTCTTGGACATGGCAGTGACCACCGTTCCGGGCATGCAGGTGAAAGGCATGGTGTTCACGATGCCGGAAAGCCCCTGATTTATGTAATCTATGGCCTTGCCGATCGACAATATGGCCTCACCGCCAAATGACTCGTGCAGATAGGGGCTGGCAAGCTGCAAAACCTCTCCGGTCCTGGGTTCATGGCATTCGAGGATGGAGCCTTCAAGCCTTCTCTCCAACCGGTGCTCCTTCCCTCGCTGCACCCAGTCGGTGAGCCAACCTTTGGCGTAATCCTTGTACGCCCTTTTCAGACGGCTGAAACTTTTGTACATGTGGGTCGTGTAGTTGATCCACTCGGCCATGCCCGCCACCCAAGCCTCACCGCCCAGAGCCTCGATTTTTCTTACCAGGTCGTTGTTGGAGAACCTGTTCGACCTTATGTATATCTCGCCCACCACTCCGATGATGGCTTTTCTCTCGGAATCATCCTTTTCGATCCCGCTGAAGGCTTCCTTCGCCCAACTCAGGGTTTCCTCGACATCGCCCTTGGAGCGTATGGTTCTGGCCAACTGCTCCAAACACCGCCGGTAAACCCGGTCGGTCTCTCCCCGGTTCTTCTCATACGGTCTGGTCTGGTGAAGGAGCTTTATCAGCAAATCGGTGGCAACCATCCCTTTCCAGGCCAGCTTTCTGAAATCGCCATCCAGATTCGCAACGGTGGAATACGAATCGTCGGAATCGGGAGAAACGATGGGAACGTTGAGATAGCCCAACTCATCCAATATTATGCGATGCAGATTATGATACTGCCCGAAGCGACAGGGGCCATTGGCCTTGGGCATGAAGAAAGCTACTTTGTTCGGATCGGTATCAGGTTTCCTCAAGAACTTGACCAGATCGCCGGTGGTCAGTATGCAAGGATAGCATTCCTTCCCGGAGGTGAGTTTTCGTCCCAGAGTCAACGTCTCTTCATCGGACTCGTCCATGACGTGGGCTTCCTGTCCACAGGCTTCCATGGCCGCGCCGAAGCCGAAGGCGTGATCGCACATGTAGGGGATATATACGGTTCGATGGTTGTCGAATTCCCTGAATCCGTGTACCCGCGGAGTCGTCTGAACCTGGGGCTGATGTTTCTTCAGGCTATCCAGAAAAGCCTCGCAACGGGTGATCACTCCGGCATCGGCCGAGTGCTCGTCCAGCTCGATCTGCAAAAAAGGCTTGCCCTCCAAGTTTTTCTTGAAGAAATGGGTGATGAACGAATCCGGACCGCAGCCGAAATTGGTCACATACAACCCGAAGAGACTATCGTGCTGTTTCACCACTTCCGACACTGCCAAGATTTTCTGCCCATACTTCCAGTACATTTCAGGAAGGTGATCCTTCCTGATCTTGGGGTCGTGAATCAAAAAGTCCATGGGAATCGCCAGAATGCCCAAATCCGCCAACTTCTTCGGGAGATTCAGGCTAAGCTCGGCATCACAGGTGTTGTACGGTCGACCCACGATCACGAGCGCTTTTTCGTTTTCCTTCAGATTCTGCAGAACCTCATCTCCTTTGGCAGACAGCCTCCGATAGAACTCCTCTTGGCACTCCTCCGCGCGGGACAGGGCTTTCTCCACTTGCCGTCTGCCTGCGTGCAGTTCCTTGCCAAGCTTGCGCATGGTTCTGAGCAGGATGCTTCTGTCGAACTGGAAATAGACAGGGAAGGTGATCATTTGGGTAGCGCGTTTCTGCAAGTCCACGGCAGCTTTGATCATATAAGGCAGGGACTGAACGTAGGGACAGGCGTAATTCTCGTGATTGCGGTCGTCCTCCTTTTTCATGTTGATCAGGCTGGGCAGGAAGATATAGTCTAAGTTCTTATCGAGCAGGTTCAGGATGTGACCGTGTGCCACCTTGACCGGAAAGCAGGTCTCGGAAAGAACCTGCTCCACTCCCTGTCTGATTATCCCTTTGTTGGTGCGGTCGGAAAGGACCACCCGAAAGCCCAACTCGTTGAAGAACGCGGCCCAATAAGGGAAGAACTCGTAGAAAAACAGGGTCCGGGGAATCCCTATGGTTTTCTTGGCCTGGGCGGGCGAATCGGATTCGGATGTGACGAATTCCTTATGAAGGTCAAAAAGCATCCTTTCGCGCTCGCGGAACAGATCCGGAATGCTGCTCTTTTTGGATTTTCTCTTGGTGTCGTATTTCTCACAGCGGCTGCCGTAGAACAGAGGCGCTTCGCCCTCGACCTTCACTTCTTTTATCTCGCAGTTGTTGGCGCAGTCGGTACACTCGAAGGTAGAGACCGAGTACTCCTTCTCCGATAGATCGAATCCCTTGAAGTTGCTTGTTCCGCCCTGGTACTCCTCCATGGCCAGGATGGCCGCGCCTATGGCGCCGGTGACGTCGTGATGTGGGGGCACGGTTATCTTCTTGCCGGTGACCTTCTCGAAGGCGGCAACCACCGATTTATTCCAGGCTACACCGCCCTGGAAGAAGATGTGATCACCGATTTTTCGATCCCCCACTACCTTGTTCAGATAGTTGTAGACTATGGAATAGGCCAGTCCGGCCACCAGATCCTCTTTGGGAACGCCGGCCTGCTGGTGGGCT
>CAZPRG010000104.1:0-9002 GCA_964588675.1 uncultured Ignavibacteria bacterium
GATCGCCCTAAGCAGCCTGATCTCCTCTTGAGTGTACTTATGGCCCTTCTCGGTGGTGCTCGCGGTCAGGAATCCCAAGACGTTTCCTCTGCTCACCAAGGGCATGGCCACCGTTGATTTTATTCCCCGACTCCGAAAGTACTTGGCCGCGGGAGTGTCTTTGGGAAGCGTCGATACGTCGGAACACACAAGCGGGCGGTTCTCCCTGATAAGCTGTATCCATTCCTGCGGATAGGCTCCGGCTGTGAAAATGTGGCCCAGAGCGTTGCGATTCTGTTCCGAGGTTTGAGGATAGACTGCCTTGATGGTTGCGCGCTGTCCGTCGACGTCGGCCAGCACCACCGAAGCCCGTTCGGTTCTCAGAAGCTGAGCGATTTTTCTGGCGGCGGATTTCAACAGCTGGTCCAAGCTGCGCGTCGAAGTCAACAATTGGGCCAGTTCGAACATCATTCTCTGCTCGCGGTATTGTGCCTTCAAAAGTTTGGTCTGTTCCGTGGCTCGGAGATGCTCTCTTTTCACGTCTTCCAGCAGCTTGCAGTTCTGCAGGGCCGCCCCCACCTGGTTGGCCATGGTGAGAGCCAGCCGGACCCGATCACGGGCGAAAGGCCCGGGTTCCCTTTTGGTTCCGACGTGAAAGACCGCCTGCATCCTGTTTCTCTGAAATACCGGAATGATCAAGGCTGATGCCATTCGGGTTTGGCGGAGAACCCGCCGGGCCAGCTCCGGTGCCAGGTCGCGACGAGCCAGAGAGACCTGAATCCCCCGTCGTGCCTGCAAAGACCGCCGATATGACGAAAGAAGACCCTTACCGGCTTTCAGTGTCGAGGTGTGAGCCCTGCGTCCTCCTTTTCCCGACAGCGCGTACACCTTCAAGGTCACTTGGGAGCTCGGCGTCTCGTCATCAAACAACATGACGGCACAGCTGTCGGCCTTCAGAGTCTCCGCAAGCCTTTCGGCGCCAACCTGCAGAACCTGATCGGCGTTCAAACTCCGAGCCAACGCCCTGCTGGCATTCAACAAAACGTCGTATTCCTGGACCTTCTTGATCTCCGTCAGATCCGTGAGAATGCCAAGCGTGCCGGTGAATCTTCCATTCTCGTCCGTCATGGGGACGCCGGAGATGTAAACCGGCACCGGCCTTTTGGATTTGGTAAGAAGAACTGCTTCGTATCTGGAGACCGCTCCAGCTTTTCTTCTGACGGTTTCCTTTTTGAAAATGGTGTACTGCAACTCCTCGCTCAGATCCCTCAGATTCTTCCCCAGCAGTTCGTCTTTTCTGTATCCCAGAAGATCGGCAAAGGCTTGGTTCACAAAGGTCAGATTCTCTTTGTGGTCAGTTATGGCGATTCCTTCCTGAGCAGTTTCCACCAAGGTGCGGTACTTCTCCTCCTGTCTTCGCAGGGATTCCTCCGTTTCCTGGCGCTCGGTGATGTCGACTATGGTAACCAAAACTCTGGACCAAGTCTCTTCGTATCCGGGGGCCACAATCCATCGCAGCACCACGTGCTTGATGTCGCCCTGAAGGTTTTTGGTGATCGCTTCTTGCTCAAAGACGGTTTTGCCTTGGGCGATGGATACAAGTTCGTCCTGGAAGGGCCGGTAGGATTCCCTGGTCAGCAGCCTTGACAGGCCGGAGGTGAGTTCTTCCTTTTTCTTGGCGCCGTAGAGCTGGAGGGAGGCCTTGTTCACGTCGACCACCTTGACCAAATCGGCACATTTGATGACGGCCCGGGGATGCTTTTCGAAATAGGCTCTAAAGTCGGTGACCCCGGAGGTTCGCAGGCGATCGATATACTTCTTGACCCGGGAAAAGTCCTCCTCCCAGACGGAGATGGGAGAGTCCTCGAAAAGGCTGCGGTACCGCTTTTCGCTATCTTGCAGCTCCCGTTCGGCCTGCTTCGTATCGGTGATATCCACCCCGATTCCCAGGACCATCTCTCGGCCGTCGGAGCCTTGAAACAGGTCCTCGTGGACCATGTAGGTCCTGCCCTCCTGACTGATCCACTCCCAGGTCTGGGGCGCTTTGGTCTCGAGGACACGGAGAGTGATGCACGGGTCGCAGGGTTTCCTGCGCCCGTAGAAGGCCCGGTAGCAGGGGGTGCTGCCGGGATCGCCAAACGACTCTATGAATTTGCGATTGACGAAGGGAACGGAGTAGTCCGGAGCCTGAAGGTAGACGAAGGCGGGCATCACCTCCAAAACCGAAAAAAGCCTGTCGCGGTCTTTCTCCGCCACCTGCTCCGCCCGCTTTCGCTCGGTGATATTGGTAAACAAGGCCAGCACCGCTGGCTTTCCTCTGTATGTGATGCGCACTGAGGTTACGGCCAACCACATCTGGCGGCCATCTTTCCTGACACCCCGGAACTCATAGTTCTCCGGGACTTTCTTCCCCCTAAGCCGGTCACGGAAACGTTCGAAAAAGATGTTTCGGTCATCGGGATGCACGAGGCCTTGCAGCTGTTCGGGAGTAAAAGAAGTCAGCTCCTCCACGCTGTACCCAGTGTTGTTGGCCATGGCCCTGTTCGCCAATACAATGCGTGTGGGATCACCCTGGGCGATGATCAGTCCCTCCAAAGCTTGCTCCATCAATACCCGGTGCAGCGCCTTGGATTCCTGCAGCGTCTCTGAAACCCGCTTCGGTTTAGTCACTTCTCGGCCGCTCCCGCCAACTCGAGAGTTCTCACGGAATAATTCTCAAAAGATGTCTTGGGAATCGAGAGGTAATAAACACCCTCCTGCACATTGCCGGACCGCTGCCGGGCTGCGGTTGTGCGCACAAAAGTGCTGTCAGGCTGACCGGGAATGTCTTGAGGTTCACGTCCCATCGGCCCACTGGATCGGCCGGCAAACACACCACCGCGGCTCCGGTCTTTCACGCAGGTCGGATGGAGGATCTTCAGTACAGGAGTTTGAATGGCGGACTTCGCTTCGGGCGCAGGCCCTATCTTTGGCTTAGATCCCGTAAGGCCGATTACCCCCGGAAGCCTGGCGGAAAGCTCTACGTCTTCCCCGGTGCAACCAGCAGAAAGGGTTCTCCCGACCCGGTCCCAAACAGGCGCTTTTCCGCGGTTTCTCGCCTGCCGTGCCTCTGTTGATCTACCTGAGCCTCCGACGCGACGAATCTCGCGGGAAGCGGGGCCGCAGCCCGGAATCGGCTTGATGTCGTTATACAGCATGGGATGGACTTGACTGAGGTAAGGAAACAAATGGCAAGGTGATGAAGCGCCGCGACGGCATCTGTCTGACCTGGACTCATAGAGCATAGCCTGCCCCGACTGAGCCCCAAGGTCTGGGGCCGAATAAGGTAGGCATGCGGCTGCCTGAGGAGACTCCGTCATCTTCTGTAGGTTCTGCATCAGCATACGGCATCCCCGGTGGGAGAAAGCTGGAGAGAGCCGGCCACTGTGACCCAGCATGGAGAATCCATTCCCTCAGGTCCTCTTCTCAAGTCCGTTTCTCCATCCCTTATGGTCATTGAGTAGAAATCCGCATAAGAGAACAATGAGTTATTTAAGTATACGCTTCATCCCCCAAATCGTTTAAGGCGAAAGTCGAAAGGATGCTGCAAGCAGGAGGGAGTCGGCACTGAGCAGTCGGAAGCAGGCTCGGACATCTTCCCACACAGTCGCTCGGGACTCTGGGGATTCGGTCGCCGGTAAGGTCAAGGGGGCGGATGCTGCCGGATCACCGCCCGGTTCACGGAGTATGCACTTGACACCGGACGGAATTATGCTATCCTAAGGTTACAGGCGGTTGTGACTGTTGCCGAAGGGAGGGAACGTGTTGAAGCAAGGCTACAAAACGGCAGCATGCTGTCGCCCCCAGCCACCGGATTCGATCCGAGGCTATTTCAGTCACAACAACGTGATTGTCGTGCACCGGAGTGAGTGCGCCAATCTATCGAAAGTGCAGCCTGAACGCCTGATCGGCTTGGTTTGGGAAGAGATACTGCGAGAGGAGGCGGCTGGACCCGAGGAAGATTATGGGCATCTGGACCAGCTCGACTTTCGAATCCTCCAACATCACCGGGAAATGGGCATGGATTACTCTCTGGTGGTGGCCGACGCTTTGGGAATCGAACCGGCGCAGGTGTTCGAGCGCCACAAGAAGCTGCGGGATCTGAAGCTTCTCAAAAGAGTGGAAAGAATGATGATCCGTTATCGGAAGAACGTCGTTCCCAACAAGTGGATCAAGCACCGAAACCACACTTATTACGAGCTGACTCCCAAAGGCAGAAGATATCTGGATCACTTCACCTCTCGACAGGACAAACCGAGTTAGGACCCTTCGCGTCCAACCTGCGGAATCGGTCACAACGGGTTCCGCATTCGATGATAGAAACATCAAGCCAGGAGGGGAGTATCATGGGTTTCCTGAAGAATCTGTTTTTTGGGTCGCCCAAGCCCGGCAAGCCGGTTCCGGTGACAGATGGGTCTTTCGAGGCGATGGTTCTTGGTTCCGCGATTCCGTCCGCGGTGGAATTCTGGTCGCCCCAATGCCCCCATTGTCAGGTGATGAGCGGGCTCTTAGACGAGATCGGACCGGATTATGCCGGACGGGTGAATGTCTTCAAGTTGAACGTGCTGCAAAATCCGGAAAGTGCGGCTGCCTACAGGATAATGGGGACGCCCACTGTCATGTTGTTTCGCCAGGGCAAGCCGGTGGACCGGATCGTGGGGCTGCTTCCTCTGAATCCCTTGAAGGCCAAGCTGGATAGTCTGGCTCAGTCACAGGGCTCATAAGGTCCAACGGGGGAGTACGGTCCGGACCCACACAGTCAGCCCTACAAGGTTTGTTTCTCAAACGATGAGAGGAGACAAACGTGACGCAAATAAGAATCTCGGCCAAGGATCTGGGCGTTTTGGCGTTGCCCGGCTTCTGTCCCAAGTGTTTCTGGCTTAAGATGCGCTGCCAGAACAAACTTCCCTTCCAGATTTTCCCCGGGATATTCAGCTCCATCGATTCCTATACCAAGAAGGTGACCAGCGCCCACTTTGCGCGGTATAATGAGTTGCCCTCGTGGTTGGGGCAGATAGCCAATCTTGCCGGGCCGGTCAAGGTCCCACACCACTCCAAGTTCAGGGTCACCGACGCAAAAACAGACGTCACTTTGACCGGTGCGCCGGACGAGATAATCCGGCGGGACGACGGTTCGCATTTCATCATCGACTACAAAACCTCCAAGTTCACCAAGGCTCAGGACAGCTTGTTTCCGCTTTACCAGGTTCAGCTGAACGCCTATGCCTTCATAGGAGACAGGCAGGGCTTCGAGCCGGTCTCCGGTCTGGCTTTGGTCTATATGGAACCACAGACCGACTTGGCTGAAGATGATCTCGACTCCCTGCTCAGAGACGACGGCTTCCTGATGGGTTTCTCCGGTCACGTTCTGGAGGTGAAACTTGAGGCCGAGAAGATCATCCCGCCTCTTTTGCAGAAGGTGCGCGACATTTATGATCTCGACGCCGCACCTCCCGGCAAACATGAATGTCGTGATTGCGGTCTTCTCGAGCAATTGGTCATTGCCCTTTCCACCTGATGCCTTTTTCCGGGGGGGGGACGGACCGATGTTCCGGAGCGTCGGATGTGATCGAAGTCCGGTTCGGCGAGCGGACATTCGTATCGAATCCCGGACGGACGTTTCAAGGCTAATCGGGAAACAGAAGACGGGGAGCGATGAAGGCCGCAATTCGGCCTATTATTGTTTGACATGCAGTTGTCGTAAGCATATATTCTTCAATAAGCATGAGAGCCGACATACTCGGAGTTGGTTGGGAGAAGAACGGAGGATCAGATCGTGTCGCCCACGCCGTCCGGTCAGCTTATGTCCGAAAGAATCTACACGGTAACGGAGATCACCAAAGAGATCAAAGGGATTTTAGAGCAGGGCTTTCCCGCGATCTGGGTGGAAGGGGAGATCTCCAATTACCTGCTGCACTCCTCGGGCCACCGCTATTTCACGCTCAAGGACGAGAACTCGCAGATAAGGTGCACCCTGTGGAGATTCAAAGGAAATCGACTTCGGTTCGAGCCGGAAGACGGGATGAGGGTTATGGCCCGGGGCGACATCACGGTCTATGAGAAAAACGGTCAGTACCAGCTGGACATCTCGGAGCTGGTGCCTGCCGGCATGGGCAGGCTGGAGATGGCTTTCCGAGAGCTGAAGGAAAGACTTTTCCAGGAGGGGTTGTTCGACGAGGAACACAAAAAACCCATCCCCGGGTTCCCCGAGACCATCGGCGTGGTAACCTCGCCCACCGGGGCGGCGGTCCGAGATGTGGTGCGGATCATCCATGATCGTTACCCGTCGGTGGACATCCTGATCCGGCCGGCCAAAGTACAGGGCGAAGGAGCGGCTGAGGACATAGCGCAGGCCATAAAGGATTTGAATGAGTACAATAAGATCGACGTGATGATAGTGGGGAGGGGCGGCGGATCGCTGGAGGATCTATGGGCATTCAACCAGGAAGTGGTGGCCAGGGCGATATTCGATTCGCAAATCCCGGTGATTTCGGCTGTGGGGCACGAGATCGATTTCACCATTTCCGATTTCGTGGCTGACCTGCGAGCACCGACTCCGTCTGCCGCCGGGCAGATGGTGGTCCAAGACGGTAGGATGTTGCTGGAGCATGTCCGGGCCGGGATCAGGAAGCTGGCTTCCACTCTGTCGGCCATCACGAGTGTCTCCAGACAGAGACTGGCTGCGGTGAAAGAGAGTTACGGCTTCAGAAGGCCGCTGGACATCATAACCCAGAGGTCGCAGAAGGTGGACGAGGCCAGCGGGCTGTTGGCGACCGGTGGAGAGAATCTGCTCCGGATGAAACGGGATCGGCTGTCCTTGTTCCGGGAGAAGCTGAAGGTCCTCTCGCCGGCGTCGATTCTTGAGCGCGGATACTGCGTGGCCCGGAAGCTGCCGGAGATGATCCCGCTCACCGACGCCGGGATGGTGAAGGCAGAGGACCGAATCGAACTCAAGCTGCACAAAGGCAGAGTCGAATCGCGGGTGGAACTAACCGACCCCAACTAGACGGAGGATTGGTCTTTGAGCCAGAAGAAAGCCGGTTCAAAAAAAAAGGAGAGAAGCTTCGAGGAAGCCCTGACCAGATTGGAGGAGATCGTATTGGAGCTGGAAGAAGGGGAGCTATCCCTGGAGGAAGCCTTGGGCAAGTTCGAGGAGGGAATCGAGCTCTCCGAATTCTGCATGCAGAAGCTGACTCAAGCAGAAGGGAAGGTCAAGAAGCTGATCAAGACGGTCAAGGGAGAATTCAAAACCGAGCCTTTTGAGCCCACGGAGGGGCAATGAGGCAGGTTGACTCGGAGTCCGGCTGGAACTCGGCTTTCGGATGATGCCGGCACGTCAGCGGATTCAAAAGCGCTTTGAATTATCTCACCACGCGTCCCCGTGACGGGAGAGGAAGATGTCCACTCGGGCGATGGAGTTCTTTGCCGAGCTGAAGAAAAGGGAAAAGTGGGTCACGTCGTATTTGAACTCGGCTGAGTTCAGAGAATGGTTTCACCCCCAACATCTAAGGGAAGCCGTATATAGTTATGTAAATCGGGCGGGCAAACGCCTGCGCCCGGCGGTGCTGCTTCTCTCCTGCGGAGCGGTGGGCGGCGACGAGAAGGCGGCCATCCCGGCAGCGGCCGCGGTGGAGATGTTTCACACCTGGAGCCTGGTGCACGACGATTTAATCGACAACGACCAGAAAAGAAGAGGCGGATACACGGTGCACGCCCAGCTTTCCATGATCGCCAGAGAGCAGATGAATTACAGCCAAAAGCAGTCGCAGGACTACGGCCGGGACATCGCCGTCCTTACCGGAGACGTACAACAGGGATGGGCGGTCAGCCTGCTTTGCGACTGCTCGCTGAAGGGAACGGTTCGCCCGGAGGTGACTTTGGCGCTGGTCAGGATACTCGAATCGTACGTTTTGAACACCCTGGTGGCCGGCGAGACTTTGGACATCCAGTTTGCCAGGCAGCCCATAGATTCGTTCACGCCCCAACAGATTCTGGATATGCTGTGGCGGAAGACCGGCGCGCTGTACGAGTACTCCGCCAAAGCCGGAGCCATGATCGGCCTGGATACCACCGATGTGAAAGACGAGAAAGTGAAGAGCCTTTCGGACTTCACCAGTAAGTGCGGGACTGCCTTCCAGCTGCAGGACGACATCCTGGGGGTGGTGGGGGACGAGAAACAGCTGGGTAAGCCGGTGGGATCGGACATACGCGAGGGCAAGCGCACCACGGTGATCTATCATGCCTTCAAGAACGCATCTGCTCAACAGAAGGCCAAGATCGAAAGCACCTTGGGCCGGCCGGAGGCAGACGCCGACGAGATAGCGCAGGTTGCCCGATTGTTGGTGGAGTTGGGTGGAGTTTCCGAGACGAAGAAGATGGCGGAAGACATCCTATCTGAAGCGGTGAGGGAGATAGAGTTTCTCCCGGATTCGAACTACAAGCAGTTGCTTTTGTCCTGGGCGGATTTCATGATCTCCCGGGAATTTTAGGAAGGGCAAATGAGCGGTTGGCTTGAACAAGTAAACTCACCTCAAGACCTCAAGAGCGTGCCCCTGGATGCGCTGGATAAGCTGGCCCATGAGATCCGGGAAGAGATCATCGGCGTGGTGTCCAAAAACGGAGGTCATCTGGCGTCGAATCTGGGAGTGGTGGAATTGACCCTGGCGCTGCACCGGGTTTTCGACTCGCCGCGGGACAAGATCGTCTGGGACGTGGGGCATCAATGTTATACTCACAAGCTTCTCACCGGCCGCAGGGAGAGATTCGACACCCTCCGCAAATATAAAGGCCTAAGCGGGTTTCCCAACCGACAGGAGAGCGACCACGATCATTTTATCGTAGGTCACGCTTCCACCGCCATATCCACCGCCCTGGGGATGGCCTCCGGGCGCGATGTGAGAGGAGATAAGTCCTGGGTAATCGCCGTGGTGGGCGATGGCGCCCTGACCGGAGGCATGGCCTTAGAAGGGCTTAACAACGCGGGC
>CAZPRG010000105.1:0-8970 GCA_964588675.1 uncultured Ignavibacteria bacterium
GCCAGCTACTTCGTCGAGGGCACCAGTGTGTTCCGTTATGACATGACTTACCAGATCTGCGCCACGGACGTGAACAACGACGGCAGGACTCTGACCCTGTCGGACCTGGTTTACCTGATTCGGGTGATCCTGCACGACGCGGTTGCGATTCCCAAGCTGGCTCCCTCCTCGGAGATTGCCAGTTTGATCGTTACCGACGGTGTGGTGACGGCCGAGTGTGCCAGCGAGATCGGCGCTCTGTTGTTTGAGTTTGACGGTGCTGTGAACACCACCTTGTTGGCCGACAACATGGAGATAGTGGCCAATGGCAACAAGGTATTGGTGTGGAGCAGGAGCGGCCAGACCATACAGAATGCCGAAGTGGTAAGCTACACCGGCGCCCAGCTGGTGAGCGTGCAGGCTGTGGATCGCGACAGCCGGACTCTGGAGACGGTAATCACCGCCCGGATGACCCCGACTGCCTTTGCACTGCATGCCGCTTATCCCAATCCGTTCAACCCCTCCACCAACCTGAGCTTCAACCTGCCTGAGGCGGCCTCTTACAGCATGAGGATTTACAACGTGGCCGGACAGCTGGTGAGAAGCTACGAGGGTATGGGTTCTCAGGGCTTGAACGTGATCACCTGGGACGGTAAGGACAACTCCGGTAGTGAAGTTTCCAGCGGCGTCTACTTCTATAAGCTGACTGCTGCTGGCAACAGCGCAACCGAAAAGATGGTTATGATGAAGTAAGCTTCATCATAAGCTCTCTTAGAAGCGAAGGAGGGGATCTTGGATTCCCCTCCTTCGCTCTCTAACCAAGGACGTCACCGAGCCAAACTGGAGGAAGGAGGAAAACGAGGAGACCAGAGCTAACGTAACGCAAGCGCATTTTTTAGAATCTGGTTGCGTTTAGCAGGCCCAAAAAATAAACTTAACCGAGAACCGAATCTTGGCCCAGGGCCAGGAGGAGAACGGATGTTCTGTCGAGCCGATCCGCCGCAAATGGTAGATACGGCTGTTTTTTTTCCTGGACCGGGGGGAGTCTGGGGAGAAGACCGAAGGGGCAGGATGTCTCGACCGGCGACAAACAGCGGCCGTCCCGGAGCTTTGCAGCCGGTCGCGGGCAGAGGACCCGTCGGTCGCAATGAGGTGAGACATTCCCTGCCGTCTTTCGTAGAAGGTGTGAAGGAGCTGTAGGCTTGGAAGCGGGTATTATAGAGAAAGAGATCCGCAAGGAACAGCGGGCGGCACTCCCACCACCGGGAGGTCCCGCGGACTGCCCAAAAACATGCCGTTTTGAGGCTTGGTCACTTTCTGAACAAAAGCTTTTGGCGGGCATAGTTTTTGCGACTTTTTCACTTGGAAAAAACGTGTTTGTGGGTTATATTAACAAGAGAGTTTGGGTGCGTAGAATGCGCAAGGGACTGTTTAGGAAGTACCTGACATATGCTTTGGCCTTGGCGTGGACGCTTTTCGCGGCCGCGGATGCGTCGTGGTGCGAAAACCGCGCCCCGGTTTTCGATCCGATGGCTTCCTGCTTCGTAGGGGAACCGGATACGGGCGAGTTCGGACAGAAGGCAGGAGCGGTGGAAGGCGGAACGTTCACCACCTGCTACGTGCACGAAAGACAGACCATCGAGGTGTACGTTCATGCCGACGATCCGGACGGAGACTCGGTTGCCATCTCGCTTCTGAACCCTCCTTCCACTGCCTTGTTCCGGGAAGAGGGAGACGGCAACGCCAGCCTGCTCTGGAAGCCGGATTTCATCGGTCCCTGGTCATCGGCTCAAAGCCCTTTCGTGTTTTTCTTCGTGGCCTCGGACGGAGCCTTAAGCACACGCCTGCGCGTGGTGATAAACGTGATCAACGTGAATCGCAATCCGGAATTAACCTTGCCCGGGCCGGAGCGGGTGGCCGCCGGGAACGAGCTGGTGTTTCAGGTGAAGAAGTACGACCCGGATCTGGAGGAAGTGTCGGTGGAGGCGCTGAATCTTCCACCGGGGGCGGAATTCGACGCCGGATCGGGCATGTTCTCCTGGAATCCCCAGGAGGCGGATACCGGCCAGTGGCCTTTGGCTTTTCGAGCCACGGATGGCTCCGGGGGAAGCTGCCTGGAGGAGACGGAGGTGGCGGTGAGTCCGCCATCGACCTTTGGGTTACGCCTGGGGATAGGCGAATCCATGCCGGGCGGCGTGGCGGATGTGCCGGTTAGGCTGCTGAACTCGGAGGCCATCGGCGGCATGGAACTTCTGATTCAATACGATCCGACCGCATTCACCTTCCTGGAGGTTATCAGGCAGGGCACCCGCTGTCAGAATTGGGAGTATTTCTATTACCACGACCAGCCGGCGGGTCTTTATCGTCGGGTGAAGATAGTAGGCTTTGCCGATTTCCCCAATCAGGTCAATACCGTGCCGCTGCTTCCGGACTCGGGAGTGATCGCCTATCTCAGATTCAAGGTCACCAACGACCCCTATCTGGCCGGGCTGCTTATCCCGCTTGAACTCTATTGCTTCGATTTCAGCGACAATACCCTGTCTACCCCCCAGGGAGAATTCATCGGGCAGGAGAAGGTCAGTCTTACCAACGGAGGCGTGCTGTTGAAGCAGGGAAACACCCTGCTGGGAGACGTGAACCAGAACGGAATGGCCTACGAGGTGGGGGATGCAGTGAGGCTGGCGGCTCATCTGTCGGGCAGGGCGACCCTCACGCTTCAACAGTTGATCAATTCCGACGTGAATCAGGACGGCAGGATGGGCACCCTGACCGATCTGGTGCTGTTGATCAAAGAGATCATCGAGCAGCAGACCGTTCCGCAGGACGAGGGAGACGGCTCGGAGGAGCCGGCACTGGTAAGGATCACCGACCAGGGCTCGCAGACTTCCATTCGGCTGGAGTCTGAGAGGCCTATGGGTGGGGCGCTGCTGGTTTTCAAAGACCAGGACTTGAACGCCGAGGACGTCGAGCTTGCCGACCTGGCCGACGACGTGGATGTGTATACTTCGAGGGTCGGAGACGAGTTCAGGGTTTTGCTCATGGGCCGGGATGCGAAACCCCTGCCCGTGGGGGATCGTCTCGTCAGTCTGAAGAGAGGTCATCTCGAGATGGCGGCTGTCTCTCTGGCCGATTGCCAGGGGGAGTTGGTGAGAGCTAAATCGGAATACGATCAAGGCTCGCTGCCGACGCGCTTTGCGCTTGACCAGAACTATCCCAACCCGTTCAACCCCAGCACCAGCATAAGCTACTACGTGGGAACCGAAACCGCCGCCCGGGTGAGTCTTAGGATTTACAACGTGGCGGGCCAGCTGGTGAAGACGCTGGTGGATGAGGAGAAGGCGCCGGGCGAATACCGGGTGATGTGGGATGGCAAGAACGAGCAGGGCGATGACGTGGCCAGCGGAGTCTATTTCTATAGATTGAATGTTCTGGACTATTCGGACAGCAAAAGGATGCTGTTATTGAAGTGAGCTGAAAATCGTTTCACATGGGTGCAGGGAATCCCAACCGGTTGCACCTGCCTGCGCACTGTGTGACGGAGATTGCTAAAATGTGACGTTGGGCTGATAGACGGACGGGATGCCAAAGCCAAGCGGTTCTCGGCAGGCCCAACAATCGTTTCTACATTAAGCAAACAGAAAGGCTGGCAATGCTTTTCGATACAGTCCTTAGCAAGTCTAACCTGGGCATAGAGTTTGCTTCTGGATTCCAGGTGGACCCATCGACTGAGAATGAAGTTACAATTGCAGAATCGGCAGGAAACTATATGGGGGAGGATAGAGTGTCATGAAGAAAGAAATCACCGGACGATTATCGAGGTCTCTGCTGGGTTGCGCCTTGGGCATTCTGTTCGTGCTCTGGCTGGGATCAATTCTGGGCGTTGGCTGGCATGTGGGAGGTCTTACCGGCCAACTGGACCTGCGATCAGACGAAGCCGTGGCCTCGGTCTACGATTTCAAGGAGGCGCAAGACGAGAGCTTGAAGAACGACACGTTGATCGTGGTGAACGACACCGCCGGCCCCGGAGAGACCTTCTGGCTGACCATCAACATGGCCAACCACACCAAGCCGTTGCTGGGGTGGCAGATGAAGCTGGTTTACGACACCTCGATAGTCTACCCAAGCGCGGTCATGAGTATAGACAATAGCGGCGAGTTTCCCGAGACCACCTGGCAGTTCGAATACCAATTCGCGGGACGGGCGGCCGGTTATAGCAGCGAGCAGTGGTACTTGGTGGCGAATTCCCTTCCTGATGGGCATCTGGTGCCTCTGCGGTTCACGGCATTGCTGGATCTGTTCGCTACGCCACCCATTGATCTCATTCCCACCGGCTCCGGGCCGATCGTGCGATTCAAGTTCTTCGTAAGACCTTATGCCCCGGAAGAGGCTGTGACGACCATACGATTCGATCAGTATTGGAATCTGCCGGATGAGCCTTACCCGGCGAACAACTTCAGCGATACCTCAGGGTCGTTCATGGTACCCATGACCCGAAACGGGCAGTTCACCGTCATGCCCGGCACACAGCCTTCCAACAATTGCCCGGTTTTCGCACTTCCCACTGTGTCTTCTTTTGACGCCAATGAAGGGGCCACGCTTCGATTCGACGTGCGGGCCACGGACGAAGATGGAGATTCCATCACCCTTTCTCTGGATCCGCTGGATCCGGGAGGCTTGAACTATAGTTTCGATACCAAGATCGGTGAGGGATCGGTGACCCAGACCTTCGAGTATACACCCGGATTCGATGAAGCGCCCGCCACAAGATATCTGACCTTTAGGGCCGTGGATGATCAAGGCTGTCTGACCACGAAGACCATAACCATTCACGTGCTCGAAACCGAGCAGGACCTATTGATGGCCTCCACCTTGCAGGGAGGAGTCCCCGGAAGCAAAGACAGGCTTACTCCCTTCATGATCACCAATTCGGTGCCCATATATGGATTCCAGTTCACCTTCCGCTGGGATGCAAGCAAACTGGCTGTGGACTCCATTGCAGCCACGGACGCCATAAGCGGATTCTCCATGTACACCAATCTTGGGGATAGCGTGGGCAAAGCCACGGTCCTGGTCTTCGGGCTTTCCGGACAGACCATCCCGGTGGGATTGGACACCATGGTGTATCCGGCCTTCCGGGTGCTTCCAGGCGCTCCGCCCGGGCCAGTAGAGTTGAAGATAGAAAACGCCAGAGAGGCGATCAATCCGGGCTACCCATCTTACCCTCTGGGCATGGTGAACGGTACCTTCTGGGTGGACATGTTCGGGGACTGCAACCTGGATCTAGCCGTGGACGTGGGAGACATCGTTTCCATCGTGCACTACATACTGGGAGAAATCGCCTTCGGGACCAGACAAGAGCAGACGGCCGACGCCAACCAAGACGGTCTGATCAACGTGGCCGACCTGGTGGCCATGATCGACATGATCTTGGGCAGGTGGATGGGTCCCTCCCCGTCCATGTATCCCGGTCCCATGGCTTACCTGAAGCTGGATTACGAAGATCTACTGGCGGGAAGCTCGGATCAGGTGGAGGTGCTGGCCGATCTGGAGGTTCCGGTGGCCGGGGCTCAGCTGCAGATCGAGTACGATCCGGCCCAGGTGACCTTCCAGGTGCCGAGGTTGGCCGAGAGATCGGATCATTTTCTGGTAGAGTATCGGGACGACGGCAACGGCAAGCTGAACTTGCTGATGTACAACCTTTCCAACCGACCCATACCGGCGGGAGAGGGGAGCATCATCTCGCTGCCGGCGATCCTCAGCCCTTACGCCTCCGAAGACTTGAATATACAGCTAAAACAGGTGGTGTTGGCCGACGAGAAGGCCGCTTTAATACCGGTGGGCGACGGAGCGCCGTCGATCCCGGTGGCCTTTGAATTGGACCAGAACTACCCCAATCCTTTTAATCCATCCACCACCATAAGGTTCTCGCTTCCGGTGCAGTCCGGCGGAGGCTATCTGCCCACTACCCTTAGGGTTTACAATGTGCTTGGTCAGATGGTGAGGACCCTGGTGGATGAACCTATGGCAGCGGGGACCCACGAGATCATTTGGGACGGAAAAGACAACCACGGAAGTCAGGTGGCCTCGGGAATCTACTTCTACAAGCTGCGTTCGGGAGATTACGAGGACACCAAGAAGATGGTATTGATGAAATAGCCGGGGCTTTGGGCTGTTTGGCTGCCTGCTTTTCTAATGGGACGGCAATTTGTGTCGATTCAGTAACTTAGGGCATGCTGAGACAGGGCTGTTTTATAGGAAGATCCAAGGTGGCAGAAAGGCGAGGAAGGAAACCGAAAAAGGGGTTTTTCAGTCGGAAAGCCGTGTCACGACGGCTTTCGGGCGATTGGTATCTCTGCGGCACGCAGAGGATGGCGGCAAGCGGAAAACGAGGAGGGAGCTAAGCTGAATCCCTCATGTAAGACTGAGCCAAGGCTGGTTTTTGACGGCACAGAGGATCGCATCGTCGTGGTTCTTCGGGAGCCAGAAGCCACGATATCAGCTTTCTTTGTCAGGAGGGGGTTTGGTTCGACTTGAATGGCTTGGTTATCGGGTGAGCCGGGCCAGGATTGAAGTGAAGACCGATATGCAGGCAGACGTTCGCAGGCACGCTTTTCCTATGAGGTTTCATCCACCGATAAGCTGGCCAAGTTTTGTTGAGATACAGCAAAAGGCGCATGGGAAAAAACCTCCACAAAAAAACGTTTCTCACGAGGTCAATAAAAATGATGTCCCCTGAATCGGAGCGAAGAACGACTGGTTTTAACCTATG
The DNA here is from genome assembly GCA_964588675.1 of uncultured Ignavibacteria bacterium. Taxonomy (GTDB): domain Bacteria; phylum Zixibacteria; class MSB-5A5; order MSB-5A5; family SM1-73; genus SM23-73-3. The sequence goes on from CAZPRG010000105.1 coordinate 6,749, forward strand.
GGTTCCATTTGTCGGGGCTATTCTCCTTTGTCTCTTAGCAGCTGGGCAGGCGTTCGCCATAACCCCTATCGTCTCCTTTTCTAACACTCAAGAAAGCAGCACAACCGACGGTGCGAATACGGATACCTATATCCCCGCTGGTCAGCTTGAAAACGGCAAGAAGTATCTGATCCTCTACTCGGCTGCCTATGGGGGTGCTGGAACATCGGATGAAGTGGGTGTTAGAGTTGTGTACGGCTCCACTGTGGTAGCCAGGGGAAGTGATGAGGGTTCAAGTTCTGGAAGCCCAGAGGCCATGCGTGACGGATCTCTGCACGGTTTCTACATTCTAACAGGTGACGGCAGTTCTGAATTAAGGATCAAATTCACGAGATTTTCCGGGACCTGCTACGTCAAAGGCAAATCTCTCATTGCGATTCCTCTTGAGGACTTGACCGAGAATTCGGATTACTGGTATTCACAGCAGAACGGTGACGCTGCCGAGCAAACAGCCACGAGCTCCTGGGTCGATTTGCTGACAACGACCAAAGGCCTCCCGGAGACGGGAGACTACCTGGTGTTGATGAGTGCCGAAGGGTGGCTTCCGACTGGTTCCACTAGCGACGGAGAAGCCTTTCGTTCCATTATTGGAGGAGCAATACAAAAAGCTGCCATGGGAAAGGAATGGGAGACGAACAATGCCAGCCGTTCTTTTTCCTATGCCCGTGTTCACAGTCTGAATTCTGGAAATAACACCTTTGGAATAGAAGTTGGACCTGCTCAAGGAAGTGCGTCAAAATCCTTCAGAAGAGGACGGATTATAATATTAAGAGTCAATTCCTTCGACCAGATGGTATCGACCAGTGAGGATTCGGATATCACGACCACAGCCAATTATCCAACATACGACGATTTCATAACCCATTCATATACTCCGAATCAGCAGGAGTATGTGGTGGTAATCGGAAATACGTGGAGCAATCAGGGGCAGAACGCCAGAAGTGTCGTGGTCAGGCTGGAGAACTCCACGGATGACACTTTCTTCTCTGATTTCATCTCAGATGATTCAAAAGACATCAATGTAGATAGAGCTATGTTATCGGTCTTCGGGGCGGAGGAGATTTCCGCCCAAAAAACGTATGTGCTACAGGTTTCTGGAGAGTCTTCCTATTCCACAGCGCATCATTTTCAGTATGGTGATTTGATTGTCTGGAGCATGACACCGAGTGGACTTCCTGCCATAAGAATCACCAATGCTGAGGATGAGAACTTTCTTCCCAATGAGACGGATATTGACGTAGAGGGGGTTCTTTTTGGTAGTGCACAAGGAACGGGAAAGGTAGAATTGGGCGATGATCCAGATTACGCCACAGCCACGAGAGTGTCACAGACCATCAATAGCTGGTCTGATACTTTGATTAACATTGACATCGTGTTGGGTGGTCTGACGCAAGGTACTCTATATCTTTTTGTGACAAATGATAATGGCGAAGCCTCGCCGGGTTACGCAGTGACAGTTCAAGTTCCCCCGCTCAATGTTTCCCGTGTTGGTTCTTGGTCTACTGGTCTCACCCACGTGGTTGGAGCGGGCGATAACCGCTTGCTTGTCTTTGCTCTTGGCTATGAGAACTCTGTCGATCTGGGAGGGGGTGCTGCCTCGGTCACATACGGGGGACAGCCTATGACGCTAATCATAAGCGAACAGGTGCAATCGACAGGCGGGTACGTTGGTCTCGCCGAACTCTGGTATCTTGACGAGGCGGGAATAGATGCGGCATCCGGCAATTCATTCTCCGTAACCTGGACTGGTGGAACGCCAGCTGAATCTTATTATGGTGCAGCGACCTACCAGAATGTCGATCAAAACAATCCGGTGGAGGACTCTTCTAGTGCCACCGTGGACGGCTCCTCGCCGAATCCCATAACCACGACCGTAGATGTTGTCGCTGATGGACTGAGTCTGGCTACCGCCACGTGCGGTAACGTTGGCTCCTACACTTGGAACAACGGATGGATAGAAGGGTATGACCAAAGCATCGTCTCGGCCACCAACTCTGCAGCAGACAAGCAAGAAACCGCCGACGGGACCTCTACTGCCAGTGCAACCCATTCAAGTCCTAATCGTCAGGCGATCGTCGCTGCTTCCCTGGCTCCTGCCGGAGTCGAGAATCAGTCGCCTGTGGTTTCTGACATACCTGATCAGAGCATCTCGGAAGGGACGAGTTTTACCACCATCAATTTGG
>CAZPRG010000106.1:0-8969 GCA_964588675.1 uncultured Ignavibacteria bacterium
AAGTTATAGAATCTGGTTTGAACGCCGCCCTTTCCGCTGATGCCGTAAAGCCAGGCAACGAATTTCCAGCCGAGAAGAGAAAGACCTTTGCTTTCGTCGAAAACCGTGGTGGTGACAAGATCGGGGTATTTTTGCTTGAGAAGAGAAAGAAGACTATCCAGGTAGCTGGGATGCCCTCTGCCGATGTTGGTGTAGAGGGCGACGATTCGGTGGCTTGGCTTCGAGTCGCCAGTGTCTTTGGGGTAAGCATCTCTCTTCATCAGGACTTTGTCAATATACAGACTGCTGTGGGATTCAAAAAGAGGTTTTTGGCACTTGTCTCTAAGCCTTGTCAGCAGAAGAAGGGTTGTAGAAAGGGAGGTGGGTCTGCTCTTTCCGGACGGTGCGGGACGACCCAATAGACGGTTGATGCTTCAACGTTCCCGTCACTTCCATGCTATCTTAGCGAAGTCCTCCCAACTTTCACTCTTTTACCAGGAGAAAATCAAGTCTTTGCGTTTGATTTAGTTTGAGCACTACGGTTTTGTCTTGTGTCTTGTATCCTTGTGCCTCTATTGTCACTTCTGATACTCTTTCATCCCCAAGAAAGGTAACCGCCTTGTAGTATCCCGTGGAATCGGTTTTTGGACAAGGAACGTCATCCAAGAACACATCGGCTCCTACGATAGGCGCCAGATTAAGAGAGTCCTTGACGAACCCCTCCACTGCGCCCACCTTGTCACCCCTGAGTGATTTCTTTTCACATCCTGCTATCGACAGACAGAAGCATGTACCCAAGACTGCAACCACGTAAACAAGCCCCAGCATACTCCTTCTCATTTCATCTTCCTCAGGAGAACCTGAATCTGAACATCAAACCAAAGAACTGAGCCCGTGCACCGGATGTGGAGACGCCTGAAGCTTGCTTGGATCGGCCGGATCAGAACCTGTATTCCACTTTCACCATCCAGTTGCCCAGACGGTCTGTCTCGTTTCTAATGTCTGCGTCAAGGAATATTCTATCGTCGTACGAAAACCCTGCGCCTTGGCTGTAGTAACCGTTCGACGAGGTCGAGTAACCGGTTTCGGTCTCGTCTCTGGCTATGACGAATGCTCCGCCCAACCTAACCTTGACCATCTTATGCAGAACGATCTCCGCCCCGATGGGAAAAGCCAGCTCGTAAGAGTTGGCGGTTTTCTTGGTTTGACTGGCCTCGGAGGAAGTCTTCTTATGGGCCACCGAATCGTCGATGGCCCAAATGGTCCAGGAACAATCCTGTCGATGCCGATCCAGTTTCTCGCGAACCCAGTATCCTCTGCATGCCGTAGCCACTTTGATTGACGTGGAGAAGTCCTTCTCCACGCCCATTCCCAGAGTGAGGGAAAAAGCCTTATCATCGTATGCAACGGATGCACTGTGACCAATCCAACTGTGGTTATCCTTCCAGGAGTAATAGGAAGTATCTTTTTCGTGTTCAGACCAGGAGAAATCGCTTTCGCCGTATCTCAGGCCAAGCAGGAGTACCAGACTCGTCGACTGTGGGAACTGGCGCCTCAGATTGAGATCGAGGCCCCCTGCCCAATTCTTGGTAGGGCCGGACGAAGCAGTATGATGAAGGTGAACTGTCGTGGCCGTATCCGTCAGCAGGTCCTCTGTGTAGAAATCGTCTCTTGACGAGGCGGTCTTGGTATAACTCAAATTCTCATAGTATAGCGCGAGATCGAGAGTGGTCTTGGACCAAGGGTTCAGAACCATACCCGCACTTACTCGTTGTGCATCCGGGGAATCGTCAGAATTCTGGGTTTCCAACTGCTCGTCGTAGTATGTGATGTCTTCGGAGTCAAGTGCTCTCACAGTGAAGGTCGATGTGCTTTGCGATTCAAGACGGTTATAGTTCCTGAAATACGAGAGGTCCGCGCCTACTCGGACAGATGGAGAAAGCCTCACACCGTATACCACCTTGAAACCCTCGATTGACTTTTTCTGAGAGTTCTGTTTGGAGTCGGATCTAACGCTGTAATCATCGACGCCATCTGTCCGGATCGTATAGCCCGACTTGTTCTTGCTGGTGGACGGTTTCAGTTCGCACACCAAAGCCAAATTCCCGTAACCGGTGGTGGGGAGGGCCAAGCCCAACAAGCCGGTTCCCTTGTTGGTGAAAGCTGGGGCGATTTGCAATTCCGTGTGACCATACAGATTGTACTGACCGAACACCCGAACTTTATCTACAAACGACAGATATGCCGGATTTCGATATATGTCGGTGTCCTGGTCCCTCACCACCCCCGCCAGATAGTTCCCTATGCTCATGATGCGAATGGACTTCCCCAGGTAACCGAAAGCATTTGCTGAAAACAAAGACAACAAACAAATCGCAATGGCGCAACAGACAGTCCTCTTCATCGTTCCTCCCGGAAGAAACCAGTTTGTCAGGAAAAATCGCGAAGTCGAGTCTATGCCCCCAAACCGGACAAAAAAGGAACCGAAACGATTCTTCTTGCCGAAGGGTTTTAGGCTCCGCTCAATGAATTCTCAACATGCTGGCGACGATTCTCGAAAGGAATATGGGGAAGAGTGAGGCAATTGTCAAGCGAAATTCCGACTTTATACAGTTTGTTTACGGCAGTTAGGCGGAAAGGCCGGAAACTGTATGTCTTGCCAAGGCATCCTTACACGACTGCGATGATTGAAGCTAACGGCAGGGCACAAGGGTAATGCTCACCACGACCGTCTGCCGGACAGAGACTGGCACTCCTCGGGGGTCTGGTCCCGACTGGCAGTATCCCGCCTTTTCCAGGTGCACTTCGCGGTTTCCGGGAAGCACCTCAACTAAGGCATTGGTGCTCTGTCCGGTGTCTATGCCATCCACAAATATCCTTGCCCCCTGGACGTTGCTTCTCACATCCAGCGTGCCGGCGTAGTTTTCGGAGAAACTCTGAGTGAAAGCAGACATGAAAGCGGGCCACTCGGTTGCGCCCAAATCCAAAGCGACGTAATCCAAAGAGTCGAAATCGTCGCGGCTCCAGGGAAGACAGATCGAAAGGCCGCCGGTGGTTCCCTGGAATGTGGGATACTGCAGTTGTGCCAGCACGGCATCATCCACCGCAGCTTCGACCGCCGCCGCATCGTTCTTTATGACGGAGCTTAGGCTGGGCCTGGTCTGTATCTGTCGGGCAAATTCGCGCAGATCCACGTACTCGGCATAGGTGAACTTAACCCCTTGCGCCGGCTCCCAGGCATCCCACACCTCGGTCCAGTGCGATCCGGTCGAATCGACCAAATCCTTGGCCAGAACCGACAAATCCTCGGCCAGTTGGTCGATCTTCGATAGTTGGATCAATGCCACGTGAAAGACTTTGTTGGGCGATATCGAGTCCACAGCGGCCTGGACGCCCTCAACTACATTCTGGGCGAAGACCCTGGTATTCAAGTTTGGGCTGGCCACTAGGTCCGCCAGCCAGTGGGATGACCCGGTGATGTTGTCCGGATAGATTCCGAATTGAGAAGCCACCAGATAGTCGGACTGCTCTCTCACCTGATGGGCCACCTCGGCGGTGGCCATGGTGGGCGAGTACAGCCAGAGTATGTCGAACTTGTATCCCAGAAGAGCAGACTCAAGATCGGGAAGACTCATCCAGGACCCGCCGCCGTTTATGCTGTCCGAGCAGGTTCCCCGCCAGCCGTTGCCGTGGTCGCCGATGATCAACATATAGCGGTCTGCAGGATAATTCTGCACTCCATAACCGACAAAGTCCCTCAGGGTGGTATAATCGGACATGTCCTTCTTGCCCAGATTCTGCAGCACGGGCGAGCTGATACTATCCTGAGCTTCGTCCTCGTGTTTCTCCAGATGATAGTATCTACAGTTCCCGCCGGTTTTGATCGAGCCCACCATGACCGCCACCTGCACCCGGTCGGTGGAGCCGGTCTGCTCCAATTCCTGCACGTCTTTGATCACGTAGGAATATCCGTCGTGAGCCTGGTCCCGGTAGTTGTTGCCGTCGAAGTAGCCCAAGACGGTCCACTTGTACTTGGCAGATTCCGGCTGGGTGGTTTTCTTCTTGCTGCACGCCGTGAGCAAAACCAGCAATGCCATGGCCGAAAATCCTGCTGTTTTAAGGATTCGCGTCATTATGTGATTCCCCCTGCTGGGAATGGAATGGGATTCGCCTGCTTAAGACTGTCGGATTCGTTCTCTTGTGATCGTCGCAGAATTCCCCCGGTTCCGTCGGCTGCTGAGATTCGGTAAAGGATCGATGTGGATCAGCTCACGCCCACCAGTTTCTTGACCACCTCGTCGGTTTTGGTCTTGTGCATGTGCAGCCCTACCTCTTGGGGAGAAAGCCCTTGTGCTAACCCCAGAAGCTGGAAGTAGTACATGATGGGGATGGTCAGGTCCTCGTTCAGCTTGCGGGAGAGCTTTATCTGTCCTAAGTCGAACTCGTCGAAGCAGGTGGGGCAGATCAAACCCATTACGTCCGCCCCGGACTTCTTCAGAGAGCTCAAAACGTCGTGGGTCATCTTCTCCGGAATGTCCTCGCTCATGCAAGCCTTGCCGCAGCACAGCGCCTGCTTTTCGTGGTGAACCACCTGGGCGCCGATGGCGGCAAAAAGCTTCTCCAGTATGGTGGGATAGTCCGGGTCGTCCACCCGCATGATCTCTGAGGGTTTCAGGAGGTGACAGCCGTAATGAATTCCCACTTTCAGTCCGTTCAAAGGTCTGACTACCGATTCCCTCACCCGGTCGATACCCACATCGTCGCGAAGAACCGTGACTATGTGCCGCACCGAGATGGTTCCCTTGTACTCTCTTCCTATTCGCTTGAGTCTTTGGTTGACCTTCTCACGGACCTCTGGCTGGTGGGAGAGATGATAGTTGGCTTCAGACAACGTGGCCGTGCAGCCCGAGCACATGGTCACCAGGTCCAACCCGGCTTCCTCGGCGATGGTGATGTTGCGGGCAGCCAGGGTAAGCCAGGTGAGCTTGTCCGTGGCCTTGAAGTAGATGGGATCGGGACAGCAGGAGAATCCCTCCAGATCCACCAACTCCATCCCCAGGTTTTTGGCCGTTTTTCTGACGGCCGCCTCCATCTGGGGGTATTTGACGGTGATCATGCATCCGAAGAAGGGAGCGTATTTCATCGTATCTCCTTAAACCACAACCTCATCTGCTGGAGAGTTTAACCAGACAGCCACCGTTTCGGCTCACGGCTCGAAGAGCTTCTGTAGCTCCTCTATGGGCACCATCTTCACTTCTTTCAACCCCAGCTCTTTTCTTCGCCTGTCCGACAGGGAGGTGATGGTCACCGTTCTGCCGGAGGCGCGCACGCTCTTCACGATCTGCTGGACCTCGGCCGCTGCCGTGGCCTTCTGGTAGCAGATGTTCTTTAAGGCGATGATCACCTCCACCGGCCTCACCGCTTGGGGACATCGCTCGTAGCAGGTGTAGCAGTTGGTGCAGTTCCAGATGGGGGAGTTCTCTCCGGTTAAGCCCTCCTCGTCGCCCAAAAGAGCTTGCAGTAGTATCTCCCGGGGGTTGAAATCGGCGGAATACATGGCCGCGGGACAGTCACCCACGCAGGCGCCGCACTGGTAGCAAAAGCTGTAAGCCTCCCCGCCCAGGGTGGAACGCAGTTTCTCTTTGAACCGGTAATTGATGGATTTCGTGGACATCAAACGATAGTGAAAAAGATCACAATGTTCTGCCAAAAACCTTGACTTTGTTCGTATTTAGCATAATATATATACTCGCAAAGTCAAGCGCTAATTTGATTACCGCAGAGGTTCGAGTTGCCGGAACCAGCCACCAACAGTAAAGCTCCTGTCGGCAAAGAGACGACGGAAGAAAAGGTTCACGTCTTCGAGGCTTGGTGCAAGAGATGCGGCATCTGCGTGGCTTTTTGCCCCACCAGCGCCTTGACCTCGGACAAAGACGGTTTCCCCGTGCTGACCTATCCCGAGAAGTGCACCCAGTGCGGGATGTGTGAGCTTCGGTGTCCCGACTTTGCCATCGCGGTCAGGCCTCGGGAGAAGAAAGAAGCCAAGTCTTAGGCTTCTTGAAGGAGCTTTATCATGGTCAAGCCGGTGGTCGAAAAGAAGGAAAGGCTGGTGCTGGGCAATCGAGCCTGCGCCGAAGGAGCCATGGCAGCCGGCTGCCGGTTTTTCGGCGGCTATCCCATCACCCCTTCCACCGAGATAGCCGAGGTCTTGGCCCGGGAGCTGCCCCGGGTAGGGGGCAAGTTCATCCAGATGGAGGACGAGATCGCCAGCTTGGCGGCGGTGATCGGGGCGTCGGTGGCGGGAGTCAAATCCATGACCGCCACCAGCGGGCCGGGATTCTCCCTGATGCAGGAACACATAGGCTATGCCTACATGGCCGAGGTGCCCTGCGTGATCGTGGACGTTCAGAGAGGAGGTCCCTCCACCGGACTTCCCACCAAGGTGGCCCAGGCCGACACCATGCAGGCCCGCTGGGGAACCCATGGCGACTATCAGGCCATAGCGGTGGCCCCGTCTTCGGTGGAGGAGTGTTTTCTTTTCACCATAAGGGCCTTCAATCTTTCCGAGAAATACCGCACACCGGTGATAGTCTTGATGGACGAAGTAATAGGGCATATGCGGGAAATCGTCCGCTTCCCCGACCCGGATGAGATTCGGGTGGTCAACCGGATGAAACCCACAGTGCACCCGGGATGGTATCAGCATTTCGAGGTAAACCCCCATTTCGTCTCGCCCATGGCCAGCTTCGGAGAGGGATACCGGTACAACATCACCGGCCTGACCCATAACCCGGACGGCTTTCCCACCTCCCGACCGGCGGTCATCAAGGAGAAGCTGGAAAAGTTGCGATACAAAATCACCCATAACTTGAACGACATAGTGGAGATCCGGGAAGAATTCATGGAGGATGCCCACATCGCTGTGTTCGCCTATGGAATCGTAGCCCGGGCCGCCAGGCAGGCGGTGCGCATGGCGCGGGAGAAGAGAATCCGGGTGGGACTGATCCAGCCTTTGACCATTTGGCCCTTTCCCGACGTTTATCTGGAACACCTGATGGAGCAATTGGACTTAATAGTGGTGGCCGAGCTGAACCAGGGGCAGTTGATCCGAGAGGTGGAAAGGGTCAGCTGCGGGAAAAGTCGGGTGCGGGGTTTGTTTCGATACGATTCGGAGTTGATCACCCCGGACGAGATATTCCGCAAGATCAGGGAGGAGAAGTAAAAGTGGCCCTGATATCCGAAGTAACGCATAAGTATCTGAGGACCAAAAAGCAGTTTCCCAACGTGTGGTGTGCGGGATGCGGCATCGGCGTCGTGATGGGCGCCATCATCCGGGCCATAGATGCCCTCCAGCTGTCCAAGGATGAGGTGGTCATGATATCCGGCATCGGCTGCTCCAGCCGCATGCCGGTATACGTGGACTTCAACACGCTTCACACCACTCACGGCCGGCCCCTGGCTTTCGCCACGGGGGTGAAACTGGCCAAGCCAAATCTGAAGGTGATAATAATCACCGGCGACGGCGACGCCCTGGCCATCGGGGGCAATCACTTCATCCACGCCTGCCGGCGCAACATCGACCTTACCACCATACTGATCAACAACTCCACCTACGGAATGACCGGAGGTCAGGTGGCTCCCACCACCCCCTTCATGAAGTACGGCACCACCGCCCCTTACGGAAATCGGGAAAGGGGTTTCGACATCTCCAAGCTGGCCATCGCCGCAGGCGCGCCTTTTGTGGCCCGGGGCACGGTCTATCATGTAGTGCAGTTGAAAAAGCTGGTGGAAGAGGGCATCAAAAAGAAGGGATTCTCGTTAGTGGAGGTCATCAGCAACTGCCACACCCTCTACGGCAGGTTGAACCGGGAGGGCGGGGCCATAGAGATGCTGAAATGGCAAAGGGATCACGCCATCCCCATCAGCGCAGCCGGAAGGGTGCCGCCGGAGAAGCTGCGGGACAAGTTCTTAACCGGCGTGCTGTGGGACATAGACTTTCCGGAGTACTGCGAAGAGTATGACAAGGTAATCGCCCAGGCCCAGGAAGAAGCTTAACATGGCAAGCAATCACCATTCCGGTGCGCACAGAAGGCAGCACCGTGCCAAAAAGATCGGCGCCGAGGAGAACGGCAGATACGAGATAAGGCTTTCCGGCTCCGGGGGACAGGGAATGATCTTCGCCGGGACCGTGCTGGCCGAGGCCATGGGAGTTGAAGAGGACAAGAACGTCTGCCAGACCCAAAGTTACGGTCCGGAAGCCCGGGGAGGCGCCAGCAGATCCGATCTGGTGGTCAGCCGGGACGAGATCTACTATCCCAAGCCGATGAAGCTGGATTTGCTTTTAGCCTTGACCCAGGAGGCGTGCGATACCTACTTCCCCTCGCTGAAGGAGGATGGGGTGCTGGTGGTCGATTCGGGATTGGTGGAGCAGCTTCCCAACCACGAGGTGCACGGTTATCCCTTCACCGAGCTGGCCCGGGACGAGGTGGGCACCCCCATGGTGGCCAACATCATGGCCCTGGGAGCCATCGCCGCCCTGACCAAGGTGGTCTCCAAGCAGGCCCTGCTGGCAGCGGTCAAGAGGCGCGCGCCTTTGGGAACCGAGGATCGGAACCTCAAGGCAGTGGAGATCGGATACGGACTGCTACACAGGAAAACGCACGCCAAAAAGAGGATGTCCCCGGCCTAAAGGGAGCAAAGCGGAATTCCCAAGGGTGGCATCCATCGAGCATTACAGGTTTCCCAAGTTTCTGCCGTGACCCCAACCCGCCCAGAGAAAACCCTCCTGGTGATCAAGCCCGATGCGGTGCGCAAGAACCTTGTAGGCGAGATCATAAGAAGAACCGAGGATGCGGGTTTTAAGATCGTCGACCTGAGAATGAAGCGGCTCTCGGTCGCCAAAAGCAAGGAGTTCTACAAAATTCATAAGGGAAAACATTTCTTCGACAAATTGGTGAGGTTCATTTCATCCGGGCCGGTGGTGGCGGTTC
>CAZPRG010000107.1:0-8789 GCA_964588675.1 uncultured Ignavibacteria bacterium
TTGGCGGCATCTCCGCCGTCATTCTTCTTTCCACCTTCTTCCCGCTGTATAACTCGATGGGCGCAGTGAAATAGGTGCCTGTGCAGAAGACCGCATCACTCCCTGCAGGAGACCGAATACTATCGGCTGCGTCCGTTCGGATCCGGATGAATCAGAGCCGGATCCCCGAAGGAAACGAAGAAGCCGGGTTCCTTCCCATAACATTAGCTGCTTGAGAAGAAGTTCAGGAGTTGACGGGGAAGCTTGTTTGAAGTTCACTCGGAGACGGAGGCCTTCGGACGGATTTCCGCCGGACCCGCCAGACTATCCTTCTGGTCGGCCGCAGCCGGGCCCTCGTGTCTGGTTTGACCGCTGGCCTGAAGCTTGAGACGAATCCATATAAGAAAAGCCGCCAAACCGCAGGCCGCTCCGGCCAGAAAGGCACCTAGTGTGAACATCCCTTGCCAAAAGAGATGCACCACCAGGGTGAGGACCAGGCACAACGACACCACCCTGATCGTCCGGACGAAAATCAGACGCAGAAACTCGCCGAATCGGGGCGTTCCTTCAGTCAGATTATGCAGCGTTTGAGCTTTCACGTTTTGTCAGAGTCTCCGTACTCAAGTATTCACCCAGATCGAAGATCAGATAGAAAGCATAACAGAACATGACTATCACGTACGAATTGATCGAGAATAACGTGACCAGCGGTGACTGTAGGCCCATCCAGGCTCTCACGCCCAATAGAGCCAAGCTCAAGGCGGCCCACGAAACCAGCATCACCAGGGTGTTGACCACGAATATCAGCAGCATCTTCTTTATGGTGCCCATAGCTCTCCATTCAAGCCGGATATACGCCGCGCGCGTGCGCAGACTCTCTTAAAAAGAAAACCGGGGAGCTTAAGCCGGCGAGTGCTTTTCGGTGGTGGTTTCTTGATGTCGTGCCTGCCCCCTTCTGTTCCAAAGGGCATCCCCCCTCTTTGTATATATCGGCGGAAATCGCGGGAATTCCAGGTGAATCGCCGTTTTTCCGGAATGCGGAGGAAGGGCTATGAATTTCCCTTCCGGCTTTGTCCTTCGAGCAGCTCGGGTGTTCCCGCACCCCTCCTGACATTCTGGCTGTGGATAATCCTCTGGCTGATGTTCTGGGATGAGCAGCGATCGAGCGCGCCGTGTGCCGCTACGGTCGACAAGTCCGTCTTAGTCCATGAAGTAGTACAGGTGGATTCTTGCCCTGCCGCTGTAATCGGAATCCGAGGTTACGCGGCCGGTGTTGTTCACTCCGTCATCCAGCTGCCGATCTATTCTTTCCGCCGCGTAAGGCGGAAGGCTGATCCGGATGTAGTTTCCGTTTCTGTGGGGGACGGGGTTGGAGGTGGTGTCTGCGCCGAAAAGATACCCGGCTCCATACGGACTCCTTTTGGACGAGCGTACCAAGCCTTCCCTCTCCAGGTCGGCCCACACGTCGGAGTCGGCATCCACGTATCCATCGGAATTCGCGTCTCCCGGCAGCTGTGAAAACCTGTCCACGTAGCCTTGAACCACGGCCTCCAAACCCTCCAAATCCGATGCCTGCCTTTTGATCTTGGCGCCTCTTACCATCTGGATGCTTCCCAGAATGGCGCCGATCAGAAGTCCCATAATCGCCAGCCCCACGGCCAACTCCACCATGGTGAAACCAGTACGGTCCTGACTGAACTTCCTGGTACTACCCACTCTCATGGAAACCTCTTTATTCCGTCCTGATCCGCCGGGCCTGGAACCCTTTTGCTCCCGACCTTCCCGACCAAAGGGAAGCTGCCCTTTCCTCCCTCCAGACCGCAATATCTCAGGCCCAAGGCAACAGGTAAGCTCCATGGCGGGTGAGGAACCTGTCGTGTCCGCAATGACCATGTCGGTTGAATCGACTGCCTGCTTTAGATAATTCGCGGGGAGCCAAGGCGAGTCGACTTCATCCATTGATCCACGGAAGGGAAAGGCAACCGGAGCCACCCCCAAATCCTGAGCGTAGTCCGGGAGTCTCTCGTCCGGATGCAGAGGAAACCTCTTGCCATGAAACCCGCCGTTTTGTATAATTCGCACGTAATGGTACCGGCTTTCAAGCGGCCATGTTCCGACAGAGCATCGGAAACTCAAAGCAGGAGGGGTGGATATGATTCATGAGATAAGAAGGATCGACGTGTGGTCGGTGGTGAAGATATCGTTTTTCATCTACGGTATCTTCGGGCTGATCTTCGGGCTTTTCTATGCGGCCCTGCTTTCCATGTTAGGAGGTTTCCTAAGCCAGATGGGCGGCGAGTTCGGCGCCTTCCGCGGGTTGACCGGAGCAGTGGGCATCGTGGGTGCGTTTTTCATGGCGCTCTTCTATGCCGTGCTGGGAGCGGTGGTCACGGCCATATTCACCTGGATCTACAATCTTCTGGCCAAGGGCTTGGGTGGAATCAGGTTCGACTTGGAGCAGGAAAGGGCCAAGGTGGTGATACAACCCCTGCAGAGGTCGGAGGAAGAGTCGGAGGGGATGTTAGGAAATCAGAAGTATGAGTGAGATCAGAGTTCGGATGGCTCCCAGTCCGTCCGGCTTCCTGCACGTGGGCACGGCCAGGACCACCATCTACAACTGGCTTTTTGCGCGTCATCACCGCGGCAAGTTCGTTTTAAGGATCGAAGATACCGATCCCTCCCGTTCCAGTCCGGAGATGATCGACGCCATCCTGGAGAGCATCAAGTGGCTGGGGTTGGATTGGGACGAAGGCCCCTACTTCCAGTCGCAGAGAACCGAGCTTTACCGGAAGTACGCCCGGCATCTTCTCCAAGCCAAAAAGGGCTACTACTGCTTCTGCACTCCCGGGGGCCTGGAGGAGAAGAGAAAGCAGGCCATCGCCTCCAAGGGCGAATGGAAGTATGACCGCACCTGCCTTGACCTCTCGGAGGCCGAGATAGATGATAGGATAAAGCGGGGCGAGCCTAAAGCCATCAGGCTCCTGGTGCCGGAGGGGAATACGGTCTTCTCCGATCTGGTATACGGAGAACTGAAAAAAGAGAACCAGGAGTTGGACGATCTGATCGTGCTCAGGTCGGACGGCACCGCCACCTACAATTTCGCCTGCGTGGTGGATGATGCGGACATGAAAATCTCGCACGTCATCCGGGGAAACGACCATATCGCCAACACCTTCAAGCAGGTCTTGATTTATCAGGCTCTGGGCCTCACTCCGCCGAAATTCGCTCATATACCTTTGATTCTGGGAAAGGACAAGGCCAAGATTTCCAAACGTCATGGCGCCGTGTCGGTGATGGAATACAAAGAGAAGGGATTCTTGCGCGATGCCCTGGTCAATTATCTGGCTCTTCTGGGCTGGTCGCCCAAGGACGATAGGGAGATACTCAGCCGAAATGAGATGATAGAGCTTTTCACGATGGAGGCGGTCAATCCCTCCAATCCCGTTTTCGATCAGGAGAAGCTCGAATGGATGAACGGCGAGTACATCCGCGCCATGGACGACGATAAGCTGCTGGATGAGGTGATTCCTTTTCTGATCGGAGAGAATCTCATTACCGAGCAGATAGCCGGGCAAAAGAGAGACTGGCTGCTGAAGTACGTTTCGCTGTTCAAAGAGAGAGCCAAAACGCTTCGCGACTTCGCCGAAAAGGGCAAGTATTTCTTCGATTTTGACTATCAGTACGAGGAGAAGGCCGCCAAGAAGCACTTCCACTCGGCCGACGTGGCCGACAAGCTACACGCTTATTCGGAGCGTTTGTCCGGATTGGAGGTTTTCGGAAGGGTTCAGATTGAGGAAGCCCTGCGCCAATTGGCGGAGGAGATGCAGGTAAAGCCGGCGGCTCTGACTCATCCGGTCAGGCTGGCAACCACCGGCACGACCGCCGGACCACCGCTTTTCGACGCGCTTGAGCTTCTGGGCAAAGAAGAAGTGATAGGGAGAATCGAGAAAGCACTCGAGTTTATCAGGGCAAAAACAGCCTGAAGCCGGATGCGCCAAGACATCGGAGTTTCAAGCTTCCGGCCTGCGCAGCCTCTCCCTAAGGGCAAGGGATGAGGGGAAATGTAGCCTCAGGCTTCCAGCCTGCGCAGCCTTTGCTTTATAGGAAGGACTCCGAGGAGATGTGGCCGCAGGCCTTTGACCTGCGCAATCACTCCCGGTTTGCCTAATCGGCCCGGAAAGTGCCTCCTATCCACCAACAATTGACGCAGCGCGATCTCCTCGCCGATCGAAATGAATCCAAGCTCAGCCGCGACTGATTTCCATAACTCCAGGCTCTGGAACCTGAATTTCTTCCTGCTGTGGCAGGGGAAATTGGTCTCCCAGGTGGGCGACGTGGTATACTCTATCGCCTTGGGCTTCTGGATTCTGGCTGAGTTTCTCAATCTGCGACTGCTGATTTCCGGCTGCTATTTCATAACTCTGGTATGCTTCATCCCCATGGCCTTCATGTCCGACATCGTCAAACTCCTCAATTTCGACGCGGAGACGGGAGTGTCCGTGATCAGCAATTGGCGGTCAACAGGGAAAGCGACTTACAACTTCTGCCCATGGAGAAAGGCATGATGAATCGCGTCCCCTGACGACTTAATGTATTGCCATACAATAGCTTACTCTGGCCTATGGAGCGACCGGCCGTCAAACGAAACGGGGTGATTTCGATCCCAACGATTTTCTCCCCGCCATCATAATTTCCTTAGCATGTCCATCTGCAGGCTACGTATTATCTCCATCAAAATGGATTGAATCTCTGATCTACGAGACATAGGCGAATTCAAGTTCCGAAAATGATTTTCTACAAGTGAGGAGGAGGTGAGTTTGTGAAGTGCGCTTCCTGTGGGGACAAAATCAAGGGCGACCCGGTCTGGATGGACGACGAGGCTTACTGCTCCGAAGAGTGCGCCGATATGGGACCTGTTGAGGAAGAGGAGCCTGAGGAGGAAGAAGAGGAAGAAGAGAAGTAGCAGCGACAGCGGTGCGAGCTTGCGGTCGACTCAACTCCGCGGATAGGAATCTGCCCGAGAGCCAAGAAGGATGGCCGACAAGCTCCGGATGCTGTCACTCGGCCCCAAAAAACGAAAGAACCAACAAGGCACAGGGCGCCAAATCAACCGGGAATAGACTCTTTGCCCTGACGAGAAAAAACGAAGGCTCCCAAGCCTTATGGTTGGGAGCCTGTTTCTTTTCCATACTTTCGCCAATCAGAAACTGGCGTGTCGACAAATCTCAGGACTTCTATAGCACGTCTTTGATAGCCTCGGATAGTCTCTTGATGCCCGTTTCGATCTGTTCCACCGAGGGGAACGAGTAATTCAGCCTCAGGGTATTGCCGCCGGAGTGGTCGCAGTGGAAGGGCCGCCCGATGACGTAGGCCACGTTATGCTCGATGGCGGTCATGAAAATGTCTTTGGTGTCGATCCGCGCAGGCAGCACCAGCCACATGAACATGCCTCCGGTGGGCTTGGACCACTGCACCTCCTTGGGCATGTACTTCTTGAGAGCCTTCAACATGGCTTCCAGCTTGGGTCGGTAAAGTCCGATGGCCTTCTTGATCGACTCCCTCATCCTGCCCCGCCGGATGTATTCGGCCAGGATAAGCTGGGTGAAGGAGGGCGTGCAAAGATCGACCGACTGTTTGAGCAAAACGGTCTTGTCGATGAACAGCTTTTCCCCCACCAGCCACCCCATTCTCATGCCGGGGAAGAGAATCTTGGAAAAGGTACGCAGCTGTATCACTCCCTTGCCGCCGGATAGCGTCCACAGGCTGGGCAGAGTCTGGCCGGTGAAGCTCAGCTCACGATAAGGCGAATCCTCCACCAACGGGATCTCCCTTTCGTGGGCCGTCTTGATCAATATCTTTCTGCGCTCCAGCGACATGGTGATGCCCGAAGGATTCTGAAAATCCGGAATGGTATAGATGAAGCGTGGCTTCTTGCCTTCCTTATTCAACCCATCCAACACCTTCTCCAGTCGATCCATGTCCATTCCGTCGTGGTCCATGGGAATGCCGCGCAAGTCCGCGCCGCACCGGCTGAATGCCTGCAGTCCGCCTAAGTAGGACGGCAGCTCCAAGACCACTGGCGAACCTTCGTCCAGGAACAAAAGCGACAAGAGATCGATCCCCTGTTGAGAAGAGGAAGTGACGCAGATTTGCTCTTTTTTGGCCACGTCGCCGAACTCCGCCATGTGAGCAATCAAAGCTTCCAGGAATTCGTCCTCGCCGGGAGTGGGGCCGTACTGCAAGGCCAAATAGCCTTTCTTCTGAAGCACGTCCCGGGTGATATCGATGATGTCCTGGATGGGAAAAAGCCCGGCATCCGGCAGCCCGCCGCCAAAAGAGATGACGCCGGGTTTGCGGGTCCACTTGAGTATCTCCCTGATCTCGGAGCGAAAAATGCGGTTGGACGTCTTTGAAAAATCGTACGCCATCTTATCCTCCTGATGCTCTTCTAAGTCAGCAGATTCTTGATAGTCTGCACAGCAACAGATCCACCGGAGCCGTCGGTCAGCAGCCGAGGGTTCCTGACAAATATATCACGCAGTAGCGCAGGGCTCCTGCGTTGCTCGTCTGTTCACATTGTCACTACTTCTCCTCCGTCCCCTTCGATCCACGTCATTCGTTATGGGTTCCCTCTCCCCTTGTGGGAGAGGGACAGGGTGAGGGCAAACTATCTCTGTCCTTTCTCTATCTTGGCCCACTCGTCACGTAGCGATACGGTACGGTTGAAGACGAGTTTCTTCTCCGACGAATCCGCATCCACACAGAAGTATCCCAGTCTCTCGAACTGATAGCGGCTTCCAGGCCTCGCGCCGGCGAGGCTTGGCTCAAGTTTGCAGGAGGTGAGAATCTGCAGTGAATTCGGGTTCAGATTAGCAGTGAAATCCGAATTCTCTTCCACCTCACTGGGGTCGGCTTTGGTGAAGAGGTGCTCGTACTGCCTCACCTCTGCCGGCACGGAATGGGCAGCCGACACCCAGTGCAAGGTAGCCTTCACCTTGCGCCCGCTCTGAGCAGAGCCGCTTTTGGTCTCGGGATCGTAGGTGCAGTGAAGCTCGGTTACCCGGCCGGTGTTTTTATCTTTGACCACGCTCTCGCACTTGACGATGTATGCATACCTGAGCCTGACCTCGCGGCCGGGCGCCAGACGGAAGAACTTCTTGGGCGGCTCCTCACGGAAGTCGTCCTGCTCGATGTACAACACCCGAGAGAACGGCACCTTCCTGGTGCCCGCGCTGGAATCCTCGGGATTGTTGACTGCGTCCAATTCCTCGACCTGATTTTCCGGGTAGTTGTCGATGACCACCTTCAAAGGACGCAGCACGGCCATCACCCGCTGCGCCCTCTTGTTGAGGTCTTCCCGCAGGCAGTGTTCCAAGAGCGCGATATCCACCACGCTGTCCCGCTTGGCCACGCCGATGCGGTCACAGAAATCGCGGATCGATTCCGGCGTGTAGCCCCTTCTTCGAAAGCCGGATATGGTGGGCATGCGCGGATCGTTCCAACCGCCTACATGCTTCTCCTGCACCAGCCTCAGAAGCCTTCGTTTGCTCAAAACCGTATGGCTCAGGTTCAGGCGGGCGAATTCGATCTGCTGGGGGTGATGTATCTCCAACTGGTCCACATACCAATCATACAGCGGTCGGTGGTCCTCGAATTCCAGCGTGCAGATGGAATGGGTTATCCCTTCGATGGAGTCCGACTGGCCGTGGGCGAAATCATACATGGGATAGATGCACCACTCATCGCCGGTGCGGTGATGAGCCGCATGCAGGATGCGATACATCACCGGATCGCGCATGTTCAGATTTCCGGACGCCATGTCGATCTTGGCGCGCAGCACCCGCGAGCCGTCGGGAAACTCTCCCGAGCGCATGCGCTGGAACAAATCCAGGTTTTCTTCCGCCGAGCGATTGCGATAGGGGCTGTCCTTGCCCGGCTCGGTCAGTGTACCGCGGGTTTCTCGGATTTCATCCGCGCTCTGGTCGTCCACATACGCTTTACCCTTTCGGATGAGCTTCAGCGCGAACTCATACAGTTGGCCGAAGTAGTCCGAGGCGAAGAATAGCCTGTCCTCCCAGTCGAATCCCAACCACCGAATGTCCTCCATGATGGATTTGACGTACTCCTCTTCCTCTTTCATGGGATTGGTGTCGTCGAACCGCAGATTGCACAGTCCTGCGTACTGTCGGGCTATGCCGAAATTAAGACAGATGGACTTGGCGTGTCCGATATGCAGATAACCGTTGGGCTCGGGAGGAAACCGGGTGTGGACTTTGCCCTTGTATTTTCCGGTTTTCAGATCCTCCTCGATGATCTCCCGAATGAAATCGGAGGGACGCGCGGAGTCCGGCTTTTTGCCGCCTCCGGCAGCCTCTCCGCCCTTGGCCTTTTTCTCCTGGGAGTGGTTGTTCGGAGTTTCCATGATCTGGTCACCTCAATAGTGAATCAAACGGCAGAAGGTGTAAATGGGCGCATTAGCCGAGGTTTAATATAGCAATCTACGGCCGCATATGCCAGTATAAAAGGCACCTGACGCGGCGGAAGGCGAATCTCGCAGCTGCTGTCGAAAGCCGGACTGAGGATATGTCGCGCTATTGACCAACCTTCCACCGGGCGAGTCCTATCGAACTCTTGGGCCGATGCCATTTCTCGCCGCCAAGTGGTCTGGGATTATCTTGTCCGCGATGGTTGAGGCGCTTAGTCGTCAGATTTTCGTTGTATTCTGTCGATTTTGGCTTAAATTCCGTTTTGAAGACCTTTAAGGGAGGTTCGGGCTACTGATATGCGCACCATTCTCGCCACATTACGGC
>CAZPRG010000108.1:0-8753 GCA_964588675.1 uncultured Ignavibacteria bacterium
GGAGGATTTTCCCACGTTGGAGCGTCCGGCAAAGGCCACCTCCGGCAGCCCGTTTAGGGGAAGGTCTTTCAAGTCGAACACACTTTTGGCGAAGACGGCGCTTTTTATCTTGAATGCCATAGCTTTTGAACTGGCTTGGGGACGGAGAACCAAATCACTGATACGCGGATTACAGCAGGAGGTTAAAGACTTTCGATGAGAATTTTGCCCGGGTATGCACCATAAGGCGAATACCTGGCGATGAAACCTCGGTCTGTGTGAAGACGGTCTGCGTCCGAATAGAAAGGCGGGTCGGACATCTCCCGGATCGTTTTCTGCAGTTAGCGTGTCCTTAGGCTGCCCTCTCTCTGCTGTTGCCATAGATGGGCGGCGCGTGAGAGACGATGGTCTCCTCGGTGATGAGGCACTCGGAGACGTCTTTTCTGGAAGGCAGCTCATACATGATGTTGAGCATGGCCTCTTCTATCACCGATCTTAACGCCCTGGCTCCGGTTCCCCTCTTCTGGGCTATGCTCACCACGGCCTTCAAAGCCTCGTCCGAGAACTCCAGCTTGACCCCCTCCATCTGGAAGAGCTTCTGGTATTGTCTGGTGAGCGCATTCTTAGGCTCGGTGAGTATCTGCAAAAGCTGATCCGAGCTCAGCTCGTCCAGCGAGCAGACCACCGGCAGCCTTCCCACGATTTCCGGTATCATGCCGTACTTCACCAGATCGTCCGCCTCCACCAGGCTCAGGATCTCTCCGATACTCCCCTTGTGTCTGGCAGTTAGCTTGGCCCCGAAGCCCATCACTTTCTGGGATACCCGGGACCGGACGATCTTCTCCAAGCCGTCGAAGCCGCCCCCGCAGATGAACAGGATGTTCTTGGTATTGACCTGGACGAAGGTCTGCTCCGGGTGTTTTCTTCCGCCTTGCGGAGGCACGTTGGCCAAGGTCCCTTCCAACATCTTTAGCAGAGCCTGCTGAACGCCCTCACCCGAGACGTCGCGGGTGATGGAAGGATTGCCCTCCTTCCTGGCTATTTTGTCTATCTCGTCTATATAGATGATGCCCTTCTCCGCCCGGGCCAGATCGTAATCCGCCGCCTGAAGCAGCCGCACCAGGATGTTCTCCACGTCTTCGCCCACGTATCCCGCCTCGGTCAAGGCGGTGGCGTCGGCTATGGAAAAGGGAACGTGAAGCATCCTGGCCAGGGTCTGTGCCAGAAGCGTCTTTCCGGTGCCGGTGGGTCCCAGAAGCAGTATGTTGCTCTTCTCCAGCTCCACCTCATCCTCGATGCTGGGGAACAGCACCCTCTTGTAGTGATTGTAGACCGCCACCGAGATGAGCTTTTTGGCCCGCTCCTGTCCAATCACGTACAGATCCAAAAACTCCTTGATGTTCTTGGGCTTGGGAAGCCTAAAAGCCTCGGCCTCCTTCTTCTTCTCCGAGTCCTTGTCCAGGATCTCCTTGCATACGGTCACGCATTGCTCGCAGATGGCAGCCTCTCCCGCCGAGAACAACCTGCCGGCTTGCCGGGTGGGCCGGCCGCAAAAGGAGCAGGTCTCGGTGGCCGTGCTTTTCTTATCGAGTCCGCTTTTCTCGCTCAAACCAGCTTCCTTTCTCAACCAGAATCAATCAAACATCTCAATTGGGTTACATCCCGCGCTTAATGTCCACCGACGACCGTCCAACGTCCGTAGCTTCCCCAGCCCTCACGGACTTGGTGCGTGATCGGTCGCTAACTCCGACCGGTCAACCCTTATTTCGGCTTCTTCTCGAAGACCTCGTCTATCAGTCCATACTCCTTGGCCTCCTGGGCCGACATGAAGTAGTTGCGGTCGGTGTCTTTCTCCAGTCTTTCTATGGGCTGGCCGGTGTGTTTGGACAGAAGCTCGTTCATGGTCTTTTTGACCAGCAGCAGCTCCTTGGTGTGAATCTCGATGTCCGAAACCTGGCCTTGAACGCCTCCCCAGGGCTGGTGAATCATCACCCGGGAGTGGGGCAGGCAGCCTCTTTTTCCCTGGGCGCCGGCGCAAAGCAAAAGAGCAGCCATGCTGGCCGCCTGTCCTACGCAGGTGGTGGCCACGTCCGCCTTGACGAACTGCATGGTGTCGTAGATGGCCAGCCCTGACGGGACTATGCCGCCGGGCGAGTTTATGTACAGGTTGATGTCCTTTTCCGGATCGTCCGCCTCCAAAAACAAAAGCTGGGCTATGACCAGATTGGCCACGTTGTCGTCGATGGGCGAGCCGATGAAAATGATGCGGTCTTTCAAAAGCCGGGAGAAGATGTCGTAAGCTCTCTCACCTCTTCCGGTCTGCTCTATCACATAGGGAACCAAGGTCATGTCTTCTCCTTTCCCTTTCGATTTGGCCATGTGCTCTAATCTCAAGTTACCGATCATCCGGCTGTTGGCCGGTCTTTGCCGCTCCCGGCTTTATTATGGGGCTTTGGGGCACGAAAGCTTCCTCTTTGACCTTCGCGTTTTCCAGAAGGAAATCCAGCACGTTTTTCTCCAGGAGGTCCTCTTTGATCCTCTTGATCTGCGTGGGATTCTCCACCAGCTTCTTGGCATCCTCGAGTTTCATCCGGTAATCGCGGGCAAAGGTCTCGATCCAGGCATCTATCTGTTCCTGCTTGACCTGTATCCTCTCCTTTTCGGCGATCTGATGGAAAAGCAGGTCCCACTTTATGTGGCCTACTGCGATGTCGTGGTAATCGTGCCGGATTTTGGCTTCATCCACGGTTTTGTATTTGGATTTTAGATCCTTGATCAGAGTCTCCATGTAATACTCGATGAGCGCGTCCGGCACTTCGAAGGGATTGCGCTTCACAAGCTGGCTGACCAGGGCGTTTTTCAGCTCGGCCTCGCCGTCCTGGGTGGCCTTGCCGGCTAGGCCCTCCTCGATTTTGGCCTTCAATTCGTCCAATGATTTGAATCCTCCGGCCGTCTTGGCGAACTCATCGTCGGCATCCGGCAGCACTTTTTCCTTCACTTCCTTGACGTCGATTTTGTAGCCGACCTTTTTTCCGGCCAGCTTCTTGTTGTGAAAGTCGGCGGGATAGTCGACCTCGAATTCCCTGGTGTCGCCGGATTTGACCTTGATCAGCGCATCCTGGAATTCCCGGATCATGTTGTGAGGATCCAGGACTATCTGGTGGTTCTGCAGGTTATCCTTCTTTCCGTCCTGCTCTTTAACCAGGTTCACCACCAGATGGTCGAAGAACTTGGCCTCCCTTTCGACCGGCCGAAGCTCAGCAAATTCCTCCCTTAGATTATCCAGCGACTTGTCCACCTCCTCGCCGGTTATCTTCCTTACTCTTTTGGTCACCTGCAACCCTTTATAGTCCTTTGCCTCCACCTCGGGCTTGATTTCGATTTCGGCTTTGAACTTGAGTGCGGTTCCCGGCTCGAACTTGATGTCGGTTACGCGAGGCATGGAGATGGGAGAGAGCTTGGCCTCCTCCACAGCCTGTTCGTAGGCCCGGGGTACCAGGGTTTCCAGAACGTCGCTTTGAATGGCATCCTTGAATCGCCTCTTGACCATGTCCATGGGCGCCTTGCCCTTCCTGAAACCGGGGATTTTGGCCAGATCCTTGTATTTCTGGTAGGCGGCCTCGAACTCCTTCTCCACGGTCTCTTTGGGCACCTCGATTTCCAGGGTCCTCTTCCAGGCCGGGCCCGGCTTTACAGCTACGGTCAGTTTCCTCTCTTCTTTCTCGGATTCGGTCAAAACAGCTCCTTTTTCCGGTCGGGCTTATGTGTAGTTTTCTCTCTGAACTGCGGACGGGGAGACTCGAACTCCCACGGTCTTGCGACCAACAGCTCCTAAGGCTGTCGTGTATGCCAGTTTCACCACGTCCGCTTCGGCAAAGCCCCAAGTTAACAAAAATCGCGGCAATATCAAGCCAAAAGTTGCCTCGGCGGTGCAAGGCACAGACACATATACGTGGTCCCTCGGCCCGGGAGTTGGTCAAACAGCGCCAGGGGACAAGTGGAATGAGTCTTTACCGTTTTCATGAAACCCGACCCGCTTAATCCGGTTCCGTGTCGGATGTACGACATCCTCAATATCATCTATCGGCAGATGCCGTCAGTCCGATGAGATGACCCGACTCTGGCTGGCTCTTCTCCCGACGGCTTAGAGCTTGACAAGCACGGGCCCACAATTATATTGGACAGACGCCGTATTATCATTGGTGAAAGGAAAACAAGACATGTCCAGTCCTCATACGCACATAGCCACCAGGGAGGATCAGCTGGTCAAGTGTCTCAAATGCGGCACCTGCCTGTCGGTCTGCCCCATATATCAGGAGACCAGATACGAACCGGCGGCGCCCCGGGGTAGGTTGGCTCTGATAGACAAGGTCAACAAGGGAGAGTTGGAGCTTTCTGAAGTCTTCCGCAAGAAGATAAACACCTGCCTGAACTGCAAATCGTGCGTGGAAGGCTGTCCCTCCGGCGTGAAGATAGACGATCTGGTTCTGTGCGCCAGAGCCGACCTGGTGAGTGCGGGCAAGATCACTTTCCTTGAAAGATTGATCTTTCGTCACCTGATGAAGAGAGGGAGGCTTCTGCCTCCGCTGGGAAGATGGGCGGTCTTCGCCGGGACTATCGCCAACAAGATACTTCCGGCAAAAAACCCTTTGACATTGTTCTTACCCTTCCCCCAAGGTTGGAAGGAAAGGATTTATCCGAAGATAGCCAAGAAGCCGTTGCGGAAGAGAATCCCCGACGTGGCCAAGGTGAAGAATCCC
The DNA here is from genome assembly GCA_964588675.1 of uncultured Ignavibacteria bacterium. Lineage (GTDB taxonomy): Bacteria > Zixibacteria > MSB-5A5 > MSB-5A5 > SM1-73 > SM23-73-3. Next base: position 4,740 of record CAZPRG010000108.1, read on the forward strand.
AAGATGAGAGTGGGCTACTTTTTCGGATGTGGGACCAATCTGGTTTATCCAGAAATAGGCGAAGCCATGATTAAGGTGCTCACCCACAACGACATAGAAGTAGTGACGCCCATGAAGCAGGTTTGCTGTGGAACCTCCATCTACAACTCGGGCGACTTTGAGACCGGAATCAAACACGCCAAGAAAAACCTGAAGGTGTTCAAGGACGCCAAAGTGGACTGTATAGTGGTCAACTGCGGTTCCTGCGGTCTGACCCTGAGAAAGGAATACAAGGAGCTTTTGGGTGTGGATTGGGACATCCCGGTGTACGATATCTCCGAATTCCTGACCAAGGTGATCGACATGAAGAAGGATTTCCGTTCTCCGGACGGAGAAATCACCATCACCTATCACGATTCCTGTCATCTCAACCGGGGACAGGGGATCAAATCGGAGCCGCGCAAGATCCTAAAGGAAATCCCCGGGGTCAAGTTCGTGGAGATGAAGGAGCCGGACCGGTGCTGCGGTGGTGGTGGGTCGTTCCATCTTAAGTATTATCCGATCTCCAAGGCAATCATGCAGAAGAAGCTGGACAATATGGAATCCACGGGCGCCGACTTTTTGGTCACCGGTTGTCCCGGATGCATGATGCGTTTCGAGGAAACCTTCCTGCAAAGGAAGGACAAAAGGGGCGTGAAAAATACCGTTCAGATCCTGGCCGACGCCTATCCCGACGGCGAGAAGCCCAAATCCTGAAGTCCAACACTGGCATCAGAGCACAACCAAGTTGAAAATCCCCCTGTTCTCAAAAAGCCCGTCAATCGCGGCCTTTCTCACGTTTCTTCTTCTGCTTTGGATTTTTGCCTTCCCCTCCACAGCAAAGGCATCTGAGCAGAGTTCCGCCGGCGAGAATCCAGTGTTTAGCATAGACCTAAAGGCGCGCGGATTGACGGAGAAGGAAGAAGATCAGGGGGTGGTGTTGAGAATCAACGCCGACTTCGACGAGAAGAACCAAAACGAACAAGGCCATCCACTGGCCGACTATCAGCCGGACTTCCAGCACGGCTACCGGATACGATATGACGATCCCGATCTGAAGGATGTCGATCTCTCGGTCTCCGGACCTGCTGCAGAAGGCAGGTGGAGGCTCATCTTTCCCGATAACGTCAAAATCTGGCTCAGGGTCAGCGACACGACCTATGACGATCTTATCTCTTCCAGCTTCTCGCAGAAGACGAAGTTGCCACTTCATGCTGAATTGAAGATAGAGGGCATAAGAGGGAGCCAAACGCCCAACGATGTCAGAATCCTGGCGGAGTTTCTTCCAGACGAATCCGAAGAGACCTACCAAGACTCTCTGTTTCTCACCGTCCCGGAAACGAGATTTGCGCTGACCTTTGACGACGGCCCGCTTCCGGACAAGACGGAGAAGATCGTCAGAGCCTTGAGCAAGCTTTACTGTGACGGTGAGCCGGTGAAGGCGGCATTCTTTCAGGTGACCGAGAAAATCCGCAAATTTCCGGATCTGGCCAGATTCGTGGACGAAAACGGGCATTTTGAGTTTGACCGGGCGCTATCCCTGGAACAACAAGATCTGACCACCGTGGTTACCGAAGGATTAAAACAAGAAATCCTGGCATGGGAAAAAGAAATCTACCTGGCGACGGGGAAGAAGCCGGAAAGGATCATCCGCAACCGGTATCGGGAGGTGGGGCCGCGGTTGAGGATGGAGCTCGACAAACTACACGCCCGAATCTGCGGCGGGGAGTTGACCTTCGACTTTCGCGCCGAATACGAGGGGATGGTCGTGAAAAAGGCGACCGAGATTCTCGATGACTGGAATACAAGAGAGAATCCGCAGCTTCATCCCTATCCCGCCATTCTGATCTTTCACGAGTTTCCGGAGGTGACCTACGATCATCTGGGGGAGATCATCAGCAGTTTGCAGAACGAGGGTTTCATCCTGGTTGACTTCGACCCGGAGAAGATATATTAGCTCGTACTCCCGAAGCGAATTTCCGCACCGGATCAATGGAAGCCCGGGTTGGGCTGATCTGTAATCCTCTCCGTCCTTTGAGCTTAGGTTCCCATCCCGAAAAATCCCAACTTTCCGCTTGCCTGATTAGTCGAATGGTTGTTCTTTAGGTGAAGCTGCGGAGAGCATCCGCCGGTTTGAGCCTCTAACGATTCGATCGGATCTGAGTCGCACAAGTGAAAAAAGCTCACCTTTTGATCCTGCTGTCCCTGGTATTGATCTTCTGGCAGTGCGCCGGCGAACCAAATCCCGGCAACCCCCATCACGAGTTCGATTTCAGTCTTCCCGATCTGGCCGGAAAGGTTCATAGCTTGAAGGATTACAGCGGTCGAATAGTGGTTCTGAACTTCTGGGCCACCTGGTGCCCTCCTTGCCTGGAGGAGATGACCAAACTGAACGGACTTTACGAAAGATACAGGCCGGACGGTTTGGAAGTGGTGGGAATAGCTCTGGACAAAGACAGTCTGGATCTGGTGGCGCCGTTCGTAAAGGAGAATCAAATCAAATACACGATTTTGTTGGGAGACCAGGAGACTTTAAGCCAACTCCAGAATTTCAAGGGCGTACCCACCACACTGGTTTTCGACAGAGAAGGAGAAATCCGCAAGAAATTCGACGGCTCCTTTGAGGAGGAAGAGCTGGAGCAAACTCTGCAGCCTTTGCTGGGAGATTGACCATCGAGGATAAAATAAACCGGAAGGAAAAAGGCATGGAAAAGAAATACAGGTTTCCCACGCTGACCATTCACGCGGGCGAGGAGGAGCGTTTTTCCGAAGGAGCGGTGACCGCTCCCATATATCAAACCTCGACTTTCGTCTTCAGGAACAGCGCCGAAGTGGTGGAGTTTCAAAAAGGAGATGCCTCCAAGTATCTTTATACCCGTTACGGAAACCCCACCTTGAGAATCGTGGAAAAGAAGATGGCCGCTTTGGAGGGAGGAGAGGCGGCCGTGCTGGTCTCCTCGGGTATGGCGGCGGTCTCCACTTTGGCCTTGACTTTGGTCTCCGCAGGCCAGGAGATAATCAGCACCGAGCCGGTTTACGGCGGGACCTTCCATCTGTTCAAGGACCTTTTCTCCCGGATGGGCATCAAAGTGCACTTCGTCAATCCGGACAGAGTAGAAGATGCCTCCAAGTTGCTCAACCCGAACACGCGGTTGATCTTCTGCGAGACGCCCACCAATCCCAATCTCAAGATAGTGGACATAAAGAAGATTGCGGCAATCGCCAAGGCGGGCAAAGTGCCTCTGGCAGTGGACAACACCTTCGCCACACCCTACAATCAGAGTCCCCTATCCTTGGGGGCCGACTTTGTAATCCACAGCGCCACCAAATACCTGGCCGGACACAGCGACCTGGTAGCAGGAGCTATCATCGGTCCCCAGAAAGTCATCGGCCGGGCAGTGGAGACCATGAAACTTCTGGGCGGCTGCATCGATCCTCTGGGAGCGTTCCTGCTGCTTCGCGGGTTGAAGACCTTGGCCATTAGGGTCCAGCGGCAGAACGAGAATGCCCTGCAGGTGGCGCAGTATCTCTCGGCACACCCCAAAGTCAGCCGGGTCTTCTACCCCGGACTTCCGGGTTCTGCCCAGCACGAACTGGCCAAAAGCCAGATGAGTGGCTTCACCGGAATGGTGTGCTTCGAGGTCCAGGGCGGTTTGGAGTCGGCCACCAAGGTCATAGACAGTTTTCACCTGTTCGCCAATGCCACCAGCCTGGGCGGGGTGGAATCCTTGGCCAGTCTTCCGGTTTTGACCTCGCATTACGGCTTCGAGGAAAGAGAGCTGAAAAGAGCGGATGTGACGCCCGGCATGATCCGGCTTTCCTGCGGCATCGAGGATGCAGAGGACTTAATAGAAGATCTCAAGCAGGGCCTGGAAAAGGCCCGGTAGTTAGTCGGGACTCGGATCATCGGATTGACGCACACGGGGATTGAGAGCAACGACTGACTTAGGATGCAAAAGGGAACATATCAGCTTCTCATCCATCTGCCCCAAACCA
>CAZPRG010000109.1:0-8673 GCA_964588675.1 uncultured Ignavibacteria bacterium
TTGAAGTCGTCGATGTCGAAGATGACCAAAGCCAGCTTGCGGTCGAATCTCTTGGCGCGGAACACCTCCTCGGTCAGTCGCTTGTAAAAGTAGCGATAGTTGTAGAGTCCGGTGATGCTATCGGTGTAGGAAAGCTCCTCGATGCTTTTGAGGTGCCGTACGTTCTTGTAAGCGATGCCTGCCATGTTGATCAGGATCGACAGGATGTCCAGATCGGTCTGCCGGTATTTCGCCCCATCCACTTTCTCTCCCAGGAACATGGTGCCGAAGGTTCCGCCGGAGAAGGGGAGTTTGGCCCCCACCTGGAAACCGGAAGTCAAGAGGGCCCCCAGAAGCTTCTCCTCGCGGGACAACTTTTGCATGGTGTAGAGAGGCCAGATCGGCTTTTCGTTCTTTATCCAGTTGTAGAGCGCCTTTCCCTTTTCGATTCTGAGCTCGGATATGGTTCCTTCCCCGAATAGATCCGACACCTGAGCGCCGTAGAAGTATCTTCCGGCTATGTTTCCGTTTTCCTTGTCGGGAAGCATCAAGAACACCGACTTGGCGCCCAGATGATCCTGCATCATCTGTGCCAGCTCGGAGAATAATCCCTCTTCATCCTGGACCGAGTACAGGTTCCCCGCCAACTCCAGGACCGTGTTCAGATCGAAGATCTTCCTCTTCAGGTCTCTGTTCAGGGAAGACACCTCGGTTCTGATCTGCTTGCCGTTAGTGGTGTTTTTCCTCTCCAACTCGGCCAGCTTCCCTGCCAGGTCGTGCTTCTCCAAGCCCGCCGCCACCTGGCTGAAGGCCAGAAGCGCCAGCCTCTCTTCCCAGGATGGCTCAACCGTGCCCGTGTCCGGCTTGGAGCTCTCTTTGCTCGATTTCAGGATCATCAGCCCCCATAAGTCCGACTCCGTGCAAAGCGGAACTACTCGATTCAATCCGTGCTCCTTCTGCAAAACCCGCAGGCAGGCGGGAATCTTGGATGGCTCGATCAAGTCCAGATCGCGGATGGACCTGGCGGACTTCAGCAACGAGACGAATTCGCCGTTCGACTTCAAGCTGATTCTCCCTTTCTGGGGAACGGGGAGGTTGTGGGACAGAAGCACGTGATAAGCATTCTTCTTTCTGACGAAGAACAGAAACTGGTCCGATTTGAAGTACTCTTGGGAGATATGTATCAGCTTTGGCGCCAGTTCGCTCAGTTTTTCCCGTACCGGCGGAATAGCGGGCAATTCCGCCGCCAGCTCACACAGCCTGCCCAGTTTGCGGCGGTCGTCTTTCCCGGCTTCAGTCAGGAGTTGACATCTTTGTTGAAGTTTCGACAGTCGGAGCAGAAACCAGCCTGACAGAGAGAGTATAAAGAGGAAAGCCGCAGCCAGCTTGAGGTAGGGGGAAAAGTCAATCATAAGCAGGATGCCGAACAGAACCAGGAAAAAGATAATCTCGGCAGCGTGGACGAGATGTCCCTTTCCGGAATTGGACAGTTTGGCCATGAGTATGTCCTTTGACGGACTTGAGATAAGCCGCCCCCAGGGAACAGACCTACTCTACTAACTTATCGGCCGAGTGAAGCGGATATTGATATTTCAGCGAAAGAGGAACGAGGAGAAAACAGGTTGGTATCCAAAGCTCCGGTCCCGGCCATCAGGGCACGATGGTACAACCGCTCATCCCAGGTCGGCAAGTCGCTGGAGCACAAGAGAGGAGAAGACCACGCCCGCGGTCTCTGCGCGCAGCCTTCTGACGCCCAAGCTGACGGGAATGGCACCTCGAGCTTTGGCTTTGGAGAGTTCATCGTCCGTGAATCCGGCTTCCGGGCCTACGATAAGAAGGACATCTTTCAGCCCCTTCTTCAACTGCCTGCACTCGGAAACACGCTTTAAGCCCTCTTCCAGACTGGCAACCAGGCAGAGACCATACTGGCCGGATTCGGCCACCAGGTCGTCGAATTCGGTGAAGTCCTTAATCTCGGGCAAAACGGTTCTGAGGGATTGCTTCATAGCGGCGACGGCTATTCTTTGCCAGCGCTCGGTCTTGCGCTTCTGCTGCAAAGAGTCGCTGACTTTGACCATGCCCCTCTGGGTCAGAATGGGGATAATGGAGGATACCCCTATTTCGGTGGTCTTCTCGATTAAGAAGTCCATTCGTTCCTGTCGGCAGACGGCCTGAGCCAGGGTGACCCGACAGCGCGGCTCGTTCTCCATTCGGGTGCGCGACAGAATCTTCGCCTCCAGAGAATTCCGGGATGTCTTCACGATCTCGGCTTGGTATTTGGTTCCACGACCGTCGACCACGCTGATCCGATCTCCCGGCCCGTAGCGGAAGACGGAGAGAATGTGCCTGGCTTCATCGCCGTCGACGGTGAGGGTATCTTTGCCGATCTTTCCGTGACTGGTGTAGAAGTTGGTAATCATGGGGCACTAATTCGACCTCTCCCCTGTCCTACAGATCTTCCATATCCCCCTCTCCACAGCTGTGGAGAGGGGGATCATAGGGGGTGAGGTTAAGTAACTATTTCCTCCCAACAAAACACGCCCATTCCTCTTGACGAGTGATCTCCGTATCTTTCAGTTTCTGCCTCCTGAAAAAATCCGTCATATAACCTTCTTCTCCGTCGAGGATTCCGGAGAAGATCAAGATACCACCATTCTTAACCAGGGGTGCGATCTTATCGTACGACTCGACTATCTCTATCCGATTTATGTTGGCGACCGCCACGTCGAAGGAATCCGAGGGAATGCCGGCATGCGCCATTCCCTGTCTGACTTCAACAATGTCTTCTACGTTATTGAGGATAAGGTTCTCTTCTGCGTTGATTATCGCATCCTGGTCGATATCCAATCCTAATACGCGCACCGCCCCAAGCCTCACTGACACGATGCTCAGTATGCCGGAGCCGCATCCCACATCGATCAAGCTGTCTCCCGGCTTGACGAATTTAGCCAGTGCGCGAATGCAAAGCTGTGTGGTGGCATGATCGCCCGTGCCGAAAGCCATGCCTTGCTTGATGCGAATCACGATCTTCCCGGGGAAGCCGGATTTGTCCCACTCGGGGAGGATGACGATATCGTCTGTCACCAAGATAGGCTTGAAGCTCTTCTTCCATTCTTCGCCCCGGTCCTTGTACTCTATCCTCCGCAGGCCGATTTTGCCCGGCTCCGGATTGTATCCCAGCTCCCTCAGCTCATCCAGATATCCGAGAATCGACGCCCTAACGGTCGGAATGTCGGATTCACCGGAGAGATATCCGATCACCGTCGATTCTCTTCCGTCGGGCTGAATCCATACTCCTTTGGAGCCCAGATCCGTCAGGAAGTTGGATACCTGCTCTTCTGCGCTCTCAGGTACGACCAGCCTGATTTCGATATAGTCGTTGGTTTTCTCTTGTCTGGGGGAATGAGGCTTAAGTCTCATAAGGAGAACAGTACGGTCGGTCTATCAAATTCCCAAAGTTTCTTTCAATTTCTCAAAAAAACTCTTATCCCCCTCGGGCGGCTTCATATTTTCCTGGGCAGCCAACTCTTTCAGAAGCTTCTTTTCTTCCGAACTCAAGTGGGTGGGAACCCACACCAACACCCGGATCAATTCGTCTCCTTTCCCGTAGCCGTGCAGATGCGGAATTCCTTTTCCCCGGAATCTGAAGATTTTCCCCGACTGGGTTCCCGGCGGGATTTTCAGATCGATTCTACCATCCAGGGTGGGCACCGGAACTTCGTCTCCCAGAGCCGCCTGGGTGAAACTGATCAGGGTATCGTGCAGGATGTCGTCGCCGTGCCTTCGGAATTCCGGGTGCTTCTGTTCCTCCACAAGCACGATCACATCGCCGGCAGGACCTCCCCGGAGACCGACGTTTCCCAGCCCTCGCATCTGAATGTAGTTGCCGCTGGTCACTCCGGCAGGGATCTGCACCGAGATGGTGCTGGTCCCTTTCACTCTTCCCTCTCCCCGGCATTGGGGACAGGGTGTGTCGATGATGCTACCCTCTCCGTGGCACAAGTCGCACGGAGTGACGTTGACGAATTGCCCAAACAGCGAACGGGAAACCCGTCTTAATTGGCCGGTTCCATGGCACCGGGGGCAGGTCTTCTTGGAGCTGCCTTTGGCCGCGCCGCTTCCACCGCATTCGTCGCATTTCTGCAGTTTTTTGATCTTTATCTTCTTTTCCACCCCGGCCGCAATCTCCTCCAAGGTGAGATTCAACCTCACCTGCAGATCCTGACCTTTGGGATAACCGCGTCGGGTTCGGGTGGCGCCGGTGCCGCCGAAGAAATCGTCGAAGATGCCGCCAAAGCCGCCGAAATCGCGCATGAAGGCACGCAGTGCGTCGGACAGATCGAACCCGGCAAAACCACCGGTTCCAAAGCCGCCCGCGCCGGAGAGGCCGGCGTGTCCGAACTGATCGTAGGTCGATCTTTTCTGAGGGTCTTTTAGTACCTCGTAGGCCTCGGTGGCCTCCTTGAATTTCTCCTCGGCCTCCTGGCTGCCGGGATTCCTGTCGGGATGATGCTGCAGGGCCTGCTTGCGATAGGCCTTCTTTATGTCGTCCTCGTTGGCATCCCGGCCCAGTCCCAGCACCTCGTAATAATCACGTTTGGCCATTTCGCTTGCTTCTGCCTCCCAAAAGGGGAATTCGCCTGACACTGAGTAGAATCGGCTTGCAGCCCGACATTATCACATTTCACGAAGACTCAGTGCCAGACAGAGACTACCCGACTTTTTCGAATATATACGCGTTAATTTGGGGTGTCAACATCAAAAAGGAGCCTTGGTGTCTGACTTCGCGTGTGATGAAGCAAGAAACGCAGTTACGCTTTCAAACGCCGCAAATCCGAAAACGAGGCACACTTCCTGCGAGTGCTGACTACTCAGACATTGTTTTGAACCAGAGAGTAAACGGCTCGTCCAGGTTCGTGCCGTACAGATCCTTTGCCGTGGTGCCAATCGTCACCGTGTAAGTCTCATTGTAGCGGAGTAAACTGTTCGGCCGGAATGACACTTGGTAAGGAGAATCCCAGAAGAATGAACCCTCCACCTGTTCCAATTGAGAGTCCAAAAGACGAAAAGCCAAGTTGACCGATTCCGCGTCCATCTCTGTGTTGAATCTGATGACTATGTATGTGTGTGTAGAAACGGCGGGCGACTTCGACGTGGGAAAAGAATATGAGACCAGAACAGGTTGTGTGACAAAGTAAAACCAATACTCCTCAGGCATTCGATTTCCCGAAGCATCCTCAGCACCTGAATTGATGAACCCCGTGTATGTCTCCTTTGCGGCCAGAGCCGAGCTCGGGCGAAAACGCATTGAGGCTGCATCTGGCCACGAGAGGTCTCCCGATACTTCATTCATCCTGGAGTCCAGCAGTCTGAATGCTGAATTCACCGACTCCATATTCATCAGGCTGTTGAAACTAATTCTTATCTCGGTAAGCGGCGCAGCCCATGTGTCCTTGTCGGCGGGGTAGGTGGACCGGACTCTAACCGGCTCCGTCGTAAAGTGAAACTGATAAGATTTCGCCAGTTTCATGCCTGACGTGTCCGAGGCACTGGTGTCGATAGTCACGTGATAAACCATGTTGGTCATCAACAGCTCACGCGGCGTGAATATCAGGAATGGCGGTGATAAAGATGGTTTAGTCCCTAACCACTCGAAGTCACCTTCCGCCGTCGGGTCGATATGAAAAGCATTCTCCACACTCTCATGATCCATCAGGTTCCGAAATAAGATCAATATTGGCGTCATGGGATCCACGTCTTCTGTTCCATCGTAAGGGCGCACACCGGAAACGAGATCGTGGATTGATGTCAGGTAGATGGTGTCGACGGAGACGGTGGTGTTGGCTGACACGGACAACTTTGCGCTGAGCTTGCAGTCGAAATACCCGGGCGCCTCCACCATCAGCGAGTAAGTTCCTGCATAGAGCGATGAAAGCTTGAAGTAGCCACTCGTGTCGATCTGGGTGGATGCCACAGGGATTCCAAGATAGGCGGTGACGGTCGCCTCGGATTCCGGCGGATACACCACGCCTACGATGCTGGCGGCTTCCTCCTCGGGGCCATAATAATAATTGTTGGTTATGTTCTTCTTGGAGCAAGTGAGCATGAGCAACCCCAACACTGCCAGCAGAAAGACCGACTTTTTCATCTCTCGTTGCCTCCAACCTTCGGTTTGCGTCTTTTCAAATCCCGGCGTGATTCCCCCAAAACTCTCTTTCCGCTGAACGGCGGATACTTATCCACCATACAAAAACAGTAGGCCGCAACGCGGTTGATATACCGGTTGTACCTGATCAGGAAATCGAACCAGCTTAAAGGATAATGTCCTTTTATCAATATAGCGAAACCCGACAAAATAGCAACGAAAAAAGCGGCTATTGAATATGCCAAACCAAATACTCCGTGCGGGATCCCGACATAAAGCCAACCCAAAAGTGCTCGCACCAAGACCAGAAGTCTTGAGGATTTCTCGGGGTAATCCACGCTGTAATTCACCGGATATGTTTCCATGACTATAGCTCCCGTTTAGAGATCAGGCTCAATAGAGATCATCGCGGACACTACGCCAATAATATAACATGCTGACCGTGAAAAACAAGTATCGACGGCTTGAGGTACAGTGCGTCCGAGGTTTTCGTGGGAAAGAGATAGCGAGGGGAACAGCCAGAACCCAGCTTAAGCTGGGTTCTGGTTCTGAACCTTCTTTTTCGAGAAGCTCCTGTCGCCCAGCAGAATCAGCTTGAGGATGTTTCCCACTCTGAGAAACGGGAGAAACTTAAGTGTTCCCTTGGGGAGATTGAGTCCGAACAATCGCACCGGCCATCTGAGTTCATCTTTATCGCAGATGGTCGAAATCTTAAGCGTCTCGGTCGACAAGTTGAGGTTATCCGGCTGTTTGCATCCAATAGATCCGTCTGATTGCGGATTTCTCGCCAGTTCCTCGTCGATCTTCCGGATTATTTCCTGGGCTTGTCCGATCCGGCTTTGGATCTTCTCAAACGTCTTGCGGGAAAGCAGACCATGTCTGTATTTAACCTGGTTCAGCATTAGCGCCGCTTGATAAGTGTTTTCCACGATCTGATCCCGGCTCATCCACTTGGTCTCATAGTTGAGCATCTGTTTCCAGCTTGGTCCCAACAGTGCTCGCCTGTGCTCCTCCAAAGTCCGGCAGAACAATTTATATCCGTACTTGTCGGGACTTTCGAACACGCGGCTTCCCGGATCGACAAAGGGAGCCAAAGGAGAGATGTAAGGAAAGAGCTTTTTGGTCTTGCCCGATTCTTGCAGCAGATGGTCGATGTAGTCCACCGTGTCGGTGACCGATCGGGGGTCCTGACCGGGTATGCCTATCATAAAAAACAGATCCAGCTTGCGGCAACCTAAGCTAAGCAACCGTTCGATCATCTGCTCCATGCGTTGATTGTCGTATGGACGGCCGAATGCCGCGCGGATTTCCGGATCGTGCGTTTCGGGCGATAGCTGAACGTTCAAATGCGGAATCGAAGCGGAGATGGCGTCCAGGGACTCGACAGGAGGAATGTCGAAGAATTCGAGCACGATGTGGTTGTCCGGCTTTTGCCTGCGCAGGAGGTTCAGAAGCTTGTCGGCGTACTCCTGACCGGGTTGGAATATGTCTCCCAGAATGAAGATGGGGCCTTTGAGATACCTGGACGTTTGGGCCACATCCGAGGCCACCAGCTCCGGGTCACGGTACGCCGGTTTCCGGCGATGGCAGAAGTTGCTGTAGTACTCCCGGGACCCACCGCAGGTCCCGCAGTGATGAGTGCAGCCCCGGCAGGTGAAAATCGCGCTGATGGGATATTGGGTCCAACCATAGAAGGGAACCGCGCCGGAGAGGTCTCTGTATTTCACCACAGATTTGATAATGTGGGAGTAGTCCAGACCAAAGTCGTTTATGTTCTCCGGAACCCAGGAAGTGGGATTAACCTTGGGCGTCCCGTTCTCCCTATACGTGAGATTGGGAACTCCATCTAGATTTCCCCCGTTTCGCAGAACGTCGATGAGTCGGGCCAGAGGGACCTCGGTGGAATCCCCCCGGAGGACGAAGTCCACCTGAGGATAGTTCATCAGCTCCTGATGGAAGTAGGTGGACGATAGTCCTCCGAAAATGACCGGAGCTTGGGGATGATGCCTTTTGACTATCCGCGCCAACTCTATGCTTCCCTGGGCATGCGGCAGCCAGTGCAGGTCTATGCCAAAGGCCAGGGCTTTGAGCTTCTTGATCTCCCCTTCGGGATCATAGCGACTATCGGAGAGCATCTTGTGAGCCACGTTTATGATCCGTACGTCGTAGCCTTTGCGTCCCAAGTAGCTCGACAAACTGACAAAACCCAGAGGGAACATATCGAACACCGGAGTGGAGGGGATCACGTCGCTTATCGGTCCCCACATCACCGATCGGCGGCGGAAATCATAAACGCTGGGAGGATGCAAGAGAATTAAATCAACCATGATAAACTGAAAATGAAGAATACAGTTCTGCTGTCATTCTGAGCCCCGCCTTCTGCGGAGCGAAGAATCTAAAGAACCAGATGCTTCGCTCACGCTCAGCATGACAACCACCCTTGTCATTCTGAGTGGAGCCCTGCACTGTTTCGTGCAGGGCGAAGCGAAGAATCTAAAAAAGCAGATGCTTCGCTCATGCTCGGCATGACAACCACCCTTGTCATTCTG
>CAZPRG010000110.1:0-8459 GCA_964588675.1 uncultured Ignavibacteria bacterium
TTAACGGGAGGAAAAAGAGAGAAGAACTTCTATCATCCCACGGTTCTGACCAGCGTCAAACCGGACATGAAGGTCATGTCGCTGGAGATCTTCGCTCCGGTCGTCAGTCTGGTTCCCTTCGACGATTTCTCCGACGCGGTGAGGATGGCCGATGATTCCATTTACGGTTTGCAGGCCGGCGTCTATACCTCTAATGTAGAAAACGCATTTAAGGCGATCAAAGGCATCAAGGTTGGTGGGGTGATAGTCAACGACGTTCCCACTTACCGGGCTGACCAGATGCCATACGGTGGGGTGAAAGAATCGGGAATAGGCAGAGAAGGTTTGAAGTTCGCCATCGAGGAGATGACGGACTTGAAGATGGTGGTTTTCAACCTGCAGAAATAGCATAATGGCCTTCTGTTGGGACGGGGGGTTCCCAGACGGGCACGTCCGTGCAACCCCTTTCCCGGCGAAAACATCAAGATGGCGGTGTTCGATTTGCAGAAATAGCTGGCTCTGCTGTCCGAACAGGGTTGAACCCCATCCTCGCCACGTAACAACGTTAGCAGCGGAAGGCTTCAGCCCTCCATTTCGGAGACTTGAAGGTCTCCTCTAAAGTAAGGAAGAGGAAAAGTCGAATGAAGCCGGTCACGATTGATGGCGAGAATCTCACATTGAAGGACGTGGAGGCGGTTGCTTTTCACGAAGCCGAGGTCAAGATAAGTCCCTCAGCCGCGGCCAACGTCAAGAAATGCAGGAAGTACGTTGACAAGATAGTGGGCTCCGGTCGGACCGTATATGGCATCAACACCGGGTTCGGCGCCCTGTGCCGCGAGCGAATCGATCAGAAGGACATAGAGAAATTGCAGGAGAATCTGATCGTCAGCCACGCGCTCTCGGTCGGCCCGGTTTTCTCCGAGGAAGAGGTTCGGGCGATCATGCTCCTGCGGGCCAACGTGCTGGCCAAAGGATTTTCCGGAGTGAGACTGAAGGTGGTCCAGACCCTGGTGGAGATGCTCAACAAGCGGGTGCATCCCATGATTCCCGAGAAGGGTTCGGTGGGCGCATCCGGTGATCTGGCGCCTCTGGCCTTCATGAGCCTCCCTCTGATAGGGGCGGGCTGGGTCTTCTACGAGGGCAGGCTGATGGATGGAAAGAAGGGCATGGAGACAGCGGAGATACCACCTCTGAAACTATCCTCCAAGGAGGGTCTGGCCCTGATCAACGGCACTTGCGTGATGACCGCCATCGGAGTCTTATCATTGCTCAAAGCCGAGAGGCTGGCCGAGCTGGCGGACATGGCCGGGGCCATGAGCTTGGAAGCGGCGCTCTGCACGCCCGCAGCATTCGATCCCCAGGTGCAGAAGGTCCGAAAGCACAAGGGCCAGAAAGTCTCTGCGGAGAACCTGTTGAAGCTGACCAGAGAAAGCCAGATAAGGGAGTTTCATCAGGCCTGCCCGAAGGTGCAAGACCCCTATAGCTTTCGCTGCATGCCTCAAGTACACGGCGCAGTCAGAGACGCTCTGGCTTACGCCCGCTCGATCCTGGAAATCGAGGTAAACTCGGCAACCGACAATCCCCTGATCTTCCCGGAGGAGGAAAAAGTCATCTCCGCCGGGAACTTCCACGGCGAACCGGTGGCTTTGGCTCTGGATTTCCTGAGCATCGCGGTGTCGGAGCTGGCCAGCATATCGGAGCGCAGAATCGCATCCTTGATAAACCCTACTACGTCGGATCTTCCCGCTTTTCTTACCAAGGAGCCGGGCCTCAACTCCGGGTTCATGATGGCGCAGACCGTGGCCGCAGCGCTGGTTTCTGAAAACAAGTCTCTGGCCCATCCGGCCTCGGTAGATTCCATACCCACTTCCAATAACCAGGAAGACCACGTCAGCATGGGTACCATAGCCGCCCGAAAGACCAGGGAGGTGGTGAACAACACCGAGGACGTGCTGGCGCTCGAGTTCATGGCTGCTTCCCAGGGATTGGATCTGCGGGCTCCTTTGAAACCGGGAGTGGATACGGGCCGAATACATCGGCGGATAAGAAAGTGCATCCCCACACTGAGCCAGGATCGGCTCATGGCCAAGGAGCTGGTGGCCATGAAGGAGCTGATGAGAAGAGGATTCGAGATATGGGACCTGTGATCTCCTGAACCGGGATACGACATCTCAGTTCATCTCCAAGTCGAATCCAGTCTCAAGTTTCTCCCCCAATGGCCTGGGGATCGCCAGACTTGGCGAGTCTCTTTCGCAGGAGCTTGCGAAGCCTGCCGTCATTCCCGGCGATGGAACCTGAAACTATTCCCTAATTCACAACGGCAGAGCGTATTAGATGGGGGAATAAAACGGGCATGCTTTTTGTATTTAAGAGTGAGCGGTGCAGGCGGAGTCACCCATTTGGAAACACCTGAACTGCTTAAAAAGTGCCGGAGACGAGTCGCCCGGTGTATTTGGGTTCGACGCGGCGCGTCTTCAAGCGGCAACCGCCTAAGGAGGCTCCGGGATTTCGCTTGACAAAAGGTGGTCGGAGATTACCTTGAGCCTGTTAGGTCGCACCAGGGAAAGGTTGAGTCAATCATCGAGATGCCCGAGAGACCAAGTTCTCACGAAAGACGAATGCCCGGCAAGTTCGAGATGGCATTCAGCCTGGGCGTGATCGTGATTGTCGCGGTTTTGGGAGTGATGATTCTGATGGGAGCATTCACCATCAGCCCGGCATACAAAGGCATCCTGGGATGGGTCTTGATCGGTTACAGCCTGGTTCGATTTTGGATGCTTAAATCCCGATACGAGAGCCGGACGAAAGAACGAGAGCGTATGGGCGAGCCGTCCAAAGAGCAACGGAAAAGTTTTCGTAACCTATAAAAAAATGTTGACTTTGGCGAAGAAACAGTTAATTTCGAAAGTTGTTTCGTTTTAGCTCGGGAAAAGGAAAAATGAAAAAGACCTTGATGATAAGTTGTTTGTTGGCGGGCCTCGCAATGTCTTGGGCTCTTCCCCGGACAGCCTGGTGCGCGGATCTGGAGCCTGGAATCAAAGCTTACGAAAAGGGGGACTATGATCAGGCCATCCAGTTGATCGGGCAGTACCTCCAGGAGAAGCCCAGAGACGAGAAGGCTCACTACTTCCTGGGTCGTTGCTACTACGAGTCGGGCGATTTGGACCAGGCGCTGGAGGAGTACGACCAGGCGCTGGAGAATAAGTCGAGCTACTGGCAGGCTTACCTGGGAAAGGGAGAGGCCTACCTGCAGGAAGGAATGTTGGACGAAGCGGAGCAGGCTTTTCAGGATGGGTTGGCCAAGAAGCAGAGGCCGGAGCTTTACAACGGCCTGGGTCTGGTTCAGATGGCCCAGGGCATGCTCAAGGATGCTGATTTCTCGTTCCGCAAGGCCATCTCCATGGATGAGAAGAACGCCGAATATCACAAGAACCTGGGGAACGTGAACTTCCAAAAGGGCGTGCTGGTGATCGCCATGCAGGAGTACCAGACCGCCCTGGAGCTGGATTCCACCTTGGTCGAGGTGTATTTCAACCTAGCCCAGGCCTACCTCAAGCAGGTGCGGTTCAACGATGCCATGGAAGCCTTCAAGACCGCCATACGGGTGGATCCGAAGAACGAGGAAGCCTATCTGAGGCTGGGCGAAATCTACATGCTGGACGGCAAGCACTACCCGGAAGCCCGGGTGATATACGAGGAGTACCTCAAGTTCGGACAGGATAATGCAGACGCTTATAAGAACCTGGGAATCTCGTACTACTATCTTTCCAAGATGCTTCCGTCGCTGGCCATCGGTCCGGGAGATACCCTTTCCCGCGAAGGAATGGCGGAACGCGCGGTCCAATATCTGGAGAAGTCGTTGAGCATGAATGCGGACCAGACGGAGCTCTATCTCATTCTGGGTGAATCCTATCAGTTTCTCAAAGAGAATCCGGAGGCACTGGCGGCTTACTCGCAGTATGAGGGGGCCTTGGTCGAGGAGGGCCACGAGTGGACCGAAAAGGACGCGGATTTCTGGGTGAGCAAGGGGCAGGTTTTGGCGGACATAGGTGATTCGGCCTCTCTGGAGGGCGCCATCGTTTCGCTGAGCAGAGGCATCGAACTGGATTCGACCAAGACCGCGGCCTATTCCTCGCTGGGGAAGGCCCTGTACGACAAGGGAGAGTTTGAACGGGCCATTCCCTTCTTCCGCAAGAGGATAGAAGTCGATCCGGACAACGTAAGCGCCAGTTTGAACCTGGCTTTCTGCTACCTCAAGCTGGAGAAGTACGGCGACGCGGTGGAGCCGCTGGAGAAGGTGGTGGAACTGAAGCCGGATAACGCGTCGGCCCAAGACCTGCTGGCCCGGGTCTATCTGAATTTGAACAACTTCGCGTTGGCCAAGAATCATTATCTCAAGGTGCTGCAACTGGAGCCATCCAAGTGCGAAGTCCAGACCAACGTGGGATACTGCTACATGCGCATGAACGATCCCGCTTCCGCGGTTCCTTACTTCAGAAAAGCCGTTGCGTGTTTTCCGAGGGATGCTTCGCAGCTTCTGAATCTGGCGCAGGCTTTGGAGCTGTCCAAGAACATAGATGAGGCCTACGAATACTATCTGAAGGTTTTGGAGATCGATCCCAAGAACAAAAGCGCCCTGGACGGAAGGGATCGCATAGATATGCAGAGGTATTAAAGAGGGAGCAGCCGATTGGTGAGCGGATAAAGAGGAGTTACACGCTGATGGCAGATCAAGATCAGAGCAAGAAGGAGAGAGAAGACGTGGCTCAGGAGACGCGCTTCAAGTACATCGGTTTCGACGTCTATCCTTCGAAGCCCAAAGAGTTCTGGAAAAGCAAGGAGGAGAAGGAAAGGTATCTGGCCCGGGCCAGGCAAAAAGGGGTCGGGGCTTTGGGGGAGGGCGAGCACAGCCTGGTTTCCGCAGTGGTTTTCTCCAGGGTCGACCGGGCGGTTCTGACCGTGGCCTCGCTGCTTTTGACCGTGGGCCTGGTCCTTCCGTGGTTTTCCGTCACCGGCGAGTATTACAATTTTAAGGTCATCGGTGTGGGGTATTTCTCCAAGCTGGGAGATCTGTTCGGTTACGCAGCGCTTGGCGGCCCCCTGTTTTCCGTCTTTGCGATCTTGGTGGGCCTGGTGATAATATCCTCGTTCGTCGCAGGCGTACTGAGCTTGGTGGGCCTGTACAAGAAGCAGCCGGATAACGAGAAGTATCTGGCCAGCCTGAAGAGGATGCTGAGACTGAACCTCATACCTTTGGTTTTATGGGTGGCCCTGATCGTCATCTCGACAATCGGCTTCTCCACACCCTTCGCCGACGCATTGAAGATAAACGGATTTGGGGACGGGTTCACGGTGGTGAACTTCTTCATGCTGTCCAGTTACGGGATGTGGCTGAGTTTGCCCAGCGTGATAATCAACTGCGTTAAAATCAGTGATCTGTAAGAGGGTCCGACTCGCAGGGACGACTCCGGCGACAGACTTTTGCCAATAAGTGAGGTAATCAACCCCGGTACAGTCAAGGAGGTATGGATGGCTTGAGTTGAAATCCGCAAAGGGACCGGCAGCCGCTGGTCGGACCCTTTGTTATTCAGGCGGTTCTTCGGATTGACCTTTAGAATTGGCGGACGGAATTGGCAAGCAAACACCTCAAATCAACAAGGAGAAGTTAGATGAAACAGTCGGTTTTCATAGCCTTGGTGCTGATAGCCTCGTTGGCTATCGGAGTGTTCATCTGGTTCCAGCTTCCTCCGTATTTGCACGAAGGAGGACCTTTGGTGGCTCTGTTGATAGGCTTGCTGATCATGTGTATTTCCTTTATCATAGAGCGGCTGTTCACCTTGAACAAGGCCAAAGGCAGAGCTTCGGTGCAGTCGTTCTTCAAGAATGTCTACTCCATGCTTCAGCGGGACGATTTCGACGGCGCGCTGGCCGCCTGCGAGAAGCAGAGAGGCACGGTGGCCAACGTGTTAAGAGCGGGCATCGAGCGTTACAAGCAGCTTCTGACCGGCGGCGAGAGCACCGAGAAGCGTCTGTCGGAAACCCAGCGGGCCATCGAGGAGGCCAACGCTCTGGAGGTTCCGCTTTTGGAGAGGAATTTGATAGCCCTTTCCACCATCGCCTCCATCGCCACCATGGTGGGTCTGTTGGGCACCACCATCGGCATGATCCGGGCCTTCGCGGCCACCGGACACCGGGTGGGAGGCATCATCGACGCGCAGCAGTTGGCTGTAGGCATCTCCGAGGCTTTGGTCAACACCGCGGGCGGTTTGACTTCCGCCATCGTGGGCATCGTGGCTTACAACTTCTTTGTGAACAAGGTGGATGCCTTCAACTACACCATGGACGAAGCCTCCTATGAGGTGCTTCAGCTTCTGAAGAGCCGAGAAGTGGGGGAGAAGAAGTAAACCCATAAGGGGCCGAGTACAAAGGAGCGCGTGACATGCTTAAAGCCAAGAAGAGAAGAGTGAACATCAGGATCGACATGACTCCTATGGTGGATATTGCCTTTCTTCTGCTCATCTTCTATATGGCTACCACCTCGTTTAAGCCGCCGGAGAAATTGCACGTGGCCCTTCCATCTTCGCATTCCGAGATCAAACTTCCCGAGTCGGACATGCTCTACGTCACCGTCACCAAGGACGACAGCGTTATGGTGGAGTACATCACCAAGGAGAACGTGACCAGAGAGGGGAAGGAGATCAGCGAACTGGTGAGGCATTATGCGGAGGCCACTCCGTCCGACCTTCCGCTGGCGATAACCCAGATCAGAGCCACGGTGCCGGGAGCTTACAAGTGGTTTCTGGTGATCAAGGCGGATAAGGACGTGAGCTACGGAACGATGAACAGTATCATGACTTCGCTGCAGGACATCAAGATCAGCAAGTTCAGCCTGGTAACGGAGATGGAGCAGGAGACCAAGAAGGAGATATAACACGGGAGTGAACCAAAATGGCAGGTGTTGACGTAGGCGGAGCGGCGCCGCGAGGGCGAAAGAAAGGCACGGGGCTGCGAAGGCCGAAAAGACGAATCGGCATTAGAATCGACATGACCCCCATGGTGGACATCGCCTTTCTCCTGTTGATCTTTTACATGGTGACCACGGTCTTCAGCCAGCCGCAGGCCATGGAGGTGAATCTGCCGCCCACCGACAACCCGGTTCCGGTGGCGGAGTCCAGGCTTCTGACCCTCAGAATCGACGCGGACGAGGACCTGTGGTGGAACATAGCCAGAGAGACCCCTAAGCGCGTCTCCTTCGACTCGCTGCGGGCGCTTCTGATCGAGGAGAACCGGAAGCAGCCCAAGTTGGTGACTCTGGTGAAGATCGACAAAGACGCCCGGTACTTCAGAATGGTGGACGTGATAGACGAGATTCAGATCGTGGAGAAAACGATAAAAGAGACCAGGCCGGACTTCAGCTATCGCTTCAGTCTGTCGCCTTTTTCGGAGTTTGACAGAAGGCAGATGGCGGAGGTGAAAGGAGGTGCCAGCCCATGACGGCAAGCAAAGCCACGAACGTGGCTCGGGCTTCGGGAACCTTCTCGGACTACGGGGCCATCGAGCTCAAGCGCAGCTACCAGAAGCATCTGGGACTGGCCGTGATCATCGCCGGCGGATTGCACCTGCTGGTGATCGGCGGCTTTATGCTGGCCTCCAAGATAGGGAGCCAGCTTCCGGAGGCGGTGGGTGTGGTCACCATCAAGACCATCACCGAGCTGGCGGCGCCTCCTTCGGTGAGCCAGACGCAGGCGCCGCAGGTGGCGGTGGCGGCTCCGGGAATCGTCCCGCCCTCCATCGGTATCCCCGAAGCGGTTCCCGACGAGGAGGCTCCGGAGGAGGTTACCATTGCCACCCAGGAGGAGTTGAGCAACATCGCCGACCTCAGCGCGCAAAGCATCATCGGGGGCGAAGGCGGCGGCGATTCCATAGCCATCGAGATTCCGCTGGAGGACTATCTTCCGCCTCCGGAGGAGTTCACGCCCTATGACGAACCGCCGGTGCCTTTGAACGAGGTCAAGTACGATTATCCGCCCTTGGCCCAGCAGGCCGGGATCGAGGGAACCGTGTGGCTCAAAGCCCTGGTGGACAAGAAGGGAGTTGTCCGGGATGCCATAGTGTTCAAAGCATCGGGATCCAGTGCCGGCTTTGAGGACGTGGCCGTCCAGGGCGCTTACAAGATCAAGTATAAACCGGCCATCAGCAACAACCAGCCCGTAGCCGTATGGGTGGTCTATCCGGTGCACTTCACCCTGAAGTGAGGTTTTGAACTCGGTGGCGTCCGGCCGAGAAGCTCGTCCGCCGGTCTGAGTACCGCGAAAGCAGGGCGGTTGTCGAGAAGAACGCCTGACGTATATGCGCCGCCTGATGTAAGTTGGTCCAACAGCAGTCCGGAGCAGGTAAAGACAGCTCACGGGATGAGCAAGAATCTGAAGAAGGAGGAATGGATAGCCTGAAATAAGCCCGATCTCATGCACCGCTTAAGC
>CAZPRG010000111.1:0-8195 GCA_964588675.1 uncultured Ignavibacteria bacterium
ACTGGGTGTTCTCTCGAAAGACGGAAAGTTCTGGTATCTGAATTTCACCACTTGTCTTCACCCCCTCCTGGCTGGTTTTGAGGTTTCACTTAAGTGAATGCACATCCTTAAGTAAGGGGACAGTTTCTAAAGCCGAACGAATCGATTTGACTTACCGGTTGGTCCACCAGGTCTCCGGCTGATCCCAATCCAGGGTGCCGTGGAGAACGATGCGGTACTCTCCGGTCTCCGGGTTGACCGTGTCCACCTTCACCTTGGTGGAAACCGAGCAGGAAACCAGATCGCAGATCTTGGCTTGCAGGTAGTACGGAGACATCGGTACTCTCTCGATGCACTTGAAATCGTTCCAGTTGAATTTGGTCATGTTTTTCACCTCCTCCCCTTTTTGTTCTTCAAACTCCCCCTACTTAATCGATGCGTTTTCTCAGTCTGTCTATCCGGGCGCCTACGAACCCGCTTCACTTTCGTGCCTGGTCGCGGCAACCCGGGCAATTCCGTTCTGTTTGAGCAGCCCTCGTGCCCCTCGCCGGGGCCGGCCCGTCTCCGGATGCAAAAGAACAAGTCAACACCTTTCGATACCGGGACTTCAGGTTCCCGCGGACGGAAACCGCCTCCTCGGGCTTCCATGCCCGCTCCCGCTCATCCCGAAAGCTGATCAGCCTCTGGATTCTCTCCCTTAAATCGTCCGGGCCATCCGGCGGAAGTTTGTTTGTCACCTCTTCTCCCCTCATCTTAAGGTTCTCTATCCGGCGAGCGAATCCCCCAGGTCCACAAGTCCGAATTCTCCGAGCATTCCCAGCAAGGCAAGAACGAAACTCCTTCTCCAGCCGAACTCCGAGCTGATTCTCGATGCCAGCGCTTCGGTTGAAACCGCCTGCCCCGAACCGCTCTTTCCGTAGAGGTATCCGGCCAGATCCACCAGCGCGTAATATCTCTTGGAGACGTTCTTTCTCGACAAAAGCCGGTCCAGAAGATCCGCGGCGAACAGGGCGGAGAACACGCCCACCCTCCTATCCTCGCACTCCACGAACAGATCGAACCGGTTCTCAGGATTCTTGTATCCACAAGTTATTCCGCTACACAGGCTTACTCCGGTTATCTTGGACTGCAGGTCGATCACCACATGTTCCATTATGTGGGCGATGTCGGTCAACTGGTCCAGGGGTTGGCCAGGAGGAGCTTTCCTGCCGGATTTCAGGTCGCTAAACAGGCGCTCGCCGCATTGGTGTTTCTCCAGAGAGGGAAGCAAGTGGCGCAGTCTTCCGAAGACTCCGGAAAGATCGACTCCGTCCGGCTCAAGCTGGGGAGAGTGCACGTCCAAGACGATCCTGACTTTCCTGCTCCCTGACCGGAATCTCGGGTTCAGATCCGATATCTCCCTGAATTCTCCGTAGGAAATTTCTCTTATGTCCAAAAAGTCATTCAAAGGCAAGCCGTTTCTGTCGGAACAATCCGTCTCATGCAAGTTCGCGTTAATCTTGTCGGCAGAATGGGGGCGTTTCTTTATCCCGGTCCCAAAGAATACCGGGGTTCGAAGCGCAAAGTCGATTGTCGCCGTGTTTCTCCGCCGGGCAAAGGACGATGGGAGACGGGTCGAAGAGACCAGGAACATCCCCAAGCCCTGATAGGCCACAGCTGGCGAGGTCGTGGAAACCGGAGACATCCTCCAAGCCGATCTGGCTTTGATCCGCCCGGTCTCATAGAAGCCCGGCGCACAAGCTTTCCCCGTTGCCTTGCGATTCCATGTGAACGTAGGAGCGGGAAAATCCCGCATTTTTTTGTTGACTTTGAAGGGCGCATCTTCTAAATTTCGACCTTGTGACAAAAGTAACAATCTTAGGAGTCCTGCCCGCGAGTAGCAGAGGATGCAGCTTCTGACGGAAAACGTATAACCTCATTACAGGAGCAACCACCATGAACGGAAAAACCGGAAAGGGCAGCGCCTATGGCTGGCTTTTCCAGAGGATCACCGGCTTGTTTTTGGCCTTCTTTCTTATTCTGCACACCCAGATGCTCCATTTCACCAAGGACTGGAAGATCGACTTCAATGTGGTGACACAGCGTCTGGACAGCACCGGCTGGGTGATCTTCTATGCCATCTTCGTGCCGGCCGTACTCTTTCATGCTTTCAACGGAGTGTGGCAGGTGGTCCATGATTACCGACCCGGCCTGGGAACGGCCAAGGCGGTCAAGGCCCTTTTCTGGGTGTTGGGACTGGCCATCTCCGCCTGGGGATACTACCTCATAGCCACCTTCAGCAAAGGAGCCTAAAGATGTATCAAGCCAAGACAGGTTTTTTCGGGATGTACAGGGACGAGGTGAGCCTAAACCCGGACGTAGGCACATGGTCCTGGCTTCTGCATCGGATAACCGGCCTGATACTGGTGCTTTACGCCTTCATGCACTTCTTCGCCCTCAGCTCTTCGGTGGGAGGCGCCTCGACCTTCAACGCCTGGCTGGCCAACCTTCAGACCCCGCTGACTCACATCTTGGAGATAGGGCTGATGGCAGTGGTGGGCTTTCATCTTCTGAACGGACTTCGGATCACGGCCGCCGACTTCTTCATCTGGACCAAGCCGCACAAGACCCTGTTCTGGATAGCCATGATAATTCTGGTGATTTTCATGGTCATCACCCTGATTGTCTTTTTGCCCCGGGCATTTTCACCTCATCACTAATCGGGAGGAGACCAGATGCTATTTCATGACGTTTTGGTAATCGGCGGCGGACTGGCAGGCCTGAGGGCAGCAATTGCGGCAGCGGAGAAGAAGGCGGACGTGGGCATAGTCACCAGGCTTTATCCCCCCAGATCGCATTCGGGACAGGCCCAGGGAGGAATAAACGCCGCCTTGGCCAACAATCCTAAAGCCGCTGACGATACTCCGGAGAGGCACGGATTCGACACCATCAAGGGAAGCGACTATCTGGCAGACCAGGACGCTTCCATCTTCCTCACCGAGCAGGCGCCGGAGGCCATCTTCGAGATAGAGCATTGGGGTTGCCCTTTCAGCCGGAACCAGGAAGGAAAGATTGCCCAGAGACCCTTTGGCGGTGCCGGCTATCCCCGCACCTGCTACGGCACGGACAAGACCGGCCACTATATCTTGCAGACCTTTTTCGAGCAGACCATAAAGCACGACATAAAAACCTACAACGAGTGGATCGTGATCGCCCTGGCCAAGGATGTGGACAGCTGCTGCGGGGTGATCGCGGTCAACATGCATTCCGGACAGCTGGAGGCCATCGGGGCCAACGCGGTGATTTTCGCCACCGGAGGCTCCGCCCGGATGTACGGTAACACCACCAACGGCCTCACCTCCACCGCCTTCGGCGTGGCCATGCCCTACTGGGCCGGCGTGCCGCTTAAGGACATGGAGTTCGTTCAGTTCCATCCCACCTCCCTTTATCCCTCCAACATACTGATGACCGAGGGGTGCCGGGGGGAGGGTGGAATTCTGACCAACAATACGGGCGAGCGATTCATGCAAAAGTACGCTCCCAAGGCCATGGAGCTGGGGCCACGCGACATCGTGGCCCGGGCCATAATGACCGAGATCCTGGAAGGACGCGGGTTTGAAGACTCTTACGTGCATCTGGATTTGACTCATCTGGGAAGAGCCAAGATCATGGAGAGGCTTCCCGGAATCAGAGACATAACTCTTGATTTCATCGGCCTGGATCCCATCGAAAAGCCCATACCCATCCAACCGGGCACGCACTACTGCATGGGAGGGATCGATGTCAATGTGGATGGAGCATCTCCGCTTGCAGGGTTTTATGCCGCCGGGGAATGCTCTTGCGTCAGCGTGCACGGGGCCAACCGGCTGGGAGGGAACTCGTTGCTGGACACGGTGGTCTTCGGAAAGAGAGCCGGAGCGGTGGCCGCCGACTTCGTGAAGGACAAGCCCAAGCAGGCGCGGACCAACGCCCTGGATCGCGCCCTCAAGGGCCAGCAAGAGATGTTGGACCGCATGCAGAAGGCCACGGGCAAGGAGAATCCCTACAAGATCAACGCCGAGCTGAATAGACTCATGCCGCTTAAGGCCGGTTTGTTCCGGGACGAGAAGGGAATGACCGAGGGCCTGCAGCAGATCAAGGCTCTCAAAGAGAGATTGGGGAAGATGCGGCCCATTGCCTCCGGTGGGAAGTTCAATTTCGACCGGATCTGGGCTTTGGAGATCAAGGGCAATCTGGACGTGGCCGAGGCTCTTATGGCCGGAGGACTGGCTCGAAAGGAAAGCCGGGGTTCTCATTACCGCAGGGATTTCGACAAGAGGGACGACAAAAATTTCCTCAAGCATACCCTGGCCACCTACACTCCTGAGGGACCACAGCTTTCCTACCGGGACGTTCAGATAACCAAGTATCAACCCCAGGAAAGGAAATACTAATCATGACCGAGTTCAGAATACTTCGATACGATCCGGACAAGGACAGCGAGCCGCACTTCCAGACCTATACCTTCGATAGCCCCAAGGGGATGACGGTTCTGGAGGGATTGATCTACCTGTTTGAAAACGTGGATCCCACCTTGGCTTTCCGCTCCATGTGCCGGGCGGCGGTTTGCGGCTCCTGCGCCATGCACATAAACGGCCTCTACAATCTGGCCTGCCGCTCCCAGATCGACAGGCTGGGCGGCAAGGTTGTCTTGCGGCCGCTGGCCCACCTGCCCATCATCAAGGACCTGGTGGTGGACCTGGACCCTTTCTTCGAGCAGTACAAAAAGGTGATGCCGTATCTTATTCCCAAGGAAGCACCGCCGCGCAAGGAGTATCTCCAGAGCGAGAAGGACCGGAAGAAGCTCGATCCCTGGGTGGACTGCATCTTGTGCGCCGCCTGTTACGGCTCTTGCCCGGTCGAAGCAACCGACCCGGACTATCTGGGACCTGCTGCTTTGATGAAAGCCCTCAGATTCATCGACGATTCCAGGGACGCCAAGTCCAAGGAGAGGTTGGCTTTCGTGGCTTCGGATTTCGGAGTTTTCCGATGTCACACTATCTTCAACTGTCAAAAGGTTTGTCCCAAGACCCTTGACCCCACCAAGGCCATCGCCAAGTTGAAGATGAAGGCATTCTTCGGTTAGCCGCCGATATTGTGCGCAGTTTGGGCAGGGGTTCAACCCCCGCCCGAACTGGAGACTTTTGAGAGAGCGCTGGGTTTGCAACCCAGCGCTCCGTTTTTTCTGTAGGGGTTCGATTCATGGAATCATCTTGAGCGAAGTCTAAAGATCAAACCCGATGATTTGGGGCGGAGGTGAACTTCGCCCCGACGTATCAAATCGGCTCATCTGGCATCATATTTTTGTTGCTTTATCCGACTACTGACGTATTTTTACAATTGAAGGAATAGCGGGTATTCCAAAAAGCGGGTGGTACATGAAAAAGCTCTCTTTCTTTCTCGCGTTCTTCCTGACGTTTCTGGGAGCCTGGAGCCTTCTTGCCTCGCCCAGGCATGTGAATCTGGTTGACATTGACGGAGCAATCGGTCCGGTCTCGGCCCGCATCATCTCCAATGCCATCGATCTGTCGGTCCAAGACAGCGCCGAGGCTCTGGTGATTGAGTTGAACACCCCCGGCGGGTTGGACGAATCCATGCGCGTGATCACCAGGAAAATCCTGAACTCGGAAGTTCCGGTTATCGTCTACGTTTCCCCGGCCGGATCACGGGCCGCATCTGCCGGCGTATTCGTCACGCTGGCGGCGCATGTCGCCGCCATGACGCCGGGAACCAATATCGGTGCGGCTCATCCCGTCTCCATGGGCGGGCAGATGGACTCCACCATGGGGGAGAAGGTGGAGAACGATGCCGCCGCCTACATCCGAAGCATTGCCAACCGGACAGGAAGAAACCAGGAGTGGGCGGAGGAATCGGTGAGGAAAAGCGTGTCCATCACCGAAAGCGAAGCCCTCAAGCTGCATGTGATCGACCTGGTGGCCAACGACTTAAGGGCGCTTCTGGACTCGCTCGACGAGCGTACGGTCAAGCTGCCATCCGGCGAGAGGACTCTGCACACAAAGGACGTAGAGGTCAATCGGGTGGAGATTGGCATCAGAGATAGAATCCTGGACGTGATCGCCAATCCCACCATAGCTTACATACTTCTCACCCTGGGAATGTGGGGCCTGTTCTTCGAGCTGTCCAATCCCGGCGCCATCTTCCCCGGAATCGTGGGCGGGATATGCTTGATTCTGGCTTTTTTCGGCCTGCAGACCCTTCCCATCAATTACGCCGGCCTGCTGCTTATGATTCTGGGATTGATCTTCTTCGTATTGGAGGTGAAGATCGTCAGTTATGGAGCGCTTACTATCGGAGGAATAGTGTCTATGGTATTGGGTTCCTTGCTTCTTTTCGAATCGCCCCTGCCTTATATGCGCGCTTCGCTGGTGGTGATAATCATGATCGCGGTCGCCACGGCCTTGTTTTTCCTATTCGCCCTCGGGTTTGCCGTTCGGGCGCATAAGAGGAA
This sequence comes from uncultured Ignavibacteria bacterium, assembly GCA_964588675.1. Classification (GTDB taxonomy): domain Bacteria; phylum Zixibacteria; class MSB-5A5; order MSB-5A5; family SM1-73; genus SM23-73-3. The sequence continues at coordinate 6,467 of CAZPRG010000111.1, forward strand.
GGTCACTACCGGTCGGAAGGGATTGGAGGGAGAGATCGGGACGGCCCGAACCGATCTGAACCCGGAGGGAGACGTGTTCGTTGAGGGAGAGATCTGGAAGGCGGAGGCGGATCAGCCCATAGTGAAAGGCGAGAAGGTGGTAGTCACCCGAGTGGAGGGTCTGACCCTGAAGGTAACCAAGAAAAAGCAGGGCTGACCGGTTGTAGGGTGCACGTCTTCAATCCATGGGCAGCGGGAATCCCCTTTGTGCAGATTTCAGAATGGGATGTGCCCAAGAGAGTGAGAGATCGAGGTTTCCTAAAACCACAAGGAGGTTTTCATGGCCAGCGCAGGTGTTTTGACCATCATCATTATCGCACTGTTCATCCTGGCAAACGCGGTCAGGATACTGAGAGAGTATGAAAGAGGCGTGATCTTCAGGCTGGGTAGATTGATCGGCGGCAAAGGTCCCGGTCTCATTCTCCTGATACCCATAGTCGACCGGATGGTCCGGGTCAGCCTGCGGGTGGTCACCATGGACGTGCCGGCACAGGACGTCATCACCCGTGACAACGTGTCGGTGAAAGTCAACGCCGTGGTCTACTTTCGGGTGATGGACGCCAACAAAGCCATTGTGGCGGTGGAGGACTTCCTCTACGCCACCTCCATGATCTCCCAGACCACGCTCAGAAGCGTTTTGGGGCAGGTGGAGCTGGATGATCTTTTGACCAACCGGGAGGAGATCAACCGGAAACTCCAGCACATAATAGACGATCAGACCGAGCCCTGGGGAATCAAGGTCTCGGTGGTGGAGGTGAAGAACGTAGATCTGCCGGAGAACATGCAAAGAGCCATCGCCCGCCAAGCCGAGGCGGAAAGGGAAAGAAGAGCCAAGGTCATTCACGCTGATGGAGAATATCAGGCCTCGGAGAAGTTGGCTGCTGCAGCGGAGATCATAGGAAGGACCCCGGTGGGAATCCAGTTAAGGTTCCTGCAAACACTGACCGAGGTGGCAACCGAAAAGAACTCCACCACCATCTTCCCCGTGCCCATCGACCTTTTCACGCCGTTTGTGAAGAAACTTACCAAAGAAAGTGAGCAGGGCAAATAACGGGGAGAACGATCGCACAGCGTGTTTCTCGGGTACCTTGACCTGAGGGTAAGTCCCACTTGGTTAGGTGATCTGCTGTGCACGAGACCTGTTGGTCTATGGGCCATTGCAGGGAATCCGAACGAACGCCGGAATGATCCCTGCTTAGGGAGGCAAGAATGTCGGAAGCAAGAATCCCAATGAAATGGGTGTGGTTGGGAGCAATTGCGTTATTGCTTTTGGGCGGCTGCACCAAGAAGAAGTCCACTTCACCCACCGAAGAGCCGATCGAACCGGCTCTGACCGTGATGCAGCAGTATTTCCCTCTGGACTGTGGCGACAGCTGGACGTGGGAGGTTATCGGGGACTACTGGATACCCGAGGAATTCATCGATGGAGACTCAAGCCTGGGTGAGCCTTTTACGGACGTCAACCACAACGGCATGTATGATAACCTCGAGCCTTATGAGGACCTAAACGACAATCAGAAGTATGATGGGCCCAACGACCCCTGGACACCGCCGGTGCCTTTTACCGACCGCAATGGCGACGGAGACTACGACGCACCAAACGGATACTGGAATCAAGGTGAGTCATTCCTGGACATCGACGGAAACGGAGTTTACAGCTGGGCCGATACCTTAACTCTATGCGCGACGG
>CAZPRG010000112.1:0-8118 GCA_964588675.1 uncultured Ignavibacteria bacterium
AGAAATCTCAACCGGTACGATAATAGTAATGTAGCTATCGCCGACGGCTTGGTCAGCGTTTATGACAAGAGCAATCCCGGCGGCAGGCTTATCCATATCGATGCCGGACTATCCGTGCTCAGGAAGCGCTTCCTGAGCCGGATTCCCCCAGACCGGCCGTCCCCGCTGGAAGCTCTTTATCAAGAAATAATCGGAGAGAAAAAGATGTTGGCCTACGAGGTTCGTCGGAGATTCTACGAAATCGGCTCTCCTCGCGGACTAATAGACTTCGAGAGGCTGATGAGAAGCAAACCGGCAGTGGTAGTTTGACGACCGGAAGTCAAGAAAACACGTCCCCTCCAAAGACCGTCCCCAGTCATAGCCTTTGCGATAGGCCCAAAACGAACCAATGCGCCTGACATGGCTCGGGTTTCTCTGTCTTGGCTGACGAGTCAGCACATCACCCAAGAGTCGGCAACAAAGCGGGCGGCGCATCCAATTATCCCGCAGAAGCAGGAGGAGGCTTATGATCGTAACCAGAACTCCGGTGAGGATTCCTTTGGGGGGAGGAGGAACCGACCTTCCCTCCTATTACACGCAACACGGGGGCTCGCTTCTCAGCGCGGCCATCGACAAATACATCTATGTGACGGTGAATAAAAGATTCGAGAACTCCATCCGGGTGAGTTACTCCGAAACGGAGATCGCCGACACGGCAGAAGAGATCAGACATCCCATCATCAGGGAGACTCTGAAATTCCTGGGAATCGACTCCGGGGTGGAAATAACCTCCATCGCCGACGTTCCGTCCAATACCGGATTGGGAACCTCCTCTGCATTCACCGTGGGTTTGCTGCACGCCCTTCACACTTACAAGAAGGAAAAGGTATCCGCCCAAGACCTGGCCGAGGAGGCCTGCTTCCTGGAGATCGAGCTTCTCAAAGAACCTATCGGAAAGCAGGATCAGTACGCGGCGGCATACGGTGGTCTCATCAGCCTGGAGATAGATCGCCTAGGAAATACCAAGGTCGAACAGCTCCGCCTGTCGGAGGATGTCCGGGATCAACTGGAGAGCAACACGCTTCTTTTCTACACCGGAATCCGCCGAAGCGCCGGAAAGGTGCTTGCCGTTCAGAACAAGGCCACCTGCGTAAGACGGGAGAAGACCGTGGAGAGCCTGCACAAGATCAAAAGGATAGGGGAGCAAACCAAGCAGGCTTTTCTGGAGGAAAACCTGGATCAGTTCGGAAAACTTCTGGATCTCCATTGGCAGACCAAGAAGAACCTGTCCGGCAGGATCAGTTCCGGCCACGTGGATCGATGGTACCGCATCGCCAGAAAAAGTGGAGCATCCGGCGGGAAACTGATGGGCGCAGGCGGCGGAGGATTCTTCATGTTCTACTGCAACAACGGCAAGAACGGCTTCAGAAAAACAATGCATAAGGAAGGACTGAAGGAAATGCCCTTCAGGATCGACTATGAGGGCTCAAAGGTCTTGGTCAATTTCTGACTTGACAAACCAAGTCCAGGACTTGCTGCCGTCTGCCGAGGAAACGGTCACCATTGCTCGCGCCGGTTCGAAACCGAGAGGAACAACCGCAAATCAGACGCTCAAAGAGGGGGAGTCGAAATGATAGAAAGGACCAAGGTGTCAGCTATTCTCAAGAGGTGTCCGCGGACTTTCAACCGGGTATACATCGATAAATACTTCGGCGACATGCACGAGGTCATTGACAGGATCTCGAAGAAGGACATCGATAGGGTAATCGAGCTTCTGTTCTCCGCCTGGAAGGACGATCGCACCGTCTTCATCATGGGCAACGGAGGATCGGCCTCCACCGCCACTCACTTCGCCTGCGACCTGTCCAAGTGCACCATCGTCGAGGGAAAGAAGAGATTCCGGGCCATCTGTCTGAACGACAACATCCCCTTGATGTCCGCCTTGGTCAACGATGAAGGTTTCGACAACCTCTACTCGGAGCAGTTGAAGAACCTCATGCGACCCGGCGACCTGTTGATCGGTATCAGCGTTCACGGCGGATTGGGAAAAGACAAAGCCGGGCTGTGGTCACAGAATCTTCTCAAAGCTATGAATTTGACCAAAGACGTTTATGGCGGCACCACCATTGGCTTCTCCGGATTTGACGGAGGCGCCATGAAGGAGCTGGCAGATGCCTGCATCGTGGTGCCTTTCGACTCGACGCCTCAGGTGGAGTCGTTCCATCTGGCGCTGGAGCACCTGATATGCAGTTGTCTGAAGGAGAAGATAAAGTCACATGGTTCCGCTGGAGATCGAGCCATGGCTTCGCCCTCGCGCTCAGGAAAAAGATCCCAGGCAAGGATCGAGGAACTGGGTCCCAAGACGGTGGACTGCCATTCTTGAAGCGTGCTGGAGGTGTTCGAACCGAGGTTAACCGATGACAAAAGCTGTGTTCTTGGACAGAGACGGCGTGATAAACCGGATGGTCTATCACCGGGAGCATGGAATCCTGGACAGTCCCTTTACCTTGTCGCAGTTTGCGCTCCTGCCCCGTGCCGCGCCGTCCATCCGGGCGCTTAACTCTCTGGGCTTGAAAACCATCATGGTCAGCAATCAGCCCGGCATCGCCAAGAGGCACTTCGATCTGCAAACGCTGAAGGCCATGGAGGAGAAGTTGCTCGACGCCCTGTCTCGCAGCCATGCCCGCCTGGATGCGATTTACTATTGCCTGCATCACCCCCAGGCCATTGACCGGAGCTATAGACTCAACTGCGGCTGCCGCAAGCCCGAACCCGGCCTGCTGCTGCAAGCAGGAAAGGACTTCGGCCTCACATTGGAAAAGTGTTACCTGATCGGCGACGGTGTCACCGACATTCAGGCTGGCTGCGCGGTAGGATGCACCACCTTTCTGATCGGCAACCACAAGTGTGACTTGTGCAGGCTTCTGTCAGACGAAGACGTCAAACCCGATTATATCGTCCCCAATTTGTACCAGGCTACCAGAGTCATCCAAAAACTGGAGGGAGGTTAGGATGGAGTTGTTCATCGACACCGCCAACCTGGAGGAAATCCGGGAGGCAGCAAGTTGGGGAGTCATAACCGGCGCTACCACCAACCCCAAGATCATCTCCAACGAGGGAGACGTGGGAAACCTAAAGGAGAAGATTCTACAGATAACCAAAATCGGAGATTTCCCCTTAAGCGTGGAATCCACCTCCGAGGACTACCAGGGCATGGTGGAAGAGGCCAAGGAATATGCCGGTTGGCACAAGAACATCGTAATCAAAATCCCCATGGACCAGGAGGGATTAAAGGCGGTCAACATCCTGGAGAAGCAGGAAGGAATCCGAACCAACGTTACCGCCATCATGGCCACCAACCAGGCCATTTTAGCTGCGCTGGCCGGGGCTACCTATGCCTCCATCTTCTACGGCCGAGTGGCCGACTGCGGCAGCGAGCCTCTCAGCGTGATCAGGGAAACCGCGCAGCTTTTCGCAGCCCAGAATGTCAAGACAAAGATCATCGTGGGCAGCATCAGGAACATGTTGGACATCAACAAAGCTCTCCTGGCCGGGGCCGACATCGTAACCGTGCCGTTTCAGTTCCTGAAGAAGATGGCGACCAATCTCAAGACCGAGGCCACCATCAAGGAATTCAACGATGCCTGGCGGGATATGAGAGAAAAGGGTCTGATTAAATTGAGAGACACGGAGCGCGCTCCGCTTTCACTGAGCTTCGTCAATCGATAATCCGTTGGCCGAACGGCCTGACTCGGCCATCGACCGGACCAAACGACCGTTAGGCTTCAACCGGCATAGGATGCCGGATGAGGCAACGGATTTCAGGTGGACATGCGCATAGCTTTCATCGGACAAAAGGGCATCCCGGCCACCTACGGCGGCATAGAGGACTATGTGGAGAAGGTCTCCACCCGGCTGGCAAAGAGAGGACACCAGGTGACGGTTTTCTGTCGGCCTCACTACACCTCCGGCAACGGAACTTATGCCGGGGTCAGACTCCAAAGAACGCCCAGCGTCGCCACCAAACATCTGGATGCCATATCCCATACTTTTCTCTGCAGCCTGCAGTCGCTGATGGGGGACCTCGACGTGGTCAACTACCAGGCGCTGGGGCCTTCTTCTCTCTCGTTCTTTCCCAGATTGTCGGGTAGGGCCAAGGTGGTGGCCACCATTCATTCCCTGGACTGGCAAAGAGACAAATGGAACGCCTGGGCCAGGCGCTTGCTGAAGCTGGCGGAATATCCCTCGGTTCGCTTTCCGGACAAGGTGGCCGTAGTATCCCAAAGCCTTAAGGACTATTTCCGGACGAAGACGGGCAAGGAGGTGATCAGGATTCCCACCGGCGTCAATCCTCCGGCTTTTAGAGAGGCCAGCAAGATCCGAAGATTCGGCCTGGAGAAGGACAATTTCATTCTCTTTCTGAATCGACTGGTCCCGGAGAAAGGATGTCATCTTCTGCTTAAGGCCTTCAGGGAATTGAATACGAACAAGAAACTCTTCGTTGCCGGCGACGGGAGGTTCTCGGAAGACTACGTGAAAACACTAAAGTCCGCGGCCGACGATCGGATCATCTTCGGCGGCTATGTGGAGGATGACGAACTGCAGGAGTTGTATACCAACTGTTACCTTTACGTCCTCCCCTCGATGGTGGAAGGCATCTCCCAGTCGGTGCTTAAGGCTTTATGCTACGGCAAGGCGGTTCTAGTGAGCGACATCCGGGAGAACCTGGAGGCGGTCCAGGACTGCGGATTCACTTTCCGAAACAGGGACGTGTCGGACCTCAGGGCTAGGCTCGAGATCCTCCTGAAACGACCCGACCTGGTCAATGCCGATAAGGAGCGGAGGAAAAGATACGTCCAAGATAACTTCTCCTGGGATCGTGCTGCGCAGAGCTTGGAGGCCTTGTTCTCCGACTGCTTGAACGACCGACTGAAGGTCGAGTGAGGACGGACCCGAATTCGGGCATCCCTCTCCCCTGCCCCATCTGTGCTTGTTCCGATTATCTGTGACAAACCTGTCAACCAACGGGCACCTGCCCCTTTCCTCTGACCGGAATCTTGCACCGCCTCTGAGTCTCTTCACCCGTCCTTTGCCGGATACCCCCTCTGACAGGCAATTTGAGTTGCCAACTCTCCGGGTGCGTATTATAATGCGGCCGGGTCAAGGAGGTGGACCGTGGTCAAAAACATCCTGCTGATAGAAGACGACCAGGACATTGCTGAGCTGCTGAGGCACTATCTGGGCAAGGAGAACATCTCCCTGAAGCACGCCACCGACGGTTACTCCGGCCTGAAGCAGGCGCAAGCGGAGAGCTTCGATCTGATCATATTGGACATCATGCTGCCGCAGATGGACGGGCTGGAAGTGTGCAAGGAGCTAAGAGCCGATCCCAAAACCGCTTCCCTTCCCATAATCATGCTCACCGCCAAGACGCAAGAGACGGACAAAATCGTGGGTCTGGAGCTGGGGGCGGACGATTACGTGACCAAGCCGTTCAGTCCCCGGGAGCTTCTGGCCAGAATGAAAGCCCTGCTTCGCAGAGCGGAAAGGAAACCGGAAGCAGAGAAAACGTATCGATACGGGAAGGTCACTCTGGATACGTCAAAACACGAGGTCACCGTCGGCAGTCAGCCGGTTGAGCTGACCTCCAAGGAATTCGCTCTTCTGGAATGTCTTCTGCGAAGCAAAGGCCGGGTTCTGAGCCGGGACTACCTGATGGATCAAGTCTGGGGCTACGACTATTACGGCGGAATGCGAACCGTGGACGTCCACATAAGACGGTTGAGGGAGAAAATCCCCCTTTTTTCTGAAGCCATTCAAACCGTCAAGAACATAGGTTACAAGCTGCAACAGAACTCATAAAGCCGGGCGGGCCGTGGCATGAGGATGCGACTTAAGCTGTTCTTCACCTATCTGCTGGTGAGCTTCCTGGGATTGTCCGCGGCCGGGGTATTGATCTATTCCTCGGAACGAAGGCGCTTTCTGAGTCAACTGGAGGAAAGCATGGCCTCCCAGGCTCAGCTACTCTCCTGGCTTTTCTCACCTGCGCTCGCAGATGGCCCGATCTCAGCGGACGTGGACAGCATGGCCGATCAGATGGGACGTCGGATCCGGGGCCGCATCACCATAATAGCAAAAGACGGGAAGGTGGTGGCGGATTCCTACTTAAGCGGCGAGGGGTTGGACAGCATGGAAAATCATCTGGGTCGACCCGAGATCGTTTCCGCCATGCAGGGCAAGGTGGGCACTAGCCTCCGCTTTAGCCACACCCTGAACATAGACATGCTCTATGTGGCCTCGCCGATCATGGTTCGGGGTCAGATCGCCGGGGTGGCTCGTTTGGCCCTTCCTCTCACCCAGCTTAAACATCGACAGAGGGTGATCATCTACATTGTCCTGGTGGGCCTTCTGGTCGCCTTTTTCCTTTCTCTGCTGTTGAGTTACGGTTTCGCTCGCGGGGTCACCAGACCGCTACGGCAAATGATGCAGGTCAGCAACCGCATGTCGCGGGGGGATTTCGCTCAGAAGATCCAAGTGAGGACCAAAGACGAGATCGGGGAGCTGGGGGATATTCTCAATCAGCTCTCAGTCGAGCTATCGCAGACCATCGCCCAAATAACGGAAGACAAATCCCAGCTCGACTCCATCCTCTCCAGCATGACCGAAGGAGTTCTGGCGCTAGATGCGGAAGGGCGAGTACGCTTGGCCAACCGGGCTCTCAAGAATATGTTCGAGCTGGATGCCAACTTCTCCGGTCGGCCGCACTACGAACTCATCCGAAATCACAATCTGAATGAGTTCATTCGAGAGGTGCTCTCTAGCGGGCAAGAAAAAGGAAAGGAAATCTCCTTTGCCCAGCCTAGCGAAAGGGACATCCTGATACAATCCGCCTTGGTGAAGCCGCACAGAGATGCAGGAATATTCGCCGTGTTCGTTTTCCACGACATCAGCCAGCTGAAGAAGCTGGAGAGAGTGCGCAGGGATTTTGTGGCCAACGTGTCCCACGAACTCAGGACTCCGCTTACCTCCATCAAGGGTTTCGTTGAGGCCCTTCAGGATGGGGCCGTGGCAGATGCGGAGCAGTCGGTCCGATTCCTCAACATCATATCCCGGCACGTTGACCGGATGAACCAGATAATCTCCGACCTGTTGCAGCTTTCTCAGATCGAGTCACGGGAGTCGGAGTTTGAAGTCGAGCCATTCTCGGCGAAAGAACTGGCGAAGGAAGTGGCTGATTCTCTAAAGCGGACCGCCGCCAAGAGGTCTCAGAGTCTGGAGATAAATCTGCCCTCCCACGATCCCAAGGCGCTGGGGAACCGGTACCGCATCGGACAGGCGCTCACCAATCTGGTGGACAACGCCATCAAATACACTCCCGACGGTGGCCGGATCACGATAGAAGTGCTCGACAGGGAAAACCTCGTGGAACTCGGTGTGACCGACAGCGGAGTGGGCATTCCTGCATCCGATCTGCCGCGAATATTCGAGAGATTCTACACCGTGGACAAAGGGCGCTCCCGGGAGATGGGAGGAACCGGATTGGGTCTTTCCATCGTCAAACACATCGTGGAAGCACACGGCAGCAAGGTGAGCGTGGAAAGCGAACCCGGGAAAGGGAGCAGGTTCAGTTTCACTCTGAAGAAAGCATGACCGACGTTCAGACTCCGTATCCCACCTTCAGCATCTCCCAATTGAAGACACCTTGACGGCGGACTGAGGGTCATGGCCCCTTGGCCTCCTTCCACCGTAGTGCTCCCTGCCTGCTCGCAACCTTAGAAAAAACCCCGGGGGGGATCACGCTCTTAACACAGATTTAACATCGCGTTAATTCCCACGAAATACCGAACTCGTCTTTACTCCTGAAACAAAAGAAAGGAGGTGCGAGTTTGAGCGCATTCAATTGATCGCTCTTGCCATGCCTGGCGGCACGTAGGCTTTGGCACGAAACGAGGAGAACAAATCGAACAATCGACAAGGAGAAGGAATGAGGAAAAAAGTCACATTGGCATCGCTGGTGATATTCCTGATGGTCCAGAGCGGATTCGCTCTGGCCGGGGAAACCCAGGTTGGAGGCGAAGTATACTCGTTCTTCACCGCCGACATTACCAACAACGGCCACGGCAAGGGCTTCAACAAGTT
>CAZPRG010000113.1:0-8076 GCA_964588675.1 uncultured Ignavibacteria bacterium
GGTTTTGGCGTTCATGAGAAAGCCTCCTGTCTCGATATGGAACTACAGCCATTTCCTTTTTCTGAAATAGAGCAACATCACGCCCGCGACGCCGAGCATCACCAGCCAGAAAGCCCAGGGATACACCCAATGCCATTTGAGTTCCGGCATGTATTGGAAGTTCATCCCGTAGATGCCGGCCACGAAGGTGAGGGGGATGAATATGGTGGCTATGATGGTCAAGACCTTCATCACCTGGTTCATTCGGTTGCTGATGCTGGAAAGATAGATGTCCAGCATTCCGGAGAGCATGTCCCGGTAGGTTTCTATGGTGTCGATAACCTGAATGGTGTGGTCGTAGATGTCTCTCAGATATATGGCCGTGGCCTCCTTGATCAGTGACGATTCTCCCCTCTCCAGACGACTGACCACTTCTCTTAACGGCCATACCGACTTGCGCAGGAATATCATCTCCCTTTTGAGATTGTGAATTTTCTGAAGAGTCTCCGGCGTCGGATTGGTTACCAATTCCTCCTCCATCCCCTCTATCTGTTCCCCCAGTTTCTCCAGCACCACGAAGTAGTTGTCTACGATGGCATCCAATAGGCTGTAAGCCAGATAATCCGGGCCCATTTTTCTGACGCGGCCCTTGCCGCTTCTGATTCTCTCTCTTAGGGGATTGAAGATATCCCCCTCCCTCTCCTGAAAGGAGAGGACGAAATTCGAGCCCAGGATTACGCTCACCTGCTCGGCTCGGATTTCATCATCGTTCTCATCACAATAAAGCATCTTCAAAACGATGAAGATGTAATCGTCAAAATCCTCTATCTTGGGACGCTGCTCGGTGTTCAGGATGTCTTCCAGCACTAAGGGATGCAGGTTGAAATGTTTTCCGACCTTCTCCATGATCTGGATATCGTGAAGCCCGTCTATGTTGACCCAGGTTACAGTGGGCAGATCCTTGAACGGAAAACACTCCTCGATGGTCTTCGGCTCCTTCTCCTGAAGCTGCGTCTCGTCGTAGTCGATGAGCCCGATTCTCACCTTCTCTATCTTCTTATTGCCGATGTGAACCAGGGTTCCCGGAGAAAGTCCGATTTTCTTTGAAACTGTCTTGATGAATCTTGGCATTGTGCTTGACCTCCTTTGCATCTCCGTGACCTCCCGGATGGATCGACCGAGTTGGCCCGAAGTTCTAACCCCTCTGTGACAGCAGGATCACGGCGACCAGCGCCAGAAGCAGAATGGTCCAGATGGATATGGCCATGCGCGCGGCCTTTTTGGCCTTTTTCTCCTCCCACCAGGTGAGCGGCCGGATTCCCCTGGCCAGAAAGGTCACCACCCCGGCCAAGTTGATGCAGATCAGATTCACCAGAAGCAGGAGCAAAGCCCCCAAGGCTAGTTGCCAGCGTCCCGCCCCGAGCAGCATGCCCAGCGTCACCAGCGGTGGAAGCAGAGCTACGGCTACCATCACACCGATCAGAGCGCTCAAAAGGCCGGTGGTAAGCGACAGGGCGGCGGCGCTGCCGGCCGCCAGACCCACTACCACGTCCCCAATTCCCACGCTGGTTCTGAAGGCGATCTCCGGAGCGGAGGGATCAACCTGCATGAGCCATCCCAGCAAAAAGGGGAATACCAGAGCCACAGCCATTCCCACCGCGTTGCTTTTGACGGCCCTGCGGGCCAGATGGGTATCGCCCAGTGTGGTGGCCAGGGACAACGCCACGTTGGGTCCCAGAAGCGGCGCTATCACCATGGCGCCTATGACCGCCACCACGCTTCCCTTGAGCATGCCGATGGCCGCGACTATGGACGAGAGGATTACCAGAACGATGAAGATCCAGGAGAGCTTGGCGGTTTCTTCGACGTCGGCATACAACTCGTCCCGGCTGATTCCGGCCACTTTGTTCTCGGGTTTCTCCTCTGTTGTTTTCTGTTCGATCTTTGGCTTGGCTTCCTCCTCCGGCTGGGGCCGGGGAACGGAGGCCTCCACTGGAAGGAGAATGATCCTGAAACCCTCCACCGAGGCGAAGTGCTTCTCCATCAGGTCCAGCACAACTCCGGTTTCCTCGACCGGAAGAAGAAGTTTGATTAGGGTCTTGCCCTCGGACAACCCTTCCTGCCAGCTTCCCAAAATCTCGTGATCTTTAAGAATCTCATCCAGGCGGGGCTTCTCATCCGCCGGAAGGAATATCTCTATCAAGCGTAAAGCCATTCCGGTTGTCCTCCCAAAGATTTTCCAAGGAATCCCAAGTCGATGATAACATGCGTCGGATTTGGACCGATGTCAAGCTCGAGCGGACTGTTTCATCATCACCCGCATGGGCGCCGCATCACCCCCCTTATCTTCGCCCATATACAAGGTGACATGGGGGAAGGGGATCTCGATGTCCCTTTGGTCGAATTTCCTCTTCAGCCGGCGGTTGAACTCCCGCGCCACCCGCCACTGCCTTATGGGCTTGGTCTTGGTGCGGGCCTTGATCACCATAGCGGAGTCGGCAAACTGGTCCAATCCCATGATGTCCATAGGCTCGAGAATGTCCGGCCCGAAGTTCGGATCGTTTCGCAACTCCTCATCCACCTCCCGGATGACTTGTATTACCTCGTCTACGTCCTCCCGGTAGGCCACCCCGATGTCGAAAACGTATCGGGAGTAATCCTTGGTCATATTGGTCACCAGGTCGATGCTGCCGTTGGGGATGTAATGAGCGTTTCCGGCCAGGTCCCGCAGAACGGTCATCTTCAGATTCACCCTCTCCACCACACCACCCCTACCGGCAATCTGAACCACGTCGCCCACCCGAATTTGATCCTCCAACAGGATGAAGAATCCATTTATCACGTCTTTCACCAGGTTCTGGGCGCCGAAGCCCACGGCCAATCCCACGATTCCGGCGGCGGCCAGCACCGGACCGATCTCAATGCCCAATTGTCCCAGGACGGTCATGAAAACCACTATTAAAATCACCACGTTCACCAGGTGTCGAATAACCGAGGTGAGCGTATCTGCCCGCTTTTTGGATTCCGGGTCTATCTTTTCCTTCTGGAATAAGGATGACAACCGGTCAGTCAGAACCCGGACAGCCTTGAGTACAATCAGAGTCACGATTGCGATCAAAAAGATCCGAAGCCCGGTGGAAACAAACCAGTTTCCGATTTCCTTGAGAACGACGGAAAAATCCATTTAGGCCTCCTTTTTGGTTTAGTTCTGTAGCAGTTTAGAAGAATGATTACAAATGATCTGCGACTTACTTGGTGCCATAGATAATTAATTTAAGATTTGTTTCAAGAAAAGCAAGAAAAGTCACATGCAGATTGAAAAACGAGGTTTTCTTCTATATGCACAACAGGGTATAACAATGTTCACTATTGGAACTCTTCTGGGTATAAGTCAACGAGTCGATCTTTTATTCTGTCAGATATTTGTCTTTGACTCTTTGGAACGGGCTTGATAGCCTTGAACATGGCTATCCACTCTTTCATGCCATAGTAGTGAATATTCTCGTCTATGTGTAAGAGTAAGAAATGTAGTACACTAAGGAAATCAGCCACATCATGTTCTTTCAGAAATCGAAAGATGCCCGGGCCCAGCTCCCATGCCTGAACAGGTTCTTTTACCTTCCTCAGACATTCTGTTTCTTTTTGTATGGCTCTTTTTAGCAGTTTCTTGTGCGAACTGTATTTATCGGGCCAACCAAGCGTTGTTTCGAGAGTTCTGTACAAGCAATAGAAAACCTCTTTCTCGAAAAGATTGAACAGCAGCCTCCAGTATGGCTCCCGCCTTTGGAAATGGTCTCGATTATTTTGCGTCTGTTCGCGTACAACATCCCAAACCTCGTGCGCTATCTTAGATCGAAACACATTGGTAGAGCGACACAATTGGCGTAGTTTCCTCTTGAAGTAGCTTGGATCGAAAGAGATGTGTTGATACTGTTCCTCGCGGTATATCGCATAGTAGAGGAAAAGGAAGTAGGAATCTTCCTCGCCCTCTTTCTCAAAAAACTTCAGGAGAGATTTTGCTTCCTGGGTGTCAAGATCTTTCAGGCTGGAGAAAACATCCACCAGCCGCGCACAGATGGCCTTTGGTTTGATTCCGCATTTGAGGATGTCGTTTTGGACAACTGCAATTATTCGTTGACACAGTCGCTTCACGAAACCCCCAAGCCCAGGTTTGAGGTCGTCTAAGAGTTTCCTCTTTGCAGGGTGAGCTAGTAGGATAAGGGGCAAAAACGCTTGCAGCCGAACATAGTAATCAGGCTCCGTATAGCCAAGTTTACGGACAAGTTCTCCGTCCAAATCTAGTAGGAGCTCGGTTTTTTCCAGAGCGTATTTCACAAGTTGAGGATCATTGCTGCCAGCGAACTCTTCAAGGATCGACGGCACCACGCCTCGAACGGTCGTTATATCCATCTCGTCCTGGCCGTGCTTGGTATTCAAGTGATAGTTGAAATCCTCAGACCTATTATGAGTCTCAGGGTCCGGATCGTCAATACACAAGTCCACAATGGTTTTTGCCTCGTCGTGGTGGCCCGTTCGTGCAAGTTCCACACCCAACCGGCACACGGCTTGTCTCGCGAAAGGATTGGCGCGGGTTTGTTGCCTGAAGCGCTCTTTGTCTGCCATGTGCCTGCGGATGAGGGACAGCGTGTTGACAGGATTCAGTTTTGCGAGATCGCGGATGACGCCGCCAACACACCCCAGCACTACGCTGTTTGCGGTCCGTTCCTCAAGGAGCGACCCGAGTATCTGTTTTCCTCTAGTTCGCTTGTCGGACCAGTCCTTCGTTATCAATCGCACTAACACTTGAGTTACGTCCCGCGCCCTGGATGCACCTCCAGTCGTCAGGTATGCGGGCAAATCCAGTTTCAGCAACAACTCAAAAGTGAAATCTGGATCAACTTCCGGAATACCTGCCGAGGAAAGCAAATCGAAAGAATGGTACTGCTCATCCCTCCTAATGAAATCTGGTTTCGCCACAAGCGCAAGCAGATATCTTCGAGCAAGCTGTGACCCAGCCTTGATTAATTGCACGAGCGTTGCGACAGCAAACAGGTTAGTGGGGTAGCCCGCCGAGTAACCTTTCCTTCGGTACTTCACAGAGTCCAGGCGAACGAGGGCAAGCACGTTTGCGAACCCGATTCGCTTGAGATCTTGCCTTCTGAGTTGCTCAAATAGTACCTCTGAAGTTTCGGGCACTCCTTTTTTGATAGCCAGTATGTTCTTGAGGTATTGCAGACACTCGCGCTTCTCTGTTCTTGTGAGTCTCGTATGCTGCATCCGCCTCAACAGCACCGGGATCAAGGCCCGTTTTAGGAAAGCCGGGTTGTTCTTGTTGGGTTGCTTGGGTGCCTTGTTCAGCACCTTCCTCTTAAACAGCGTCCAACCCTTGTCCGGCTCCTGAGCATACATAGATTCGAATATGGGTGTAAACAGGAGTCTAACTATGCCTTTGTCTGTTATCGCGTACCTACTTCCCGCCTGACTAAGCCCACTTGCCGTGTTTTCGTTCCCATCGTAATGCCCTCCATACACCAGAACGAATTGATCACAAATTCTCTTCACGGCGTAATCAAAATTGGCGTCGAAGTCGCCGACGATGTAGTCCTTGACCACACCATAAATCTTAGGGTGCGTGCCGACGAGAAGACGGTGGGCGTCGCCTGTCAAGTCAAAGTACTCAAAGACAAAATCTATGAAGGCTCGCTTGTCCTGAGAACGTCTGTATAGAATCTCGACCAATCCCGCAAGCAAATCCTCATCAGACCTACTTTTCCTTAGCCTCTGGCGCCCCAGTGTTCTATTTCTAAGGGGGCTCAATAGATGCGACTTCAAGAAGGAGATTATCGCCCCATCGTGGTCTCCTGATATGTTCTCCCTCGCGATTTCTGCAATAAGGCGTAATGCATCATACTGATTGAATTCATTGGATAGCTTCTGGTAATTAGTCTTCATGAAATGAAGCAGATAGTCTGCTTCTACCTTTTTCGATTTCCACTTCTTGCCAAGAAGACGCATAGCCAACGAGTGATAGCAGCGTCGCATTAGTATTTTCTTAATAAAGAAATCGAATGCTTTTACTTTGAAGTCGTTATTCTCAAGTTTGTCTGAGATATAGAATATCAACCTTGGAGTGTTGCATATGGGGCTGAGAAACTTGGCGTGGTTGAGTTTTTTAAACTGCCGTGCTGATTTGAAAAACGGGGCAAGACTCTCCACTTTACCTCTGATTGGGATTTCTGGAGAGAAGGACTCCGATTTGCTCGTGATTTCATGTCTGAATTGCTCAACCGCTTTCTTGAAATCCTGTCGAGTAATCCTACCCCCTTTCGCCCCCTCCTCAAGGATGTTTCTAAAACACTGCCCAACTAAACTATTCTGGTCATTGGGGCTCAGATAAAATGGATCATCCAACGCGAAATGCTCAGCCAACCTTTCCCTTACAAATCGGTCGTTTATCAGTTCGACTATCTCTGTCCGCAGAAGAAAACGTATCTCATCCTCTTTCCACCCTCTTTTTAGCAGTTTTTTAACTATAGTGTCGCTATTGAAAAAATCAATGCCAAGTGAGTCCAGCCATGAACCATAATACCTCAGGTACTCGTGGTCTTGCTTCAGTTCTTCGCTTACCTTCTTCACCACAATCTTGAGCATGTCCTCTTTTTGGAGGTTCTTCCCAAGTTCTCTATGTATTATGGATCTCACTTGTCCATGTGATATAGTGGTTTTCCACCATCTGACCTCAAAATCCTCATTGTGGTTGATGAAGACCAAAGTGAAATCCTCCCATTTGTCGCCCTCTATGAGTGCCTCACTAAAATCCCGCTTCTTGCTCGCTTGCAGTAGATACAGAAGGGTAATGTCTGTCTGTGCCTTAATACCGGTGATCGTGTATTGACCTGCTTTGCCCATTCCCTTATCTCCTGTGTTAGGCGGGACGATCTTCGGTTTTCACGGTGACTTGGTATCTCTTCGCCGCGTGGACTGCCCTGGCGTTACTTGTGAGACGGCTTATGCCGTTGAGCAGAAGATAAACTGTGAAACTGAAAAAGCAAGACTGAATCGGCGGCAGCGATTAAAGAAGATACTAAAGAGGCTCAGCGCAAGATTAGCCCATAGGCGCAAAGCAGACGCGAACGAAATATGGTGTCGATCGGGCTCTGGGAAGAGTTATTTAGAAGTAATACCAGATGGTCTCGTAGTTGGAGACGTCCTCGCCGATGTCGGCAAGCCTCTGGAGGTAGTCCAATATGGGAACGTCCTGTCCTATGTAGGATTTCTGTTCCCGGATGTTCTTCTCCCAGGGGTGGAACTCGTAAACCCGGGAACCGTCCGGAAGAAGAGATATCACCTCGCGGTGCTGGCGCGCCCGGAGGTAGTTTTTGCCCAATGCGGGCACGTTGTAGACCGCCTCGTCCGTCCGGGTTAGGCCGGGCAGAAGCCTGGCCTCCTCTTTCTGCTCCTGCATCAACCTGGCGATGGGAACTCGATAGTTGGCGGTTTCTTCCTTGCCCTTGGTGTTGAAGGTATAATAGGGCTCGATGCCCACCCGCTTCAGAAGCACGCGCAGCGACGACGCCTCGAAGCGGCGGGAGACATAGAAGGTGAAAACGTTCTGGTTGTAGACGTTTATCTTGGCTGAACGGAATTTGTCCACAACCCGGTACAACTCGGGAGTCACCTCGTAGGGATGCTCCACGTGGGTAACCACGGATATATCTCTTCGCAGGGGTTCATTCAACTCGGCGATCATTCCCACCAATTCGTCGGTGACGCGCATGGGCACGGTCACCGGAGTGCGGGTGCCGATCCTGATGCGCTCGACGTGAGGAACGTCCGCCACCCGGCGGAGAATGTGCATGAGCTTTTGGTCGTCCAGCGCCAGGGGATCGCCGCCGGTGACCAGCACCTCCTTGATGGCCGGGTGCCGGGCAATCCACTGAATGGCTTGGTCGATTTTCTCCTGCGGGGCCAAAGCATCCGGAGCCATGGCTTGGTCTATTTCCCAGTTGCGCTGGCAGTAGACGCATATCTGCGGACAGGTATTATAGGGTTTGAGGATGCAGATGGCCGGATAGCGGCGGGTTATCAGGTCGATGG
>CAZPRG010000114.1:0-7985 GCA_964588675.1 uncultured Ignavibacteria bacterium
AGACCGTGCCCCAAATCAGGGGCATGTATGCCGGCGACAGGTCCCGCAAAGAGGTCCTGGTGGAATATGGATTCAGGCTTCCCTCCGCCCTGGATAACCGGCCGCTGTTTTTCGAGGAGTTCGAGTCTATGATAAATCAGGTGGTCTTCGTCTCGGCCACACCGGCGGAGTTCGAGCTGGAGAAATGCAAGGGCGTGATCGTGGAACAGGTGATTCGGCCCACCGGACTGGTGGATCCCAAGATCACCGTCAGGCCTTCCGCCAATCAGGTGGACGACCTTCTGGAGGAGATCAGAATCAAAACCCGGAAGAAGGAAAGGGTTCTGGTCACCACCCTGACCAAGAGAATGGCCGAGGACTTGGCGGACTACCTGGCCCAGATGAACGTGAAGGTGCGCTACCTGCATTCGGAGATCGACGCCATCGACCGGGTGGAGATCTTAAGAGATCTGAGACTGGCCGAGTTCGACGTTCTGGTGGGGATAAATCTTCTTCGGGAGGGCCTGGATTTGCCCGAGGTTTCCCTGGTGGCCATACTGGACGCCGACCGGGAGGGTTTCTTAAGGTCCGAGACGTCGTTGGTCCAGACTGCCGGCCGCGCGGCGAGAAACAAGGCAGGCGAGGTTATACTCTACGCGGATGAGGTCACCGACTCCATGAAAAGGGCCATGGCCGAAACCCAGCGGAGAAGAAAGCTGCAGGAGGAGTATAACCGGGAGCACGGCATCACTCCGCAGAGCATCTACAAGTCCCGGGAGGACATACTCAAAACCACGGCCTTTGCCGACTCCAAAACTCCACCTCCGGAAAAACGGGGGAATCTGGATTTCCTGGAGAAGCTCTCCCCGGAGGACAAAATCAGGGAGCTGCAGAAAGCCATGAAGAGAGCGGCGGCCGACTTGGAGTTCGAGAAGGCGGCTTACTTCAGGGACGAATTATCCAAGCTGCTGCACCAGACGGATGGAATCAGCCGCCGATCCAACATCATAAGGGGGAAGAGAAAATGAAAAAGAGCGGACTACTGCTGACGGTTGCCGCCATCCTGCTGTTGTCTCAAACTGCTTGCGAGAAAAAGACGGTCACCCCCAAGTTGACCCATTGGGATGCGGTCAAGGCCATCATATCCGAAAACCCGCAGATTTTCCGGCTGGGCTTCTTCGACACCCAGCCCGACACCTTGTTCTACCGGGAGATAACCCAAAGCGATGCCGACATCGAGGAGGGAATCCTGGTGGAGGAGGATACCGGACATTCCGGCCCGGATCCGTTCTTTCCCAATATCACGTTGACCTGGGGCGATACTCTGAAGGGCAAATTCCACTATCGCTGGGGCGGCGGCTGGCGCGAAAAAGCGATCAACTCCATATCCTTGACCGACGGCTTCTTCGAACGGTGGGGCGACAGCAGTGATCCCTATCTGGGTTGGATTCTGCAGAAGTTCAGCGGCACGGTAATCAGCTCGGTTCCCACGACGAGGCATCCTTCCATTCTCTACGTGATCTCTTCCGGGGTGAACGACACCATCACCGAGCCCAGACTGGTGACACTGGTGAAGAAGACCGACATCCTGACGTTCGGAAAAGGCCAGCTGGTCACGTTCATCGTAGAGCCTGCCAGTGACACCGCCGACTTCTTCTTTCTTCATGTGGAGGAAGGCCAGGGCGATCAGAAGATACCTTTCATCAACAACGGGGATGAGACCCTATCCGCCAGTTGGACCACCAACGGCGATCCCGACCCGGCCAGGCGATATTATCATGCCATTGTGGACATAGTGAGCCGGGAATCGGTAGCCGATACCTTGGCGAAATACGACTCCAAGGCTTGGGGTATCATCTATAAGATACAATAGACCAAGGGGGAAACGGCAGCTCGTTGGGATCGGACAGAGCCCCAAGAAAAAGCTTGTCAAACCGAAGGGCGCGTCTTAGCTTTGCGCTGGCACCGGCAGCATTGCGGGGAGATTTCGGCATATGAACCAAAAAGAGGGTGACCCCATGCAGACGGATTTGCAGGAACCGTATGACCTGATGGACGGAGCTACCGGGCAAGTCCTGGAGGTCTCCAAGGAGATCGAGTGGCAGCGTAAAATAGCGGCCGACAAGAGCTATCCTCTGGACAAGCGGATCGAAGCTTACGAGGACATAGTCGATTCGGAGGTGGGAGACACCTCCTTGTGGCGGGCGCGCAACATCGAACGGGAGGTGGGCATTCGGCAGATTTATCTGAAGTTCGAAGGCGGCAATCCCACCGGAACCCAGAAAGACCGCATAGCTTTCGCTCAAGCCCGCGACGCCATGCGTCGGGGATTCGACACCATCACCGTGGCCACTTGCGGGAACTACGGCGTGGCTATGGCCTTGGCTTCATCCATAGCCGGGCTGCGCTGCCTGATCCACATTCCCGAGAACTACCAGACCAAGCGCATAAAGGAAATGACCGATCTGGGCGCGGAGATCGTCCGCGTGCCGGGTGACTACGAAGGCGCCGTCCAGGCCTCCCAGCAGCAGGCGGAGAAACTGGAGTATTACGATGCCAATCCCGGGGGCCACAACACCTCGCTGCAGCTGAGCGCTTACGGTGAGATCGCTTACGAGATTTACGACGAGCTGCGCGACTCGCCGCTGGCCGTGGCGGTTCCGGTCTCCAACGGCACCACCCTGGCGGGCATTTTCAAAGGTTTCTTGAGCCTCTATCGTCGGGGCAAGACCTCCCGCATGCCGCGCATAGTGGCCGGCTCCTCCTTCAAGAAGAACCCCATCGTCCAGGCCTTTCTCCACAACAGCGCAAAGTGCGAGGACCTCAGGCCGGAACATATCCACGAGACCAAGATCAACGAACCCCTCATCAACTGGCACTCCATCGACGGCGATCTGGCCTTAAGCGCCGTGCGGCAATCCAAGGGTTGGGCTACGGACGCCTCGGACAAGAGCATGCTGGCCTTTTCCAAGCTGATTAGGGAAAAAGAGGGGATGAACGTCCTGCCCGCCTCCACCGCCGGGCTGATCGCCTTGGTGGAACAGCACCGCAAGGAAGCTTTGCCCGGCGATCGACACGTGGTGATCCTTACCGGCAAGAAATCATGAGCACGTTTCCCGAGGGAAATGCCTTGGTCTATTGTCAGGGGGCATTCAACACGCCCAATGGCAAGACCGCGCACGGACTGGTTCGCTTCACCCGACGGTACCGGGTGCTCTCGGTGATCGATTCCCGCCACGCGGGTCAGGACGCCGCCTTTGTGCTGGACGGAAAGCCCGGAGGTGTACCGGTTTACGACTCGGTGCAGAGTGCTTTCCAACATGCCCGTGACTCTGGAAAGTCGGCCACCCATCTGGTCGTGGGCTTGGCGCCCGACGGGGGTCGGCTCAGCGCCTCCGCCCGCGAGGACATCAAGGAGGCTGTCAATCTGGGCTTGAACGTGGACTGTGGGCTGCACGATTTTCTGTCGGAGGATTCCGAGATTTCCCATCTGGCCGCGAAAAACGGAGTACAAATACGCGACGTTCGAAAAACCCCGCCCAGAGATGAACTTCACTTCTTCAGCGGCAAGATAGAGCAGGTGACTGCGCTGAAAGTTGCGCTTTTGGGAACCGATTCAGCCGTGGGCAAACGCACTACCGCCTGGAAGCTGGTCCAGGCGCTTGACCATGCGGGCATTTCCGCCCAGCTGGTCGGAACCGGACAGACCTCCTGGATGCAGGGTGCCGAATACTGCATCATCTTAGACTCGCTGATCAACGATTTCGTCTCCGGCGAGATCGAACACGCGGTCTGGACAGCCTGGCACGAGGCAAAAGCAGAAGTGATCGTGATCGAAGGTCAGGGCAGCCTGATGAATCCAGCCTATCCCGGCGGATTCGAGATCTTAGCCGCCGGTCGACCGGACGCCGTTGTGCTGCAGCATGCCCCGGCCCGCAAGGATTACGACGGCTTTCCCGGTTATCCCATTCAGCCGCTGGCCAAGCAGATTCAGGCCATCGAGCTGTTGTCCGGAAAGCCGGTAGTGGCGGTCACCATCAATCATGAGGGAATCGAGCCTGATGAGATTGCAAGCGTGTGCCGATCCATTCATAAGGAGACGGGCCTGCCCACATTCGACGTTCTGACTCAGGGCGCAGAGGGCTTAGCTGACCTCGTACGGTCAAGACGGAAAAAATAGAGCTGCCTGCTTCGGGCTGCAGGACGGGAAGCATTCTATCGCTGTGATGCAACCGGAGCAGTATCGAAATCGAGGATATCGAACACATGAATGCTCACAGGAAATCTGCCAAAGGCGACGATCCTCTGTCGGTTCTGAAGGTCATCGATCGGCTGGAGGTGGGACCGATCAAGCTGGAACCGCGTCGGTTGATCGCTCCCTATCGACTCTTTCACAAAGGCAAAGAGGATCGGACGGAGTTGGTCTACACCTATGAGGAGGACGTGTTCGACTCCTCCGATCCGGCCAGCGGCAACCTGGCGGCCATGCTGGCAGCCCAGGTGGCCATGAACTACGGCCTGTTTTGCCAGACCATGGTTCTTCACGGCCAATTCGACGATAAGGATCGACGGTTCATTCTGGACATGATGGAAAACACGGCCCGGGAGATATATGTCAAAAAGTTCCTGGAGCCTAATCCCTTTTTGCTCGGTGCGGCAGCACATCTTCCCGTCGAGAAGAAAAAGAACTATTTGACGACAACGGTGGAGTTCCCCGACTCGGATTCCAGCCAGGGCAAGGCCCCCTGGCTGCTTTGGCCGACCGACAAGAAGAAACACTGCATCCTCTCCAGCGGCGGGAAGGACAGCCTTTTGACCTTCGGCCTGCTGAACGAAATCGGCGTGGAGACCCACCCGGTTTTCATCAACGAATCGGGGCGGCATTGGTTCACCGCCCTGAACGCTTACCGTTATTTCAAGCAGAATGTGCCCCACACGGCCAGGGTGTGGGCCAACTCCGACCGGGTTTTCTCCTGGATGCTCCGGCACATGCCTTTCATCCGGCAGGACTTCTCCAATGTCCGCTCGGACGAGTATCCCATCCGGCTATGGACCGTGGCGGTCTTCCTCTTCGGGACCTTGCCCTTGGTGCGCAAGAGAGGAATAGGCCGGGTGCTGATCGGAGACGAATACGACACCACCATTCGCAGTTTCTATCAGGGCATAACCAATTACGGAGGCTTGTACGATCAGAGCCGCTATTTCGACGAGGCCCTCTCCCGCTATTATATGCAAAAGGGATGGGCCATCAGCCAGTTCTCCGTGCTGCGGCCGGTCTCCGAGCTGTTGATTCAGAAGATACTGGTGGAGCGCTATCCTGATCTGCAGGAGCATCAGGTCTCGTGTCATGCCACCCATCAGGACAAGGAGCGGGTTTATCCCTGCGGCAGATGCGAGAAATGCCGGAGGATCGTGGGCATGCTTTCGGCCATCGGCTCCGATCCCAAACGCTCTGGCTACAACGACCAACAGATCAAAAGCTGTCTTCACGACCTGGAGACCCAGGGAATTCACCAGGAGATCACCTGCCAGGAGCACATGCTTTTCCTGCTCTCCCAGAAGGATTTGATCAACCTTCCGGAGGAGCGGAAGAAATCCGCCCGGGAGCATCCGGTGGTGCTCAAGCTGCGCTTCGGTCAGGAGAAATCTCCGGTGGACGGAATTCCCGTGGATTTGCGCAAGCCGCTTTACCGCATACTGCTGAAGCACGCCGACGGCGCCGTGCGCAGGCAGGGCCGCAGATGGAGCGATTTCAATCCGCTGGCCGATCCCGGCATCTCCCGGCCCTTCGCCTTCGAGCTGAGCGCTCAAAAGGCGCAGAAGACCTCTCAGCCCACGGTTGCACGGGAAAAAAGCGTCTACCTGTGGGCTGAGCTCACCTGGCCCGAGGCGGAGAAGA
Source organism: uncultured Ignavibacteria bacterium (assembly GCA_964588675.1). Lineage (GTDB taxonomy): Bacteria > Zixibacteria > MSB-5A5 > MSB-5A5 > SM1-73 > SM23-73-3. The sequence continues at coordinate 5,879 of CAZPRG010000114.1, forward strand.
GATTCCAGGAGGTGGATATCGCCCTTCTGCCTGTGGGCTCCATCGAGCAGCACGGCCCCCATCTTCCCCTGGACACCGACGCCTTCGATGCCGACTATCTGGCCCGCCGGGTGGCCGCCGCATGCAGCAATCCCAAGCCGCTGGTTCTTCCGTTGATTCCCTACGGCATTTCCTACCACCATGCCGGCTTTCCCGGAACCGTCAGCATCGGCAACGACACTTTGTCGCGCTTGGTTTACGACGTGGGCATGAGCGCCGCCCAAAACGGCATCAAGAAGCTGGTGATCATCAATGCTCACGGCGGCAACGGCCCTGCTTTGAATTTCGCCGCGCAGATGATAAACCGCGACGCGCGCATCTTCGTCTGCGTGGATACCGGAGAAACCAGCGACGTGGACGTGAACAAGCTCATCGAGACCCCCAACGACGTGCACGCCGGGGAGATCGAGACCAGCACCAGCCTGGCGGTGCGCCCCCATCTGGTCAGGATGGATAAGGCCGGCAAGAAGATTCCCGCTTTCTCCAGCCGCTATCTGGATTTCTCGTCCAAGAGAGCCGTCTCCTGGTACGGCCGCACCAAGAAGATCTCCCTCACCGGCGTGATGGGCGATCCCACCAAGGCCAGCGCCCAAAAGGGAAAGGACATCTGGGAGATGATGATCGCCCACCTGGTGGCCTTCGTGGAGGACCTGAAAGGTTTGACCCTGGAGGAGATTCACCAGAAGAGATATTAGGAAAGACCCATGAAGATTTCCCGCCTGCACGCCTGGCCGCTCAAGATGCGCCTGGCCGAGCCGTATACCATCGCCTACGAGACCATAGACTCCGCCACCAACGTCTTCCTGCGCGTGGAGACCAGCAAGGGAATCACCGGTTACGGTTGCGCCGCGCCCGACTTGGAGATCACCGGCGAGACCTCCGATTCCGTCCTGCAGGTCTTTCAAAGTGTGATCGAACCCACCCTCAGGGCAACCGACCCCTTGCGCCCGGCCTTGCTTCTCGAAAGGCTGAAGCCTCACCTGCAGTCGCATCCGTCTGCGCTGGCCATGGTCGACATGGCCTTGCATGACATATTGGGCAAGGTCGCCGGACTGCCGGTGTATAAGCTGCTGGGCGGTTTTCGGGATCGCATGAAAACCAGCGTCACTATAGGCATCCTGCCTCTGGAGCAGACCGTGGCCAGGGCCAAGGCTTTTGTGGAGCAGAGATTCAGGGTGCTCAAGATCAAAGGCGGGGTCGACGTGGAGCTGGACATCGAGCGGATAATAAAGGTGCGGGAAGCAGTGGGTGAAAAGATCCAGCTCCGCTTCGATGCCAACCAAGGCTACACCGTGGAGCAGTCTTTGCATTTCGTGGAGAAGACCCGTCCGGCCAAAGTGGAGCTGCTGGAGCAGCCCACCCCCAAGGCGCAGCTGGACCAGTTGGGTAAGGTAACCAGCGGAGCTCACATTCCGATCATGGCGGACGAGAGCCTGATGAGCCTGGTGGACGCGTTCAAACTGGCCCGGCGCGACCTGGTGGACACGGTCAACGTCAAGCTGATGAAGGTGGGCGGCATTGCCGAGGCGCTGCAGATCAATGCGGTGGCCAAGGCGGCCAACCTGGAGGTGATGGTGGGCTGCATGGATGAGGCCGCGCTGGGAATCGCCGCCGGCCTGCACTTCGCTCTGGCCCGGCCCAATGTGGCCTATGCCGATCTGGACGGCCACCTGGACTTAATCGGCGATCCTTCCGCCGGCGCTGTCATCCTCAAAGATGGAATACTCTTCCCCACAGACAAGCCCGGTCTGGGGTTCGACCTGAGCGAATAACCCCGTCATCGGGCATGTAATATGTCGAACACCCACATAGACAAAAAAGGACTCTTCTCCTTCCTGGCGATTACTTTTTTCATCACCTATGCCATCGAAGGCGCGCTGATTCTGGCGGGATTTCGAATCACCAGAATCCCTCAAGCGTATGGCCAGTATGTGATTGCGGTGGTGATGTGGGTGCCGGCCATGGCAGCGGTAATAACCATTAAATTCATCACCCGCGAAGGTTTTGCAATCGCCCGGGTGCGGTTCGGTTCCTGGAAGCCCTATTTGGCTTCCGGCCTCATCGTTCC
>CAZPRG010000115.1:0-7980 GCA_964588675.1 uncultured Ignavibacteria bacterium
GATGCTTCTGGCCATGAAGATGAACTTGGACAGAATGCAGCGGGATCTGTCGGCGCGACCGGATCATCCCAAGGCGACAGAGGAGCTGCTCTCCGACACAAGAGAGCTTTTGGCTCAAACCATCGAGGAGATTCGCACCCTAACCTTCGAGCTCAGCCCGCCCATGCTCGAGGATTTCGGGGTCCTGCCGGCGCTTAAATGGCTTATAGAGAGATTCGCCAAGAGGTCGGGCATACAGTTTTCGTTGAAGACCAAGGGGAAAGAGCGCAGATATCCCAAGGAAACCGAGGTGGCCCTCTTTCGAATAGCGCAGGAGGCTCTGGCCAACGCGTCCAAGCATGCCCGAGCCACCGAGGTGTCCATCCTGGTCTCCTACCAGACGTCCGGCGTCGTCATGTCGGTCAGAGACAACGGCGTGGGATTCAACCCGAAGCAAGTCCTGTCTGCGCCCCGGGGCGAGATGGGACTTCTCAACATCAAGGAGAGAGTTGACATGCTTGGGGGAAAGTTCGAGATAGTTTCCCAACCAAGAAAAGGGACCACCCTAAACATTAACATTCCTTCTTCGGAGGTAAAACATGAAGAAGATCAGGTTGTTGGTCGCTGACGATCACAAGATCTTTCGTCAGGGCATCACCAAGCTGCTGGAGCAGGAGCCCGACCTGCAGGTGGTGGGCGAGGCTGCGGACGGCAGAGAGGCGGTGAAAAAGGCCACCGAGCTTAAGCCGGATTTGGTTCTGATGGACATCGCCATGGCCAATCTCAACGGCTTGGAGGCCACCAAGCAGATCAAGAAGGTCCTGCCGGAAACCAAGATCATCATGGTGACCATGCACAAGAACGAGGAGTACATCCTCCAGTCGTTCCAGGCCGGCGCGTCCGGCTTCATATTGAAGGAAGGCGCGGTGGAGGAGCTGGTAAACGCCATTCGCTCCATCTACCAGGACAAGTCGTTCTTAAGCCCCACCATCTCCAAGACCTTGATCGACGCCTACCTGCGGAAGATGGAAACCGGCAAAACCGAAACCCCCTTCGATCTCCTGACCGACAGGGAAAGAGAGGTGCTTCAACTCATCGCCGAGGGATACACCAATCGGGAGGTGGCCAAGGCGCTCTTCATCAGCGTCAAGACCGTGGAGGCGCATCGGGCGCACATCATGCAAAAGCTGAACATCCACGATGTGGCCAAGCTGGTCAAGTACGCCATACAGAAGGGGTTGGTGGACCTAAACGTCTGAGCCGGCCAGCTGTTGCAGTACCGGCCCGGAACGGCCTATAGTCCCTGCGTCCCGGATAAAGGCGAAAAACCGGCCCACGCGATTTGGGGCCGCCGGGAGGGCAAAATAGGGTGGATTACCTATTGCCAAGCAGGAGGGCTTAGGTATATTGTGTGTGACATAAATTCGATTCCATCTCGAGGGTGTGCCCTGTAGCTTTGGGTAGTTCCTTGCCCCCCTCTACCCTAACCGAAGCACACCCTCTTCCTCTATCTGGACTTTTCGCTCTTGCGGTTTTCTTTGCCTGTTGGGAGTTACCCTAATCAACTTCCGCTTTTTTTACATCCACCATCTTTTTAGTTTTTGGAAATTGCTGTTGACAATCGGCCGCCTACGTCTATATTATGCAGGTCGAAAATAGGATGCTCACCGCAACTTGGAGGAGGTGAAATTCATGGCAATGAAGATCACGGACGAGTGCACTGCGTGCGGGCTTTGCCTTCCGGAGTGCCCCCAGTCGGCTATCAGCGAAGGTGATGTCTACGTCATCGATCCCGCCACCTGTAACGAGTGCGAGGGTATCGAGGGAGGCTCTCGCTGTGTGGCCGTCTGCCCGGTCGATTGCATCGAAAAGGCCGGTTAGTCTTAATCAACATAGGTATTAGCAGGTGCGCCGGCCCGGGTGAGTGAAAACATGCTCACCGGCTTCGATTTCGGCGCACTTTATTTTGTCTGCCCGGATCCAGTTTCACCGGCGATCCGGACGATGTCAGGGCGCAGGCAATCAGACATCGATTCAGCTCCGGCAAACCATTTCCTGACTTATCACTTCCGAATCCGTTGCTTGCGATCTGGGCTTAAGACCGCATCGTTGCTGATCTTACGGGCAGGTCGACGGTGGACCTGTTTCGCTCTCTCATCCGGCACCACGAAAACGGGCATGCTGACGGATACGTATAGAAATTGGACAAAAGAGGTGGTTGTCTTCGATTATGGGCACATATCGTTTTCTTGAGGACGTGGCCATTGCCGACGCCGCATTTGAGGCGGAAGCGGAGAGCTTAAACGAGCTTTTCAGGGTTTGTGCCCAGGCCACCTTCGAGGTGATGGCTGATACCGGAAGCATAGAAGCCCGGCACAAAGAGCAGGTGGAGCTGACCAGCCCCAGTCTGGAGGAACTGCTCTTTGACTGGCTGGCGGAGTTGATATATCTGAAAGACGCTCAGTCCATGCTGTTCGGCAAATTCGAAGTCGACATTCAGAAGAATGAGGGTTATAGGTTGAGCGCTTCGGCATGGGGCGAGCCGGCGGATCAGAAGAAGCATAAAGTGAGAGTGGACGTCAAGGCGGTGACTTACCATTTGCTTGAGGTGAAAAAAAACCAGGGAAAGTGGACCGCCAAAGTCATTCTGGATACATAGGGTACTTAACCTACTAAACACAAAATCGAAAACCCGGCTCGAGACGGCCTGAATTTTGAGACTTTCGTAACCCAGGTAATCTGCTGATGAGGTGACGCCATGCAGATGAAAAAAGTACAAGAGGGAATCTGGGAGATCCCCCCTACCGAAAAAGAGGGGATGAGGGTTCCGGCCAGGATTTTAGGATCGGAAAAGCTTATGCAGATAATGGACCAGGGGGTCTTCAACCAGGTGACCAACGTGGCCTGCCTACCCGGCATCCAGAAGTACGCCATGTGCATGCCCGACGGACATTGGGGTTATGGGTTTCCCATAGGCGGCGTGGCTGCCTTCTCCACCAAAGACGGCGTGATCTCGCCGGGCGGGATCGGCTTCGACATCAATTGCGGCGTGAGGCTCATCCGCACCAATCTGACCTTAGAAGAGGTCAAGCCAAAGATGAGCGCGCTGATGGACGCGCTCTTCAAGCTGGTGCCGGCCGGGGTCGGCTCCTCGGGGTTCGTCAAGCTGAATTCCGAGACCTTCAAGCAGGTGATGACCAAGGGCGTGGACTGGTGCGTCGAGAACGGATTCGCTTGGCCCGAGGATGGAGAGAGAATCGAGGAAAAGGGACGCATGCAGGGGGCCAATCCGTCTCGGGTCAGTCATAAGGCCATCTCCAGAGGGATCGAGCAACTGGGAACCCTGGGCTCCGGGAATCACTATCTGGAGGTGCAGGTGGGGCTGACCGACCAGATCTACGATCCGGAGATAGCCAAAGTGTATGGAATCGACCGTCCCAATCAGGTATTCGTCATGGTGCATTGCGGGTCCAGGGGATTCGGACACCAGATCGCCACGGACTATCTCCAGACGTTCCTGAACTCCATGAAGAAGTACGGGCTGAAGATACTGGACAAGGAGCTGGCCTGTGCTCCCTTCAATTCCCAGGAGGGACAGGACTATTTCGGCGCCATGGTCTGCGCCGCCAATTCCGCATTTGTCAACCGGCAGGTGATCACCCACCGGATAAGGGAAGGTTTCAGTCAGGTCTTCGGCAAAGACGCCAAGGATCTGGGAATGCACATAATCTACGACGTGGCGCACAACATCGCCAAGATCGAAAAACATAATATTGACGGAGAAGAGAAAGAAGTCATCGTCCACCGCAAAGGCGCCACCCGCGCTTTCCCACCCCATCATCCGGCAGTGACCGAAATGTACCGGGAAGTGGGACAGCCGGTGATCGTGGGCGGCTCCATGGAAACCAGCTCCTTCCTGTTGGCAGGAACCCAAGGAGCTTTTGATATGACCTTCGGCTCCACCTGTCACGGAGCAGGCAGAGTCATGTCGCGCATGGCTGCCAAGAGAAAAGTGAGGGGCACCGAGTTAAGAGAGCAGATGACCAAAAGGGGCATAGTGGTTCGGGCGGTCTCCATGTCCGGATTGGCCGAAGAGGCCGGTCTGGCTTACAAAGACATTGACGAAGTGGTCAACGCGGTGGATAGTCTCGGCATATCCAAGAAAGTGATTCAACTGAGACCGCTCGGAAGCATCAAAGGTTAGACAATTAGAATGTCAGAGAACGTGCACAGGCTCGATTCCTATCTGGCAAGGTGTCTGCCCATCGCACTTGCGGATGGAACACCCCGCCATTGGTAGTGGTAGGGACAACCCTTGGGTTGTCCGCTGTCTTTCCACAAGAATTCCCATTTCCGCCTTCATCCCTACTTACGTTCCGCTCGGATCCCCCGACCCGACCGATACTTCCCCTCAAGTCAGAAGACGTAGCGGACGCAGCAGCAACGAGCCACACTGTCATTCTGAACGAAGTCCCGCACCTTTTGGTGTGGGACGGCCAGACGGCCCCGTCCGGGGAGTGAAGAATCTCAAGAAGCAGGAACGCGCGCGCCGCCATCTCACATTTTTTCCTGCACTCCGGTTGAATTCATATTCGGCCTTGCCTAGCACACAAACGGAATGAGACGCCACGACTTCTGGGAATAGGCCTCCCAATCTGCCCCGAACTGCTGGCGCATCAGCGCTTCTTCGCCGCGGATTCGCCATATCAGCGCGAAAGTCAAGACTGCAACCAGAATCAACGTCAGCCATGAACGGAAGACCAGAGAAATTCCCGTGGTGAACATTATTATTCCCAGATACCTCGGATGGCGGAGATACCGGTACGGACCATTCGTTACGAGCTTATGGTCCTCCTGAATCGTAACGTACACGCTGAATTGCCTGTCCAACTGCGCTTCCGCCCAATGCATCCCGACAAACCCAAAAGAAAAGAGCACCAGTCCGAGATATCGGATGATCTCAACCTCACCGAGCACGGCGATATTGTGTCGATCGCTGTATGGAGCCACAAGTATGATTGCCAGGGGGATGGTTTGCAGCGGCACAAGCGTCAATCGGTCATGGAGCGTGATCTTTTTCTCCTTGCTGCGTCTGCTTCCAACCTCGGGAAGTGTGATTACGACAATAAGCTGCAGCAACACCACCAACACAGCATAGCCAAGTCGCGCTGGGTGACCAATGAAACCCTGAATGTCTTTCACTCCCCATCCGACCAGGGGCAGCCCGACGAAGATCACGATCCCTATCAACAGCTTTGTTGAAGAACGAAGCAGAGTAGACACAAAAACTCATCCTGTGCATTTCTAGACATATAGGTCGGGCTGTCGTCAGACTGCCCGACAACCGGCTTACCCCACCAGCCCGATAAATCGGGCAACTACACCCCGCTTAGGTTTTCTTCAATGGCTGGCAGCGGGGGCAGAAGCAGCTGGAGCGTTGGCTGATTTTGATCCTCTTGATCTTCGTTCCGCATCGTCTGCACCTCTCCCCTTCCCGACCATAGACCTTATGCTGCAACTGGAAGCCGCCTATCTGGCCGTCGATGTGCAGGTAGTTGTCTATGGAGGAACCGCCCGCTTTAATGGCCCTTTTGAGCGTAGCCCTGATCGATCTATGCAGGTCCCTAAGCTTTTGGTCGCTCAGACGGTCCGCTCTCTGGGCCGGATGTATTCTCGCTCCAAAAAGCGATTCGTCGGCGTAGATGTTGCCCAAACCGGCTATCACTTTCTGGTTCAGAAGCAGCGATTTGATCTTCCCTTTTCGTTCTCGGAGAATGCGGACAAACTCGGCAGCAGAAACTTCCGGCGCTTCCGGACCCAGCGCTTTCAGTTCGGCGGTCTTTTGCTCGTCACAGGCATTGCAGACTTTCAGCTTGCCGAACTTCCTCTGATCGTTGTACCTTAGAACCCACCGGTCTCCGCAGAAGGTGAAGATCACATGGTCGTGCTTGTCTACGACTCCATGCCCCATAGCCTTCTGTTTTGACTTCTTGCTGGAGCTTGACGGCTTCTGGTCCAAAAGCAGATTTCCGGTCATGCCCAGATGCACTAACAGGGTCTTGCCGTCCGACAAGTCCACCAGCAGGTATTTCCCCCTTCTGCTCACTCCCAACACGGTATTGCCTGTGATGGTCTTGCAGAAGAGCTTTGAATTCTGTTTGACTATGCCCGGGAAGACGGCCTTGACGCTTTTTATTCTTTTCCCGACAATCGCCTTGCGCAATCCCCTGGCGATGGTTTCTACTTCGGGCAATTCGGGCATTCCTATCTCCGGCAGAACCTAACGATTAGGATTCTGGTTTGGTTTTGCTGTTCCAACTTTGCCGTTAAATAGAACGGGAAAGAATCTGCTCAGATTATCTGAATCATCCTATCGATAGACCGCCTGGCGCGCTGGGCTATCTCCGTCGGAATCTCCACCGGATAGACCATGTCCTCCAACGACCACAGGATTTTCTCCAGGTTGGTCAGCTTCATATTGGGGCAATCGGCCAGGATGCTGGCGGGATAGAAGGTTTTGGTGGGATTCTCCCTCTTCAGCCTGTGGAGGATGCCGATCTCCGTGCCGATGATGAACTCCTGCACGTCGGATTCTTTCGCATATCTGCAGATCCCGGAGGTGGAAAGCACCTTATCCGCCATGGCGATCACGTCCGGCGTGCACTCGGGATGGACCAGCACCTGGGCCTTGGGATGCTGGGCCTTGTTTTTGAGTATGTCCTCCGCCAGAATGCGCCTATGAGTGGGACAGAAGCCCTCCCACAGGATCATCTTTCGGTTGGCCTGTTTGCTGGTGTAATCGCCCAGGTATTTGTCCGGGATGAAGAGAACCTCCTTGTCGGCCGGAATGGACTGCACCACCTTGACCGCGTTGGCCGAGGTGCAGCAGTAATCGGATTCCGCTTTTATCTCGGCGGTGGTGTTGACGTAGCAGACCACCACCGCACCCGGATGCTTCTTCTTCATCTCCAAAATCTGTCGAGGGGTGATCATGTTGGCCATGGCGCAGCCGGCGTTTTTGTCGGGCATGAGCACGGTTCTATCGGGCGCCAGGATTTTGGCGGTCTCGGCCATGAAATTCACGCCGCAGAACAGAATCACGTCGGCCTTGGTGTCGGCCGCCCTCTGGCTTAGGTCCAGCGAGTCCCCCACGAAGTCCGCGATATCCTGGACCTCCCCTATCTGATAGTTGTGCGCCAAGATGACCGCGTTGCGATCCTGCTTCAGCTTGAGTATCTTGCCGATCAATTCCTGGTTCGGTTCGTCGGCTGGACTCACAGGTTTCTCCACCGAGATTACCTCCTACCCAATCTCTCGTGCAGGAAAGACCGTGCGAACGTCGCCGGTCTCCTTGCCCACCGGCACCGAGTATGCCGTCAGTCCGATTCTACTCCTGGGCCGGTTTCTTCTCGGCCTCCTCGGCGGACGCCGATACCAGCTTGTTAAGATCGTCCACCAGCTTGTCCACTTCCACGCCGTGCGCCAACGCTCCCTGCTCGATTGTCTCGGCCACCGAAAGATGGCATCCGAAACAGTGCATGCCATATTCGAAGAAGGTCTTGACCGTCTCCGGATGCTTCTTCAGCACTTCTCCAAAGGTCATGTCCTTGGTGATCTTGGCTGCCTCTGCCATAAGGTTACCTCCCGAAAGTGTTGGCAATCTTCGCTACGAGTCTCTCTGTCAAACTGTCGTATAGAATACCCCCTCGTCCCTCGATTCATTGGACTTCCGCCATCTTCTTTGCGCCAAATTCGAGCAACGGCGGGGACCACAGGATGGCATTTCTACGCCAAAATACCCAAACCAAATCGAATGTCAAGAGAATTGAGAATCAAGCGCGGATTCGTCAGCCGAAGGTCGATATGGGGCTGGGAAACACAGACTCTGCATCCTACCCGGCGGATAGGGTTGAAGCCTTCTCTAATCCTGCACTGCCTTCTCCAAGAGCTCGGCCAGGTCATAGGCGGACATGAGATTCTCCATCCCCTTTTCCTTGAAAC
>CAZPRG010000116.1:0-7975 GCA_964588675.1 uncultured Ignavibacteria bacterium
ACCATAGGCTGCAAGGTCAATCAATACGAGACTGAGGCCATTGCTGAGAGGCTGGAGGCTTTCGGCTTCGAGCGTGTGGATTTCAGCGATAAGGCCGACGTGTACATAATCAACACCTGCACGGTTACCGGAGAGAGCGACCGCAGCTCCAGGCAGGCTATCTACCGGGCAAGGAGAAGATCGCCGGAGGCAAAAATCGTGGTCACCGGCTGCTATGCCCAAACGGACAAGGAGTATCTCGAAACCCTGCCAGGCGTCTCACTTGTGGTCAAGCAACAAGACAAGGGCCGCCTCCCCACCCTCATCGCCCAGCTTTTTGGTCAGGGGTCCAGAGTCAAAGAGAGCAACGACGAGTTCTTTGACTTCAAAGTGAAGGGTCTGGCAAAACACACCCGCGCGCTGGTCAAAATTCAGGATGGCTGCGAAAAAAACTGCGCTTACTGTATTGTTCCGATGGCCCGGGGCAAGGAAAGAAGTAGGAAAGCGGAGCAGATCATCTCCGAGGTCAACGATCTTGTCGAAAACGGATTCAAAGAGGTGGTTCTGACCGGTGTGCATGCCGGTCGCTATCACAAAGATGGTCTGGGCTTGGCCGAGTTGACCAAGAAGATATTGGATCACACCAAGGTCCAAAGAATCAGATACTCCTCCATCGATCCCAAGGAATTCACAAACGAGTTGATTGACGTGATTGCCGAATCGGATCGAATCTGCCGACATCTGCACATCCCCTTGCAGAGCGGAGACGATGCCGTCCTTTCGAGAATGAGAAGAGACTACACTTCGGATGAGTACCGCCAACTCGTTGATAGAATATCTGACAAGATTCCCAATGTGATGATCGGCGCGGACGTGATCGTCGGCTTTCCCGGCGAGACGGATGAGCAGTTTGAGAACACCTGCGATTTCATCCGATCGGCTCCCATCAGCTATCTTCACGTCTTCAGTTATTCGGACCGGAAGGGCACCCAAGCATCTAAAATGCCGGATAAGGTCGATCCGCAGATCACACACGGAAGAAGCGAGATCATGCACCATCTGGGAAGGGAAAAGTGGATTGCGTATATCGGTCGCTTCATCGGCCGGAAGCTGAACGTGTTGATCGAGCACCGAAGAGACAAGAAGACCTCTAAGCTGACTGGGCTTTCCGATACTTACATCCGCGTGCTCGCAGACGGCGACGATTCGCTGAAGAATCAAATCCTGCCCATTCACATCACCGGAAGGATTGACAACCGGCTTTTGGGGGAGATTTGATCCCCTCTCCCCGTTTTGGGGAGAGGGCTAGGGTGAGGGGGACAAAAGAAGAAGCCGTCAACGGATTAAACAGATTAAACGGATGAGAAAGAACGGATTTGTATCCGTTTCATCCGCTGAATCCGTTGACAGACTGCTTTTCGCATCGGCTATCCACTCGAGTATTCGGCCGTCCGTTAGCGGAATGAAGCTTTTGATCAACCCCTCACCTCTTATCCTCCTATACAGGTCTTCGACTCCCCGCAGGGGAGAGGAAGAAAGGCTCTCCCCTGCACTCTTCAGAGTGCGGCTACAACTTCTCGCCCCGTCAAAAGGCATGTCCGGCGAGGAAGGCCAGAAAGTTGTTGTTTTTGGCGAGGAACGAATGTTATATTAGTCAGTTAAGATGCAAGGGATAAAGGACAACATCGCAGCCATACGGTCACGCATGGAAAGGGCTGCGGCCAAGGTTGGCCGATCAGGTGACGAAATCACGCTGGTGGCGGTGAGCAAGACAGTGGAAGCGGAAAGGATAAACCAGGCCATACGCTGCGGGATAGAAATAATCGGCGAGAATCGCGTCCAGGAGGCGGAAGAGAAGTTCAAACTGATAACCGAGCCGGTGAGAAAACACCTGGTGGGACATCTCCAGACCAACAAAGCCAAGAAAGCGGTCGAGCTGTTCGACTTCATCCAGTCGGTGGACAGCCTGCGCATAGCCGAGGAGATATCCAAAAGGGCGCTGGATGCCGGAAAGAGGATGGACGTGCTGGTGGAGGTAAACACCTCCTGCGAGGAGACCAAGTTCGGAGTGGAAGCCGATCAGGTGATTCCACTGATCGAGGCTGCCTCAAGATTGGAAGGTATAAGAATTAAGGGATTGATGACCATCGGGCTGTTTTCCGATAATCCGGAGGACACGCGGCCTTGCTTTAGGAGGCTCAAGACACTTTTTGACCAGCTGAAGTCCACCGCGATGCCGAACGTCCAGATGCGCTATCTTTCCATGGGGATGACTTCCGACTTCGAGGTAGCGATTGAAGAAGGCTCCAACATGGTGCGAGTGGGCACCGGAATCTTCGGACCGAGGGACAATTAGCAGGAGCAAGCTCCTGCACTCCAAAAGGAATCGGAGTGCATCGGCTTGTCGGAGCGAAGCGTAGACCCCGATTTGGCGGGGCCGATGCGGTGTTTTAAGAATTGTTGATTGATCGCAGAAGCAAGCTTCGGCACTTCGAAAGGAATCGGAGTGCGCCGGCTTGTCGGAGCGAAGCGTAGACCCCGACTTGGCGGGGCCGGCGCGGTGTTCACACGGACTTTTAGCAATCGCAGAAGCAAGCTCCTGCACTCCAAAAGGAATCGGAGTGCATCGGCTTGTCGGAGCGAAGCGTAGACCCCGACTTGGCGGGGCCGATGCGGTGTTTTTGAGAATGGTTGATTGATCGCAGGAGCAAACTCCTGCACTCCAAAAGCAGCCACTGGAGAGACGAACTGACGATGGGAGATCTGATCTTTGCATCAGCCAGACTTCTGGATCTGGCCATCAGCCTGTATGTGATCGTGGTGATCCTGCGGGCGATTCTCTCGTGGTTCAATCCCAATCCCTATAACCCGGGAGTGCGTTTCTTGATGAGAATCACCGATCCCATACTCGATCGCATCAGGCGCCTGCTGCCTTTGGGCAGCGGCGTGGGTTTGGATCTTTCGCCCATAATTCTGATCTTTGCGCTTTTGTTCATCAAGTATTATCTGGTTGCCGGTCTCTATGGAATGAGCGCGAAGTTGAAATAATCGACCGGAAACGGAGCAATGTTTGCATATTGGTGCCGATAATACAGTGAAAAAAACGAAAACCTCAACCGGAGGCGAGAAGTGAGCATAACGCCGGTGGACATCAAAAATCAGAAGTTCGGCAAGTCCTTCCGGGGATACGATCCCTCGGAGGTGGAGGGCTTTTTGGAGATGGTGGCCTCCCGCTTGGAGGAGATGCTCTTGGAGAAGAGCCAGTTGAAGGAGAAGCTTGCCTCGGCGGAGTCCACCCTGAAGGGCTACACCGACCTGGAAAGCAATCTGAAGGATGCGCTGGTGACCGCTCAGAAGACCGCAGAGGAAGTCAGGCAGAACGCACAAAAGGAAGCCGAGCTTCTGATGCGCGAAACCAAGCTGAAAGCGGAGCGCAACCTGGAGGAAACCTACGGAACGCTGTCGCGAATCAGAAAGCAGATCGCCGACCTGGAGAACTTGAGAAGGGACTATGTCGTGCGGTTCAAGTCGCTTCTGGACACCCATCGCAACGTCATCGAATCAATGGAAAAAGACGAAGCGCCGTATAAAGAAGAACCTCTTTTGGCTGGCAATCGAAACCAGCCCAAGACGAATTCGAACAAGGAAATCAAAATCTGAAATCTGCGGGAATCTTTCAGAGAGGGCTGTAAGATGGCAGACAAGAACGCAAAGAGCCTCCGGAAGACGGTCGAAGAGGCGGTGGAGTTCATCCGGAGCAGAACCGAATTCGCCCCCAAAACAGGCATCATTCTCGGAACCGGGCTGGGCGCCCTGGCGGAGGACATCAACGTGGTGCAGGACATCTCCTATCAGGATATCCCCCACTTCCCCATCTCCACGGTGGAAAGCCATGCCGGAAAACTGATCTTCGGCTATCTGGGCGGGAAGAACGTGATGGCCATGCAGGGCAGGTTCCACTACTATGAAGGCTACGACATGAAGCAGGTCACCTTCCCGGTGAGAGTGATGAAAGCCCTGGGGGTGACCACGCTGGTGGTGTCCAACGCCTGCGGCGGTTTGAATCCCCAGTTTAAGGCCGGCGATATAGTCCTGATCACCGATCACATCAACCTGCTTGGTTCCAATCCGCTTTTCGGCCCCAATGACAACACCCTGGGACCACGGTTTCCGGACATGTGTTACTGCTATGACCCGGACCTGATTCAACTGGCGGAGAACGTGTCTTTGAATCTGGGGCTGAAGCTGCACAAGGGGGTGTACGTGGCCGTGGCCGGTCCCAACCTGGAGACCGCTGCCGAATACCGGTTCTTGAGAGCCATCGGCGCGGACGTGGTGGGCATGTCCACTGTGCCGGAGGTGATAGTGGCCAGGCATCAGGGCACCCGCGTTTTGGGTTTTTCGTTGATAACGGACATGGGCTTGCCCGATGCTCTTAAGCCCACCAACTTGGCGGAGATTTTGGCCACAGCGGCTAGATCGGAGCCGGTCCTCAAAAGAATCATCTCCCGGGTGGTGGAGGAGATGGAGGCGTAAGACGTGGAGCAGGACCGGAGCCTGGCTTGAGCCAGGTTCTGGTTGGAAAAAAGCAGTCTGCTTGGCAATGCCGGCATGCTGCAAAGGCTTGCTGGCGCGACATCTGTTGAAGCCGGAAAGGCAAGAAGAACCCGATGTTCAAAGAGATCAAAGAGGATTTCAACTATCCCCGGATGGAGGAACGCATCCTGCAGTTCTGGGAGGAGAACAACGTCTTCCACAAGAGCATTCAGATCAGGGACGGCTCGCCGGATTTCGTGTTCTATGAAGGCCCTCCTACTGCCAACGGAAAGCCGGGCATTCATCACGTGATCTCGCGCACCATCAAGGACTTGGTCTGCCGCTACAAGACCATGCGGGGATTCAAGGTGGAACGCAAAGCGGGATGGGATACTCACGGGCTGCCGGTGGAGATACAGGTGGAGAAGGAGCTGGGGCTGGACAGCAAGGCCAAAATCGAGGAATACGGCGTCGACAAGTTCAATGCCAAGTGCCGGGAGAGCGTTTTCCGATACAAGAAGGAATGGGATCAGCTTACCCGTAGGATGGGTTATTGGCTGGATTTAGACCAAGCCTATATCACCTGCTCCAACGACTACATCGAATCGGTGTGGTGGATACTCTCGCAGTTCTGGGAGAAGGGGCTGATCTATCAGGGACACAAAATCGTTCCCTATTGTCCCAGGTGCGGAACACCCCTTTCCAGCCACGAGGTGGCCCAGGGATACAAGGAGGTTTCCGATCCCTCTATCTACGTCAAGATGAAGCTGGAGGGAAAACCCAATACCTACTTTTTGGTTTGGACCACCACTCCCTGGACTTTAATCTCCAACGTGGCCTTGGCCGTGGGCGAGGATATCGAATACGTGAAGGTGAAACACCAGGGCGAGGAGCTGATCCTGGCCCGGGCGCTGGTGGAACGATCTCTGGACGGGGAATACGAGATAGTAGAGGAATACAAGGGAAAAGACTTAGAGAAGCTAAGATACGAGCCGCTGTATACTTTCGTAGAGACCGAAAAGAACAAGGCGTTCTATGTGATCCTGGGCGATTTCGTCAGCGTGGAGGACGGCACGGGAATCGTACACGTCGCGCCTGCCTTCGGCGCCGACGACTACGAGGTGGGACAGAAATACGGGCTGCCGGTCGTGCAACCGGTGGACGTGCAGGGGAAGTTCACCTCCGAGGTCACGCCCTGGAAAGGTATGTTCATCAAGGACGCAGATGAGGATATCCTGGCGGATCTGAGGAAGAGGGGATTACTGTACAAAAGAGGCCAGGTGAGCCACACCTATCCCTTCTGCTGGAGATGCGACTCGCCTTTGATCTATTATGCGCGCAAATCCTGGTACATCCGAACCACCGCTTACAAGGACAAGCTTCTGAAGAACAACGCTCAGATCAACTGGTATCCTCCGGAGATGGGAACCGGGCGGTTCGGGGAATGGCTGGAAAACAACGTGGATTGGGCGCTCTCGCGCGAGAGATTCTGGGGAACGCCTTTAAACGTCTGGATCTGCGACGACTGCGGCGAAAGAAAGTCCGTGCCCAGCGTACAGGAGCTTTTAGATTCCGCGGTAAAGGACGAGTTTCTGGCCGCTTTCAAGAAGGACGTAAATCTGCATAAGCCCGTGATCGACCGGATCACCTTGCGATGCCCCAAATGCCAGGGGGTCATGCACCGCACGCCGGAGGTGATCGACTGCTGGTTCGACTCGGGTTCCATGCCCTATGCCCAGTGGCACTATCCTTTCGAGCATCGAGAGGAGTTCAAGCACAGGTTTCCCTCCGAGTTCATCTCGGAGGCGGTGGATCAGACCCGAGGCTGGTTCTACAGCCTGCTGGCCATTTCTGCTTTCCTTTTCGATCAGCCTGCTTTTAAAAACGTGATCGTAATCGAGCTGATCCAGGACGAGCACGGCCAGAAGATGCACAAATCCAAGGGGAACGTGATAGACCCTTGGGAGGTTATGGACGCCCAGGGGGCAGACGCCCTAAGATGGTACATGCTGTGGGTCAGTCAGCCCTGGCTTCCCACCAGAATCGACAAGAAGGCCATAACCGAGGTGGAGCGGAAATTCCTAAGCACGTTCCGCAACACTTATTCGTTCTTCGCTCTATATGCCAACATCGACGGGTTCGATCCCACCCGACACAAGGTCGAGGTTGCCGAAAGATCGGAAATGGATAGATGGATCTTGTCTCGGTTGAATTCTCTGATCCGGGACGCGACCTTTGCGCTGGATCACTACGATCTCACGCGGGCGGCCCGCCGGGTCCAGGAGTTCGTCATAGAGGACTTAAGCAATTGGTACGTCAGGCGAAGCCGAAGAAGGTTCTGGCAGTCCGGCGAGAGCCAGGACAAAACCTCGGCCTATCTCACCCTGTGGGAGTGCCTGGTAGTGGTGTGCAAACTCGTGGCGCCCTATACTCCCTTCATAGCCGAGGAGTTGTACCAAGAGCTGTGTGCCAAAGTCGATCCCCAGCTGCCGCAGAGTGTTCATCTAACTGACTTCCCGCCGGCCGAGGAAAAACACGTGGACCAAGGTCTGGAGCAAAAGATGGACAACCTGCGGCGGGTGGTGGAGTTGGGGAGGGCAGCCCGCAGCCGCGCTCAAATTAAGATCAGGCAGCCGCTGGGAGAGATGTTGGTTGCGCTTCCCCAGAGCGAGCAGGCTCAAGATGTCCGGTCTTTGTCCGACCTGATTTCGGATGAGCTGAACGTCAAGAAGGTTTCGCTATGGGATTCGAACCTGGAATTGACCGAGCTGGCGGCCAAGCCCGATTTCGGCAAGCTGGGTCCCAAGTGGGGGGGAAAGGCCAATCAGGTGGCCGCAGCCATAAAGTCCTTAAGTCAGGTTCAACTCCGGAAGTTCAAGGAGGAGGGAAGACTGACTCTGGATCTGGACGGAACCCGGGTCGAGCTGCAGCCGGAAGATGCTCACATCTCCGAAAGCGAGAAACACGGGTGGACGGTCGAATCGGATAACGGGTACCGGGTAGCACTGGCTACCGTTCTGACCGAAGAGCTGAAGAACGAGGGCTTTGCCCGGGAGCTGGTAAACAAGATTCAGAACATGCGCAAATCGGCCGGTTTTCAGGTGATGGACCGGATTCGGGCCAAGATGGAGACCACCGATCGGCTAAAGCAGGCCATAAAGGCGTTCGAGGAATACGTAAAGAAGGAGACCTTGGCCTCAGAGCTTCATTTCGGCCCGGCCAAGGGAGAGTACTCCCAGGAGTGGGACATTAATGGCGAAAAGGCGAAAATCTCCGTAGAGAGGGTCAGAGCTTAAGTGGAGGAAGAAGATGAAGAAAAAGGATCTGGACAAATACGAGAAGCTGCTTTTGGCCAAGAGGGCTGAGCTTTTGGAGGAGCTGGGACTTCTGCAGAAATCCGGCCAAAGCACGCTCAAGGATGCGGCCGGCGAGATATCCTCCTACTCCACCCACATGGCGG
>CAZPRG010000117.1:0-7968 GCA_964588675.1 uncultured Ignavibacteria bacterium
GCTTCTCAACGTCAGAGACCAAAAAGGCGCCGGATTCCTGGTGCTTCTCGATCCGGACCGCATGAACGTGTCGGATATCGTGGACCTCGCCCGAAAGTCCGAGCAGGGAGGCGCGGATGGGTTTCTTGTCGGCTCCAGCCTGCTTTTGTCCACCAGGTTCGACGAGGCGGTGAAAGAAATCAAGGCGCATGTGAAGGTTCCGGTGACCATCTTTCCCGGCAATGCCAACCAGGTCTCCCGGCACGCGGACGCCATTCTGTTTCTCTCGCTCATCAGCGGCAGAAATCCCCACCTTCTGATCGGAGAGCAGGTCAAGGCAGCGCCTGCTATCAAGGAATTCGGCTTGGAGCCGATTCCGACAGGCTACATGCTGATTGAGTCCGGCGCGCCCACTTCCGTGCAGTTTATGAGCGATACCCAACCCATTCCCAGAAACAAACCGGACATCGCCAAGGCCCATGCTTTGGCAGCGGAATACTTGGGCATGAAAATGGTGTTTTTGGAGGCCGGTTCCGGCGCGGAAAATCCGGTGCCGGACAACATAGTCCGGCAGGTGAAAGATTTCATCTCCATTCCCATCATAGTGGGTGGTGGGATAAAGGACCCGAACATCGCCCGCAACAAGGTGAAAAGCGGTGCAAGTTTCGTGGTGATCGGCAATTTCCTGGAGGAGGACGACTCCCTGGTAAGAGAATTCGCCGACGCCATCCACATAAATAGAAAGGTGAAGACCTCTTAGGTTGACTGCCATGAAAGCCGACGACAAAATCGCATTGATCCAAAAGGAGATTCAGGAAAGCATTGACTTGAAGGACCGGGTCAAGCGGGAGCTTCCGGAAAAGATCATCGAGGTGGCCCACGCGCTGGCAGAGTCCATCCGAAACGGCGGCAAGATACTGCTCTGCGGCAACGGCGGATCAGCTGCCGATGCCCAGCATCTTGCCGGAGAACTTGTCGTCAGACTGTCCTCGGACTACACCCGCAGCGCCCTTCCCGCCATCACCCTTTCCAGCAACGATTACGTGCTGACCGCCTGCGCCAACGACTTCGGCTTCGACCAGGTCTTCTCCCGCCAGATCGAAGCTCTGGGAAAACCGGAGGACCTGCTTTTGTGCATCAGCACCAGCGGCAACTCGCCTAACCTGATAAAGGCTGCCGAAAAGGCCAAAGAGAAGAAGATGAAAACCGCCGGGCTTTTGGGCAAAGACGGCGGAAAACTGAAAGGCCTCTCAGACTTCTCCATTGTCGTTTCCTCCGACAACACGGCCCGAATACAGGAAGTCCATATCTGCGTTTGCCACATCCTGTGTGAACTAATAGAGAAAGAGCTTTTCGGCTGATGCCGTCCAGGACTCAACAATGTCCAACTGACCGAGACACAAAGCCCTTCAGTTTCTCCGGGGGAACACGACACATTCAGGAATCCTGGCTGCTGACTATTTCGACAACATTCAATCGGGAGACCGAACCATGAAGGCAAGACCTCTAGTCTACTCCGCGATCATCGCCGCCCTGCTTTTTCTCTCCTGCTGCACGGAGCATCCTGACAAGCCTTTCCAGGATCGCATCGCCATCATGTTTGCCTTCGACGCGGAGGGAGTGCTTCTAAGAGATCAAATGGCCCTC
Source organism: uncultured Ignavibacteria bacterium (assembly GCA_964588675.1). Classification (GTDB taxonomy): domain Bacteria; phylum Zixibacteria; class MSB-5A5; order MSB-5A5; family SM1-73; genus SM23-73-3. Next base: position 1,627 of record CAZPRG010000117.1, read on the forward strand.
GAAGACAGTGTCTTTTCGGTGGGCCGGGTTTTCTGGATCGGCAAACTCGAAGGCAAAAACGTCATCGTGGTCAATTCGGACGTGGGAATGACCAATGCCGCCATGACCACCCAGCTTCTGATCGACAAGTTCAAACCCAAAGAGATCATCTTCACCGGGATATGTGGTGGAATCGATCCGGAAAACAAAATCGGCGATATCGTCATCCCGGAACACTGGGTGACTCACGATTACGGACTGTATAACCAGGATGGCTTCAAAACCGGCTGGATCTACGTCTACCTGACGGAAAAACAAACTTCCGACACGCTGACTTTCTTTCCGGTGGACCCGGGCTTACTCACCATCGCGAAGGGAGTAAAACCCGAGTTGAGACCCATTCTCGGCAGGACGCCCAAGATCACGGTGGGAGGCAACGGCGCCAGCGGAAACGCATTCATAGATCAGGTCGAGAAGCGAGAGTGGCTGAAAGACAAACTGGACGCCCAGATCGTGGACATGGAATCGGCGGCGGTGGTGCAGGTGGCGAACATCAACGGAGTGCCGGTCATGGTGGTGCGGTCGTGTTCCGATCTGGCCGGCGGCTCCGGCTCGTCCACAGCCAGAGAGGAGATACAGGAGTTCTTCGGAGTAGCCGCAGACAACAGTGCCGGCTTCGTGCTGGAGCTCTTAAAAGGACTTTGACCAAGAGGGAGCAACGAAACTTCATGTATGCCTGCATGTTAGTGGTGACGCATGGCCTTTCCGATGTTGCCGGTTTTCCAAGTTTAGCGTCTCTAGTATAGCGCTTTGCACCAAAAAAAGCTTGACTTTCCAGCCCGGATGAAGTAAAGTGGAGTGTACCCTTTTCTATAAAGGGTCTTGAAGCGTGTTCGCCTTACGTCACTTTAATCACGATCGAAACGATCCCGCCCAAGAAAAACTCAAATGGTAGAGGAGGTGGTCGGAACGGCCGAGTGAATTTGCAGGTCTGTTTTTCTTTAACCGGGTTCTCTTGATCCGTAATGTCATCCCCAAGCGGTGAAGCTTGCTGTCCTTTTGCTGCGTCTCGAATGAACATTATGGGAAAAAGAGAAATCATCACTAAACGGAGGTCTCCATGCGAGGCAGCAAGCTTTACGTGGGAAACATAGGTTATACCGTCACCAAGGAAGAGTTGGAAACCTTGTTTTCCGAGCACGGTCAGGTCAAAGACATTCGCATAATCGAGGGCAAGGGTTTTGGATTCGTGGAAATGTCCAATTCCGCCGAAGCTGAAAAAGCCCAGGAGGCGCTGAACGGTGCCGATTTCAAAGGATACACCCTTAAAATCGACGAGGCCCGGCCGCCCAAGAAGCGACCGGGAGGCGGCCCGCCGAGAAGGGAAGGACCCCGAAGGGATTTCAGGCGGTACTAGCTTAAGTCGGTCACCGTCTTTGCCGGTGGCTCATATCGAAGCAAATTCCAGGCTCGTGGTGTGACTTGTGCGCCACGAGCCTCTGCTTTCGTCAGGGTTGGGGCCCGTCTCCGGGTCGCTATTCGTTCGAAGCTTTCAAATCACCCGGTAGATATACCATCCTGCGGAGCTCCCCGGGAAGCCAAAGCACTTGACTTATGTCCTCAAACCGGATAGCTTGACAGATGTAAGTTCCGTTCTGTGTCAACGATGTATCGATCTATGTCCCAAGGGAGCGTTTGCGATGGTCAGATCAGTGGTTTTGATGTTGCTGATATCTTTGATCAGCTTCTCGGCCATCCCGGCCCAAGACGAGGGCTTTGGATTGGGTGTAATCCTGGGTGAGCCGACCGGAATAAGCTGGAAGGCCTGGACCGGAGACCGTTCAGCAATAGACGGAGCCGTGGCTTGGTCGTTCGAAAAAGAGGCGGCGATTCATCTGCACGGTGATCTTCTGTGGCACAATTTCGGCCCGGTGAAAGCAGACAGAGGGGAATTCAATCTTTATTACGGAATCGGCGGTCGGATCAAGTTCGAGGATGACAGCAAGCTCGGCGTTCGCGTTCCTCTGGGCTTGGGCTATCTGTTCGATGCCGCGCCCATGGATTTCTTCATCGAGATCGTTCCCATACTCGATCTGGCGCCCAAGACGGATTTCGGTTTGAATGCGGCCATGGGGGCAAGGTATTTCTTCGGGGGGAAGGGCTACAGGTAGAGCTGCCTATCGGTAATTGTATCAAAGAGGATACTTGGAAATCGAGCAACCATCTTGCATCGGTGTCGCCTTCGGAATCTGCTTTCTCTCGGCCAAGCGCCAGCTTCTCTACGAACTGAGGGAGACCATTGACGTCTCCCTGTTGTCCGGAGCCCCAGAGAGTTGTCCATCCAGAAAAAGATAGCCAAAAACGCCACCTATAACTTCCTGGTCAAAGCCATAGGTTTGGCCTTCGGTTTTGTGGCCTCGGTGGTGGTGGCGCGATATCTGGGGCCGGAGAAGTACGGCATCTACAGCTTCGTGATATGGTTTCTGGGCATGGTGGGGCTTCTGGTCAACCTGGGCATACCCACGACCATAACCAAGTATGTCTCCGAATACCTGGGCAGAAACGATTACTCCGCCGCTGCCTCCATCTTCAACCAGCTTTTCAGATTGGAGATCGCGGCAGGCGCAATTGTCAGTCTGCTTTTGTTCTTCCTCGCTCCGGTCATCGCCGGATGGTACGGCAATCCCGACCTTTCGCTCTATCTGAGAGTCGCCTCAGTAGTCATCCTGCCCATGGGTTTGATGTGGCTTTATAACGGATTGTTCTTCGGGCGGCAGCGATTCGACCTGATCGCACTGATCAACCTGATAGCCTCGCCGTTGACGCTGATCGCGTTCCTTCTGGTCATTTATTCCGGCGGCGAAATCGAATGGCTGGTGGCGGTAAGTGCGGTGTCTAACGTGCTTTTGGTGACCGGCTACGTGTATTTCAAAAGGGCCAGGTTTCCGTCCATGCAGGAAAGCAAATCCGAGATCGATCTCGGCGGCAGACTGTTGAAGTTTTCGGCCGGGGTATTCGTCATCGTGGTACTGCAAGCCTTGGTCTGGGAGCGCTTTGGAATCTTCTTTTTGAGCATTTTCAGCACCCCGGCCCAGATCGCCTTCTTCAACGTGGCTTTCATCTTCGCCAGCCGGACGATCATCCTGCTGCCGGGTGCCTTAACCGGCATACTGCTTCCCGCCATGTCTGAGGTTTACGGGGGAGGAAACAAAGATGAGCTTGCCAGGGTGCATGTGACCGCCACCCGCTATCTGGCCATGCTCTGTTTCCCTCTGTGCCTGGGAGGAATAGCCGTATCCCGACAGATGTTCCCGGTGTTTTACGGTTCTGATTTTCAGCCGGCCTGGATCATCTTCGCCATACTGATAGTCGGTGGGACGGTCGGCTCTGTGGCCACTTCCAGCTCCTCGCTTCTGTATGGAGCCGAGCTTCAGAGGGTGGTGGTAGGGGCCGGAGTGCTCTCTGCAGTGCTCAATATCGGGGCCAGTTGGCTTCTGGTCCCGACGCTGTCAGCCAAAGGGGCCGCATTGGCCACAACTTTGGGGCAGATCGTGGGCGGGGTCTTTCTAATCGGCTACGCTTACAGGAGTTACATGAGACAGAGCATTCCGATGGGGGCCATCTTTCGTATACTATCTGCCTCGGCTGTCATGGCCTGCGCGGCCTTCGCTTTGGCCGAGTCGGTCAAAGGCTTGCCGGGGCTGGTTCTGGCTTTGGCCGCATCCTTCCCCATTTATGTGCTGGGCCTGTTTCTTTTCCGGAGCCTCAACCCCGGCGACGTTCATCTTATGGAGAGCCTCCTCCAGCGGCTGCCGACAGCCTGGGGCCGCCCTATCCTGAAAGTACTGAACAAGCTGACCAGACTTCTCGATGTAGAAAGCTGAATGCGTATCACTCTCTTGGCCGGTCCCGTCACGTGGGAAGTTGGCGCCGACCCCAGCACGAATCAACCCGGCAGAAAAGTAAAGAGTTGTTGACAAAAGAGGGATTTTGGGGCATATTTGGGGTTTGCGCGCGGCTGGACGCCCCAAATCATTAATCTCAGGAGGTAACGGTGAAGGATTTTGCAGCGGATCAGATCAGAAACGTGGGAGTGGTCGGACATGGGGGTGTAGGCAAAACCTCCCTGGTGGAGGCCATGCTCTTTGACGCCAAGGTTACCTCCAGGCTGGGCAGCGTGGATGCCGGAACCAGCACATCGGACTACACCGAGGACGAGATAGGAAGAAAAATATCCATAGGCGCTGCGTTACTACATCTCGAATGGAAAAACCATAAGGTCAACATCGTGGATCTGCCCGGCTATCAGGACTTCAACGGGGAGGTGGTCGGGGGATTGAGGGTTACCGAGACCGCTCTGATTCCGTTATCCGCCCAGTCCGGAGTGGAGGTGGGAACCGAGCAGGTTTGGGGAATTGCCAACAAGTATAAGCTGGCCCGAATGTTCTTTATCAATAAGATGGAAAGGGAGCACGCCGACTTCGAGATGGCGCTTCGGCAGGTCCGGGAGAGCTTTGGGCATCAGGTGGCCCCCATGCAGATTCCCATGGGGCAGGGGCTGGATTTCAAGGGAGTGGTGGACTTAATCCGGATGAAGGCCATCTACTTCGAAAAGGATGGAGGAGCCCGGGAGGACAACATACCGGCCGAGCTTCAGGATCGGGCCAAAGAGTACCACGAAAAGCTGATCGAGTCGGTAGCCGAGGCCGACGATGCTCTGCTGGAGAAGTTTTTCGACCAGGGCAAGCTGTCCGACGACGAGATAAAGCAGGGGCTGCGCAAGGGAATAGCCCAAAGGGCGATCTATCCACTGCTCTGTGGGTCCGCCGTGGGCAATATGGGAGTCACCGCACTGTTGGATTACATCACCTCCTACATGCCCTCTCCCGCCGATTTCGGACAGGTGACGGCCAAGGTGCCGGGAACCGATACCGACAAAGTGATGAAGATATCGCCGGATGCGCCGCTCTGCGCATTCGCCTTCAAAACCGTTTCCGAGCCTCATGTGGGCGAGCTGACTTTCGTCAAGGTGTACTCCGGGAAATTGCAGTCCGGGATGGACGTATTCAACTCCACTCGCGACGCCAGCGAGAGAATAGGCCAGATTTTCGCCCTCAACGGACGGGACAGAAAAGAGATCGGGCTTTTGGGCGCGGGCGATATTGCCGCCCTGGTGAAGCTCAAGGCCACCAAGACCGGAGACACACTCTGTGACAAGAGGACGCCGGTGATGCTGCCGCCGATCGATTTCCCCACTCCGGTTATCAACATGGGCATCCGGGCCAAGAACAAGGGAGATGAGGACAAAATCGCCAGCGGATTCGCCAAACTGCACGAGGAGGATCCCACCTTCATCATGGAGGTCGATCCCGACATAAGACAAACCATTATTTACGGACAGGGCGAGCTGCATCTGGACATAATGATTGACCGATTGAGGAGAAGGTTCGGGGTGGAGGTGGAGCTGGAGGAACCCAGGATACCGTACAGAGAGACCATCACCCAGAAGGCCGAGGCGCAGGGCAAGTACAAGAGGCAATCGGGCGGCAGGGGGCAATACGGCGACGCGTGGCTGAGGATCGAGCCCTTGCCCCGGGGAGAGGGATTCGTTTTCGAGAACGAGATAGTCGGAGGCGTGGTTCCCTCCAAGTACATACCCTCCGTCGAAAAGGGGGTGGTGGAGGCCATGGCGGAAGGCATTCTGGCCGGCTACAAGGTGGTGGACACCAAGGTGACCATCTTCTATGGCTCGTATCACGATGTGGACTCCTCGGACATGGCCTTCAAAATAGCCGGTTCCATGGGGATCAAAAACGCGGCTGCCAAGGCCAGGATGGTGTTGCTGGAGCCGGTCTATGACGTGGAAGTGACGGTGCCCAAGGATTTCATGGGTGACGTGATGGGCGATCTTTCCAGTCGAAGAGGCCGGATATCCGGAATGGACGATCTGGGAACCTTCCAGAAGATCAGGGCCCAGGTTCCTTTGGCCGAGCTGTACAAGTATTCCACCTCGTTGAGGTCGTTGACCCAGGGAAGAGGCCTTCACACCAGGCAGTTCTCGCATTATGAAGAGGTGCCGCACGAAATAGCCCAGAAGATGATTCAGGAAGCTGCCAAGAAGAAGGAGGAAGAGAAGTAGCTTAGTCTCTCCACCTATGATGCTTTTGGCGGTGGACGGTGGACATCAACGGGGGAGCGGTTGGTGGGGTTAAGCGGCGGACCGTGGACGGTCGACGGTGGACGTCAAGCGGGGATCGGTGGTTGGGTTTCAGCGGCCGACCGCGGACTGTGGACAGCGGACATATTTCTCAAGCCGATGTAGCTCAACGGTAGAGCAACTGATTTGTAATCAGTAGGTTGGAG
>CAZPRG010000118.1:0-7949 GCA_964588675.1 uncultured Ignavibacteria bacterium
TGGACCCCTTAGCCGACAAGATTTTGGTTTCCACCGCCTTCATCGCCTTTGTGGCATTGGGTTACGTACGAACCTGGATGGTGCTGCTGATAATTCTGCGCGAGTTTCTGGTCACCGGGTTGAGGAGCCTGGCGGCGTACAAAGGGGTCATAATCATGCCCTCCTACGTGGCCAAATGGAAAACAGCCTGCCAGATGACGGTGATCATAGTGATATTGGTGTACATAAACCTCGAGTCCACCCTGCCCCTCTTAGGTTACCAATGGGGCATTTTCACCAACCGTTCCATCTTCTCGGTATTCGATGGGATGGTGTTTGTGACCATGCTTCTGACCGTAGGTACGGGTATCGACTATCTGGTGAAAAGCGCCTTTCTGCTCAAAGGCGCGCTGAAGTAATCATTGATCCGGGGCGGTTAAGTTGAAAGAGAATCTGCCGGCAAAACTGATCTCCACATTCTTCTTCGCCGGATATTTCCCGGTGGCTCCGGGGACTTTCGGCAGTCTGATTGCCCTGGCCATAATTTGGTTTCTTGTACCCGATGTTTTCTATATATTGATTCCCATAAGCCTGGGTCTGTTCTTCGTGAGCGTCTGGTCGGCGGGCCGGGCAGAGGACATCTTCGGTCAGGACGGTAGCCAAATCGTCATAGACGAGGTCACCGGCATGGCGATATCTCTGGCTTTCGTCCCTCACCGCCTGGGCTATTTTGTAGCGGCGTTTTTCCTTTTCAGGATCTTTGACATCGTTAAACCGCCGCCCGCCCGGAGTGCGGAGCGGCTGAAAGGGGGATGGGGGGTGACCACGGACGACGTGGTGGCGGGCGTTTATGTCAACTTGGTCCTGCATCTGATTTTGTATGTGGTGAACCGGATTTAGAGGGATTTCCAGAGACGAAGAGGAGGATATGAAAGCGGAAATCATCACCATCGGTGACGAGCTGCTCTACGGGCAGATCGAGGACTCCAATTCGGTTTTCATCGGCGAGAGGCTGACTGAGGAGGGAATCCTGGTGCTTTTCAAGACCAGCGTGGGTGACGACATCGGCCGGATAGAGGAAGCTTTCAATATCGCCCGTTCCCGGGTGGACGTGATCGTGGCCTCAGGCGGGTTGGGTCCTACCCAGGACGACCTGACCAAAAAAGCCGTGGTCAAAGCTTTCAAGAGAAATCTGATATTTCACCAGGAGATACTAAGCCAGATAGAGGAGTCGTTCCGCAAGCGGGGAAGCACCATGCCCCGGATCAACCAGAACCAGGCTTTAATCCCCCAGGGGACCAAGGCCCTGGCCAACCTGTGGGGTGTGGCGCCGGGAATCTATCTGGAGGACAAGGAGTTCTTCTTCTTCGCCCTGCCGGGAGTGCCCATGGAGATGAAATGGATGCTGGACAACGAGGTCCTGCCCATCCTCCGAACCAAAAAGCCCCGGCATTACATCTTTCACCGGATGCTCAAGACCACCGGAATATCGGAGTCGGCCATCTACGAGAAGATCGAGCAATTGATCGATCCCAATGGAGAGGTGAAGGTGGCCTTTCTTCCCGAGTATTTGGGGGTCAACATCCGGCTGACCGTGCAGTCTGAAGATAAGGACAGCGCCCAAAGCAAGACGAAGGAATTCGAGAAGAGACTGCGCGACGTCCTGGGATTTTATGTCTACGGGACGGACGAGCAGACTCTGGAGCAAGTGGTGGGGCAACTGCTTTTGGACAGGAAGAAAACCATTGCCACGGCGGAATCGTGCACCGGCGGGCTGATCGGGACCAGGTTCACCAACGTGCCGGGGAGCTCGGCGTACTTCGAGAGGGGAGTGGTTACGTACAGCAATCAATCCAAGGTCGAACTGCTCTCGGTGCCTGCTGGAATCATCGAGCAGTATGGAGCCGTGTCGGAGCAGGTGGCCGTATTGATGGCCCAAGGTGTGAGAAAATTGGCCGGAACCGACTACGGCCTGTCCGCCACGGGCATAGCCGGGCCCGCTGGCGGGACGCCGCAGAAGCCGGTGGGGTTGGTGTATGTCGGGTTCGCACATGAGACGGACGCCGTGGCCCAGAGGTTTATGTTCGGAGAGGACAGAAAAACCAACCGGGAAAGAGCCGCCCAAGCGGCTTTGAATCTGGTGAGATTGTTCTTGGAAAAACACGTCAGCGGATGACTGCCTTCGCTGCGGACGGCGGACCGCGGACTGCGGACCTAGTAGGCCTATCAACAAGAGATGTAATGCACCAGCGGAAGCATGAGCTCTTAACATGAGATTGCCATGCGCACATTCATCGCCATAGAGTTGCCGGAAGAGATCAAAAAGCAGATCGAGAAGCTGCAGGCTCCTTTGAAGAGGACTCGGGCGTATGTATCCTGGGTCAAGCCGGGCAACATACACGTCACCTTGAAGTTCTTGGGCGAGGTCTCGGAGGAGAAGATGGATGATGTTTTCTCGGCCACGGAGAGGGCCGTGGAGGGGATCGGAAGCTTCGGCATGAGCCTGAAGGGAACCGGGGGCTTTCCCAACCTTAGAAGGCCCAGAGTGATATGGATAGGAACCGGATCCGGAGCAGAGGAACTTTCCCGCCTGGCAGAGAGAACCGAAGAGGAGATGGAGAAAATCGGTTTTCCAAAAGAGAACCGGAAGTTCTCTCCTCATTTCACCATAGGGAGGGTCAAGTCACCCAAGAACATCGAGGAGCTGGCCGGAAAGGTGGAATCCACCGGGTTTCAGACCGAGGAAATCCAAGTAACCGAGGTGGTGGTGATGAGAAGTCAGCTTAATCCGGCTGGAGCCATCTATACGCCCATGAAGAAAGTCCCCTTGGGCTGAAAGCAGGTCAATAGCTGGTGATAGGATTGGTCAACGGATGTAACGGATAACAACCGATGTTAAGGGGGCAAAGTAGCAAATGACAAGCTGTTCATGAAAGGGAGGTGAGAAGGATGGCAGATGTCAGAGAGGAAAAGAAAAGGGCGTTGCAGCAGGCGGTGAGCCAGATAGAACGTCAGTTTGGAAAAGGATCCATCATGGTCTTGGGAACCGACTCTTTGGATGAGAGCATCCCGGTCATATCCACCGGATCGTTGGGCTTGGACGTGGCTTTGGGAGTGGGAGGAGTGCCCCGGGGAAGGATAATCGAGGTTTTCGGTCCGGAGTCCTCGGGAAAAACCACCCTGGCCTTGCACATCATGGCCGAGGCTCAGAAAGCCGGCGGCATAGCGGCATTCATCGATGCCGAGCACGCGTTTGACGCTCTGTATGCCAAGAACCTGGGGGTGGACATCGACAATCTTCTGGTTTCCCAGCCGGATACCGGGGAACAGGCTTTGGAGATAGCCGAGACCCTGGTGCGCAGCGGGGCGGTGGACGTGATAGCCGTGGACTCGGTGGCGGCGCTGGTTCCCAAGGCCGAAATCGAAGGCGAGATGGGTGATTCTCACATGGGACTCCAGGCCCGGCTTATGTCTCAGGCCATGAGAAAACTGGCCGGAACCATCAGCAAGTCCAAAACCTGTCTGGTGTTCATCAATCAGATCCGGATGAAGATCGGGGTCATGTTCGGCAACCCGGAGACCACTCCCGGCGGCACGGCGCTGAAGTTCTACTCGTCGGTCAGGCTGGACATAAGGCGGATTTCCTCCATCAAGGAGGCAGACCGGATCCTGGGTTCCCGCACCCGAGTTAAGGTGGTCAAAAACAAGGTGGCCCCGCCGTTCAAGCAAGCCGAGTTCGATATCATCTACGGGAAGGGAATCTATCGAATCGGCGAGCTGATCGATCTGGGAGTGGAGCAGAAGGTCGTGGAAAAAAGCGGCACTTGGTACTCCTACGATAACGAGAGGCTGGGCCAAGGCAGAGACAATGCCGCCAAGCTTCTGGAGGATAACAAGGATCTGGCCGGGCAGATCGATCACAAGATAAGGGAGCGGCTGGGCCTAATCAAGGAGAAGAAGAAGGAAAAAGAAGAGGAACCGGCCAAGAAGTAAGCCCGAAATGCCCGCAGGGTCCTTGTGCGGCATCCCGAAATGACAAGTGTCCAAGTCGGGAGCGCAAAGCGACCAATTCCCTCTCCCCAAAGGGGAGAGGGCTAGGGTGAGGGGGACTGCAAAGCTAGAAAGGTCCAAAACCCCGAAGAGGACCTTCGCACGCCCAAATTCGGTGAGCCGATGTCCACCAGCAGAGTCATCACCAAGATTGAGTCTCAAAAGAAAAACCCGAGAAGACGATCGGTCTTCATTGACGGGAAGTTCGCCTTCGGGTTGGACGAGGAAGTAGTCTCCAAACTGCGCTTGGAGAAGGGAGAGAGTCTAACCGAAAAGAGGGCCAGCGAAATCTCGGCCGGGAAAAGCGAGAACGAAGCCAAGGAAGCCGCTCTGAGGTTCCTGTCTTTTCGGCGCAGAACCGAAAAGGAGATAAAAGACAAGCTCAGGCAAAAAGGGTTCGACACTAAGGTCATCAGATCGACGATCGAGAAGCTGAAAAGCTACGATCTGGTGAACGACTACGAATTCGCCACGGCCTGGATAAAGGAGAGGCTGGCCTATAAACCGAGAGGCAGAAGGCTGCTCCGGCAGGAGCTTTGGAAGAAAGGCATACAGAAAGACGTCATTGACAGGGCGATCGAGGAACTGTGCCGAGATGAGGACCAATCCGCCCTGGAGGTTCTGGAAAAAGCTAAGAAAAGGTATCAGATGCTGGAGCCGAGGGTGGCGAGAAGAAGAATGTATGGTTTGCTGATGAGACGAGGGTTTTCTTACGACGCTGCGAAGCAAGCGATGGAGAGACTGACGCAAAGGCCGGAAGACTGAGAATCACATCTGACAATCCTAAAAAGGGGATGGTCCTCCAAGATGTGGGACATCGCGTCACAGACTAAAACCAAACTTGCGATTCTGAGAAACTACCTTGCAGCCTGGGCCACGGTGCTCAAGAGCAGAGAAAGGGTGCTTTACTACGTTGATGGTTTCGCCGGCCCTGGATGGTACAACGATCCTGAAACCGGCAATAAAGTGCCCGGTTCTCCCGTACAAGCTATTCAGCTTTACCTAGAACACAGGCGGAACAAACCTTGGAACTACGAACTGAGATTGATAAATGTCGAGAAGGAGAAAGTATACTTTCAGGAACTGATGAAAGAGACTTCTCCATTCGCGAAAGACTTGGAAATCGATAACATTCCAGGTGAGTTCTTGGACAATCTGGCTGATATACTTGTGAGGATAGGCGACCACCATACCTTTTTCTTCATAGACCCCTTCGGTATCTCAGGTATCGAGTTTTCAGAAATAGAAGCTGTCTTGTCACGGAGGAAAACGGAGATTTTGCTCAATTTCAACTACGATGGTCTTCAGCGGTGCTTAGGAGAATTGACGAATCTTGATCATCCAGACCCAAAGAGAAAAGCCAAGGCCACGAGTACGATTGACAGAGTGTGTAGAATGCTCAATCTTAGGTTGGAGGACCTTAAGAAGATCATGGCCGCGAGTTCTGTCCCGAAGGAGAAAAAGGTCTTGTTGCTGAGAAGATACAGAGAAAATCTTCTGAACTACAAATCCTTTGCATATCCCTTGTCTATCAACTATCCGCATCAGGAGAGAACTTTCTACTATCTGATTTTTATGACTGACAATCCTGTTGCCCTCGCAATAATGAAAGATATTATGAAGAAAGCGAAAAAAATGGAGAAGGGAGAACAGGTGTTCCTGCCATTGCCTCAAGTAGACTTGCGCGGACTCAAGAAAGACCTTCTCAAGAGATACGCTGGCAAGACGATAGACCTGAGGCAAGCTTACAGCGACTGGCTGATGAATGTGCACATCCTTGACGGAAGAGACTATCTGGCGGGTGATCTCCGCAGAGCATTAAATGATATGGCGAAGGACGAAGATATGCCGGTGACCAGAATGCCGGGAGCCAAATCCTGGAATCCCAGCTACACATTTGGCACGAAATCGTGAGTTGCAGTATGCAAACGCCGTTTAGACAAGTCAAAGACGGCTCAATCATCAAGAGGTTTGACAAGACGCCACCCGCCATCAAGGCAACGGATGTCGTCTGCCCTCACTTCCTGGAGCTAAAGTGGGCTACCGGATGTCCTTTCGACTGCTCTTGGTGTTATCTGAAAGGCACTCTGAGGTTCCTGCCGGAAAAGGCCAAGCCCAGGATTAAGGACTTCGCGAAGATCGAGTCTCACGTGAGAGCCTTCTTGGCCTTGCCGAATCATCCGAAGGAGATTCTCAACACCGGAGAACTGGCAGACTCCTTGATGTCTGAAAACTCAGGCAGACCGTTCTCCAAGTTCATCATTTCTCTTTTTCAAGCGCAGAGAAAGCACAAAGTGTTGTTTCTCACCAAATCGACAAACATAAAGAGCTTGCTGGAAATTGGCCCCAACGAGCAGGTGATCGTGAGTTTTACCTTGAACGCAGACGAAGTTGCAAGAAAGTGGGAAAAAGGGGCGCCGCGAGTTGCCGCGCGAATTGAGGCAGCGAGAAAAATACAACAGGCTGGCTATGAGACCAGAATCAGGATCGATCCATTGATTCCCGCGCCCAGTTGGGAGACGTACTATATCAAGCTCGTTGACCAGATTTTTGAGAATCTCGTCCCCGAAAGAATTACTCTGGGTTCGCTCCGGGGGTTGCAGAGTACCATTAACGGAAGCAGCGATAAGACCTGGCTCAAGTATCTGTCAGAGTCTTCCAATTGGGGTAAGAAGGTCGAATTCACTGTCCGATACAGGATGTACCGGGTACTGCTGGACTATCTGGCCGAAGAATACAATTATAGTCGCGTGGCTCTGTGCAAAGAAACGAAAGCCATGTGGCAGAAACTCGGACTTGACTATAGGAAGGTCAGATGCAACTGCATATGGTGACCGGCGGAGTCACGGTCGCGAATCCCGGGCGGTCCGCACGTTCATGCTACCATGAATAAAATAACTCTGGAACCAATCGGCATAATTCACTCCCCTTACCACACCAAGGAGGAGATTCCCATTCAGGGTGTCTTCAAGCCGGAGGGAGTGGGAACCATCGAGGTTTATGAAGAGTATGCGGAAGGCCTGACCGACGTGGAAGGGTTCTCCTATATTCAGATAATCTACTTCTTCCATAAGTCTCAGGATTTCTCCCTTCTGTCCAAGCCGTTTCTGGAGGACAAGCTGCATGGCATCTTCGCCATCAGGTCTCCGCACCGGCCCAACCATCTGGGCATTTCAACGGTGAGGCTTCTGGGGAGAGAAGGAAACATTCTGGAGATCGGAGAAATCGACGTTTTCGACGGCACGCCGCTGCTGGATATCAAGCCTTATGTGCCCAAGTTTGACGAACGAAAGAACGTAAAGATAGGATGGTTGGAGGGGCTTCTCCCCAAAGAAAACTGAGCACTGGAAGCTGAAAAGGAACATGAAGAGCCAAGAGATACGAAACAAATTCCTGAAGTACTTCGAAGAGAGAGAGCACAAGATCTATCCCAGCTCGTCTTTGATTCCCAAAGACGACCCCACCCTCCTTTTCGCCAATGCGGGGATGAACCAGTTCAAGGATGTCATCCTGGGCAGGAAGAAGCCGGAACACAGACGGGTTGCGTCGTGTCAGAAGTGTTTCCGGGTTTCGGGAAAGCACAACGATCTGGAGGAAGTGGGCAAGGACACCACCCACCACACCTTCTTCGAGATGCTGGGCAACTGGTCCTTCGGCGATTACTTCAAGAAAGAAGCCATAATCTATGCTTGGGAATTCTTAACCGAGGTGTGCGGACTGCCCAAGGACAGGCTGTGGGCTACGGTGTTCCGGGAGGATGACGAGGCGGAGAAGCTTTGGTACAAGCATACGGACATCAAAAAGGGAAGGGTGCTCCGATTCGACGAGAAGGAGAACTTCTGGGAAATGGGAGAGGTGGGGCCGTGCGGCCCCTGTTCGGAGATTCACTACGACAAAGGGGAGAAATACAAATGTGATCG
>CAZPRG010000119.1:0-7927 GCA_964588675.1 uncultured Ignavibacteria bacterium
CGGGCCGGATTTGAGTTCGGCTCCCACACCGTGAACCACCCCGACCTCACCGGGATTCCCAGGGAATTCGTCAGGTACGAGTTGAGAAGATCGAAGGAGACCCTGGAGCAGCAATTGGGCCGAAAGGTGAACTTCCTGTCTTATCCCTTCGGTCGGTACAACCGGTATGTAGAGGAGGAGGCGCAAAAAGCAGGTTACCTTGCGGCCTACGCGATCTGTCCCAACCCGGATCGGAAACCCGGTGGATTCTCAAAACCGAGAAAGGGCGTCTATCTTGTGGATTCGCCTTTGAGCATGCGGATCAAACTACACCCGGGCCCCCTTATCTGGGCAGAGGAGATGAAAGGGAGAATCATAAACGGGTTTGCGAACTGGACCGTGGCGGTCAAGGGCTCGCCGGACTATGGTCGGATGAAGGCTGATCCTTTGGACTCTTGAACTCCTGGGCCCTTGAACGCTTGAACCCTTGAATCCTTAGACCCTTTGACCTTTGGACCCTTTGACCTTTCGACTTTTTAACCAATGAGACGATTCTTGCTGAAGTGGTTCGTCACCGCGGTATCGATTTTCGTGGTGGCCAATGTATTCAAACTCATTTATGTAGAGAACCTGACGATTCTGGTTCTGGCAGCACTGATTCTGGGCATCCTCAATGCGTTCGTCAGACCGATACTGCTGGTGCTGACTCTGCCCATCAACATAGTGAGCCTGGGTCTCTTTACCCTGGTGATCAACGGTTTCCTGCTGTACGCCACGGCTGGGTTGATATCCGGATTCGACGTCACCAGCTTCTGGAGGGCTTTACTGGCTGCTCTTCTGATAAGCGTCGTCACGGCCATGATAAACATCCTGATCCACAAGGAGCCTAAAGTCACCATTCACTACGTAAAGCGCGAAGTCTGAAGACCAGCGGTCTCGGATGGTTTGAGTCATCCACTCAGACCTCGGCGCTCCCGGACTTTTCGACCCTTGAACCCTTGAATCCTCGAACCCTTGAACTTCTAAACCCTTGAATTCGGAACTCCCCATGGACTTCAACTATATCGAGACTTTGCCCCAACTGGAGGGAAAACAAGCCACCATCAAAGGCTGGCTTTATAACAAAAGCTCCAAGGGCAAAATTCATTTCCTGTGGATCAGGGATGGAACAGGCGTTGTCCAGGCGGTGGTGGTGAAGGGTGAGGTGGACGATGAGACCTTCGGGCTCTACGATCAGCTTACCCAGGAGTCCTCCCTGGAGGTCACCGGCAAGGTCAGAAAAGACTCCCGTGCGCCGGGAGGATACGAGCTGTCGGTCTCGAATCTGAAGGTGATACAGGTAGCCGAGGACTATCCCATAACGCCCAAGCCGCACGGAACCACGTTTCTTTTCGACAATCGCCACCTGTATCTGAGGTCCAAACGGCCGAGGGCGATTCTCAAGATACGAGACCAGCTGATCTGGGCCATCCGAAGCTATTTTCACCAGCACAACTTCGTGCTGATAGACACTCCCATCCTGACCGGGGCGGTAGGGGAGACCACCACCACCCTGTTCGAGACCAAGTACTTTCATCAGGACAAAGCTTACCTGGCTCAGACCGGTCAGCTTTACCTGGAGGCGGCCATCGCGGCGTTCGGAAAGGTATTCTGCTTCGGACCCACCTTCCGGGCCGAGAAGGCCAAGACCCGAAGGCACCTGACCGAGTTCTGGATGGTGGAGGCGGAGGAGGCTTTCTACGACAACGACGACAACATGGATATGGAGGAGGATCTGGTCGTGTTTTTCGTCAATCATATACTGGAGAAATGCCGGGCCGAGTTGGAGGAATTGGAGAGGGACGTCTCGGCGCTGGAGAAGGTTCAAAAGCCTTTTCCCAGAATATCCTACGACGAAGCCGTTGAGAGGCTTAAGAAGGCCGGATGCGAGATCCAGTGGGGAGCCGATTTCGGCGGCACGGATGAAACCGTGCTGACCAAGATGTTCGAGCGACCCATCCTGGTCTACAACTACCCCAAGCAATGCCGGGCCTTCTACATGAAACCGCACCCAAAGAGAGATGAGTTGGTGCTGTGCGCGGACCTACTGGCTCCGGAAGGGTACGGCGAGATCATCGGCGGGTCGCAGAGAAACGACGATTACGAGAGTCTACGAAAAAGGATAGAAGAGGAGAAATTGCCCCAGGATGCCTACAAGTGGTACCTGGAGCTGAGGAAGTTCGGCTCCGTGCCGCACTCCGGCTTCGGCCTGGGAGTGGAGAGAACGGTGGCCTGGCTGTGCGGCCTGCCGCACATCCGGGAAGCCATTCCCTTCCCCCGAACCATCACCAGGCTATATCCGTAAAGGGTCGAAAGGTCAAAGAATGCATGGGTCCAAGAGTTCAAGGGTTCCAGGATTCAAGGGTTCAAGAGTTCAAAAGTTGAAAGGCTTGAAGGTTTGATTTTCTGAACCGAAAGTCGGACCCGCTATGTAGCGAGGGAAAAGAAGACACAAGTTCGAAGATGAATCTGACTCCAAAGAGGTCAACTGTGAAAGGATATCCCTTCAAGGAAATCGAAGCCAAGTGGCAGAAGAAGTGGGCGGAAAGCAAGATTTACCAGGCTCCGGATCATCCCCGGAACAAGTACTACCTGCTGGTGATGTACGCCTATCCGTCCGGCGACATTCACATGGGCCACTTCCGCAACTTCATCATCGGCGATACCGTAGCCCGTTACAAGATGATGAGCGGATACCAGGTGCTGCATCCCTTCGGCTGGGACGCTTTCGGTCTGCCGGCCGAGTTGGCGGCCATAAAGAGAAAGATACATCCCAAGGAATGGACCCTAAACAACATCCGGGTATCCGATGCAACACTGAAACGCTGCGGGATTAGCTTCGATTGGGGCCGGGAGGTGATCACCTGCCTGCCGGATTATTACAAGTGGACCCAATGGATGTTCCTGAAGCTCTTCGAGCACGGCTTGGCATATAGAGGTACGGCTCTGGTGAACTGGTGTCCGGATTGCAAAACCGTACTGGCCAACGAACAGGTGGAGCAGGGGAGATGCTGGAAATGCGACTCCTTGGTGGAGGAGAAGGAATTGGAGCAGTGGTTTTTCCGCATCACCGATTATGCCGAGAAGCTGTTGGAGGGCCTGGATAAGTTGGACGGATGGCCGGAAAACGTCAAGACGCTGCAGAGAAATTGGATAGGCAAAAGCCAGGGTCTGGAGATAGACTTCCGAATCGAGGGCACGGATCAGAAGATATCGGTCTTTACCACAAGGCCCGATACCATCTATGGCGTGACCTTTATGGCCATAGCGCCGGAGAACAAGCTGCTCAAGACTCTGAAGATGGATGCATCTCGACGTAAGGCGGTCGAGACCTATATTGGTGAGGCCAGGAAGAAAACGGAGATCGACCGAACGGCGGCAGGGGAGAAGGATGGTGTATTCACAGGCGTTTACGCCATCAATCCCCTTTCAGGCGATAAAGTCCAGCTTTGGGTGGCGGACTATGTTTTGGCTACCTATGGCACGGGAATCGTCATGGGCGTGCCGGCTCACGATCAGAGAGACTTCGAATTCTGCAAGAAATACGGCATCTCGCTTAAAGTAGTGATCGAAGCGCCGGATCGTAAGTTGCTGGCAGACAAAATGGAAGAGGCCTACACGGAGCCTGGAACTATGGTCAATTCCGGCATTTTCAACGGGCTTACCTCCGTGGAGGGAATGTCTTGGGTCAGCGACTACGTCGCCCAAAAGGAATTCGGAAGGGTGAAGACCAACTATAGGCTCAGGGATTGGCTCATCTCCCGTCAAAGGTATTGGGGAGCGCCCATCCCCATGATTCACTGCCCGGTATGCGGCCTGGTGCCTGTTCCCGAGTCCGATCTTCCGGTCCTGCTGCCCGAGGGAGACGTCGACTTTGTGCCGAAGGGGCGCTCTCCGCTTGCCGATTCCAAGAAGTTTATGGAGGTAAAGTGCCCCAAGTGCGGAGGCCGGGCCGGCAGAGACCCAGACACCATGGACACTTTCGTGTGCTCCTCGTGGTATTTCTTAAGATACCTGGACCCTGATAACCCTGACGAGCCGTTCTCTCCAAAGAAGGCGGAGGAATGGCTGCCGGTCGACAAATACATCGGCGGAATAGAACATGCCTGCGGCCATCTGATCTACTTCAGGTTCTTCACCAAGTTCCTGCACGAGATAGGCTGGCTGAAGGTGGACGAGCCTACCATAGAGCTTTTCAACCACGGGATGGTTTTGGACAAGGAGGGACAGGTCATGTCCAAATCCGTAGGAAACGTGGTTTCTCCGGTGGACATAATAGAAAAGCACGGGGCAGACGCTGCCCGCGTGGCCATGTATTTCGCCGCACCCTCGGAGCGTGAGATTCTGTGGTCCGAGGACGGTTTGGTGGGCGCCACCCGCTTCCTGAACCGTGTCTTCAAGTTCGCTCAAGCGGCAAAGGAACTTAAGCCCAACCAGAGGATCAACCGGCAGAAGCTAATCGACGCCGAACTAACAGGTTACACGAAACTGAACCAGGTCATAAAGAAGGTCGAAGAGGACATCGGCGCGCTGCAACTCAACACGGCAATCGCATCTATGATGGAGCTTCTGAACGTCATGGACGACCTTGATTCCAAGACTTCAAAAGTGCTTCGACTCTGCGTGGAGAGTTTAACGCAGCTTCTGGGCCCGTTCGCGCCGCACCTGGCAGAGGAGCTTTGGGAAATGCTGGGGCATGCGGACAGTGTTTTTGGGGCCAAGTGGCCAGGCTATGACCAGGAGGCCATAGTCGAGGAACAGATCACGTTCGTGGTGCAGGTGAACGGCAAGCTGCGGGCGTCGATGAGCATTCCTCTGGACACCCCTGAGGATAAGGCCAAAGAGCTGGCGTTAAAGGATGAGAAGGTGAAGAAGTTCCTGGCGGGCAAGAAAATCGTCAAAAGCGTCTTCGTGCCGAATAAGTTGGTGAATCTGGTGGTCAAATAGAGAGAAGGGGTGGTTAGTGAAATATCCCGTGAGAGGAGTAAGTTGACATAATATAGGTTATAGGACGTTCCCTCTCTACCTGACACAACCTCAATCACCTCCTTTTACTCGCAGTTGCGTTAAGCACCCCCCGGCAAAGGCGTTGTAACCCGACTCCCTTACAGAAATAGCGGCGCAAGAACCAGGGTGATCGTGCTCAGCAGCTTGATCACCACGTGAAGCGACGGCCCGGCCGTATCCTTTAAGGGATCCCCCACGGTGTCGCCTACCACCGCCGCTTTGTGCGTTTCGGATTGCTTGCCGCCAAGCATCCCGGTCTCGATGTATTTCTTGGCGTTGTCCCAGGCCCCGCCCCCATTATTCATGAGATTGGCCATAAGTATTCCGGCTATGGTTCCCACCATCAGCAAGGCCGCTACGGCTTCGGCACCAGGTCTGCCGGAGGATACCGGGAGATACTTGAAGGAAAAACCCACAGCCACGGGAACCAGCACCGGCAGCATTCCGGGAAGGATCATCTGCTTTAAGGCTCCGGCGGTGACGATGTCCACGCACCGTCCGTAATCCGGTTTGGAAGTTCCGGCCATGATTCCCGGATCTGCCTTGAACTGTCGCCTGACTTCGTTTATAACATAATAAGCCGCCCGACCCACTGCCCGAACGGCAAATGCGCTGAAGACGAATATCAAGCCTGCGCCGATCAACGCTCCCACAAACACCGGCACACGGGTGAGATCCACATGCACAGGGGTCCCGGTGACTTTCTCCACCTCATTCAGATAAGCAGCGAAAAGCAAAAACGCCGCCAGGGCCGCACTGCCGATGGCATAACCCTTGGTCAGGGCCTTGGTGGTGTTGCCCACGGCATCCAATCTGTCCGCCTTTTTCCGGGTCTCCTCCGGGGAGTTGGACATCTCGATGATACCGGCGGCATTATCGGTAATGGGACCGAAAGTATCCATGGCCAAAACATAGGCGCAGGGAGCCAACATCCCCATGGTGGCAACCGCCGTTCCGTAAAGCCCTGCGCCGCTCACCTCGGGAAGCGCTGCCCGGCCGCAGTAATAGGCCCCCAAAAGCGCAGCGGAGATCACGATCACCGGCAGGCCGGTGCATTCCATGGCCACAGAAAGACCGGTGATGATGTTAGTGGCAGCGCCGGTCTGCGACGCTTCGGCTATGGATCTGACCGGCCGGAACCTGGATTCGGTGTAGTATTGGGTGATGTATACGAAAGCCAGGGCGGTCATAATTCCGATGACTCCGGCAAGGAACAGCCATATGTTGTTTCCCAGGAGCTCCCGGACTGCCAAATAGAATCCGGCCACGGCCAGAATGGTGGTCACGTAGTAGCCCCGGTTGAGGGCTTTCATGGGATCGGCATCCTCTTTGGTCCTCACCACCGAAATGCCCACCCAGGTGGCCACCAGCCCGCAGGCCCGTGCGAACAGAGGAAAGAGAATACCCCCGATTCCGAACTTGGGGAAAAGGGCAATGCCCAAAATCATAGCGCCTATGTTCTCGGCGGCGGTCGACTCGAAGAGATCGGCGCCTCGGCCGGCGCAGTCGCCCACGTTATCACCTACTAAGTCCGCAATCACCGCCGGGTTCCTGGGATCGTCCTCCGGAATTCCCGCTTCCACCTTGCCTACCAGATCAGCTCCCACGTCCGCCGCCTTGGTATAAATTCCCCCTCCCAATTGAGCAAACAGGGCCACGAAGCTGGCCCCGAAGCCGAAACCCACGATTTCCACGGGCACCTCGGTGGGATGTTTCAGCCCTCCAAACAAATAGAAAAGACCTGCCACTCCCAACAGGCTCATCCCCACCACAAACAGACCGGACACCGCCCCTCCATGCAGTGCTATCCTCAGAGCGCGGTCCAGGCTGCTTCCCAGGGCGGAAGCTGCCCGCACGTTGGTGCGAATGGAGACGAACATGCCGACGTATCCGGCAATCAGAGAACAGGACGCGCCGATCAGAAAGGAAACCGTTACCTTCCAGTAGATGGAAGGACCCAAGCCTTTGACGCTGGGGCTGCCGCTGAATTTATAGAATAACAAAAGAACCACGGCCAGAACCAGGCCCAGCATGATTATGGTCCGGTATTGTCTTCTCAGAAACGCCTCCGCACCCTCCTTGATGGCATCGGCGATCTCTGTCATGTCCGGGCCTCCCCGATCGGCCCGCAGGACCGTTCTGGCCAGATAGACCGCCAGCGCCAGACTGAGAAGGGATATCGCAAACACTGGATAGATCATAGGTTCACCTTGCTTCCTTTGATGGCGGGAGTTTCTGGCCGCCTAGCCGATCCTCTGGCAAATTCAGTCGATTTGAGCTGACCTCCGTTCACCTAAACCACCCTCTTGGCAGAACGGATCGACGGTCTTCGCTCTTCTCACCCGCATTCCCCTCAGCTCCTCATGGGAATCGAATGCTCTCTCCCTTATCTATCGAAAAGGCTCCCGCGCGGCGGAAGCCTCAAGCTTGCCTCATCCGGCGCGATGCGATTTCCGTCATTGAACGTCGGCGCCCGGCAGGGTCTGAACATGGTTCGCTTGTGATGCTCAGATCTTGAACTTGTCCGCCCAGTGGCCGATGAAAGGAACCTTCCACTCCTGGCCCTGAAGGGCGAAGAAAACTCCTGCTACTGCCGCGGCCAGGCACAGCACGATAACCGCGCCCCACAGAAGATCGCCTATCTTGGGAAGGAGAAAAACCACCGCCACCATCTCGATGATGAACAGAAGCAATCCCTGCTTTCCGTGCTTCAGTGCGAAGGGATTGTCCTTCATCTTGACCAGCGGAACGAAGCACATGAAGGGAATGTATCCCAACATGGCCGCAGCCTTGCCCTCCTCCACCATCTTCCGGCGCGCCTCTTCGTCCATTTCGGGATGCCCGGCATCCCCGGGCTCTTCTTTGATCTGATCTGATCCGAATATGTCTTCCGACATCTCTC
>CAZPRG010000120.1:0-7915 GCA_964588675.1 uncultured Ignavibacteria bacterium
ACGTCCTCCACCACTAAGGGCTGTCCGGTTTGGGCCACCCAACCGGTAATGCCTTCCTCTCCAATCTTTATTCTCAGATCCTTTATGCGCTCATCCGGGAAGCCCTGGGCCGCCTTGACGTAAAGCTCCCGCTTTTCGGTATCCGCCAGAAGAATGGCCGAATTCAGATAACCAAAGGACTGGACCACCACCTTCAGGATCTCGTCCAAGAGTTTTTCCCAGTCTAGAATGGAGTATAGCTTCTGCGTCATCTGGTACAGAGAAAAAAGCTCGTCCGCCTTCTGCCGGACGTCCTGATAGGCCTGAGCCTTCTGCAACGCGGATGCCGCGTGCCTGGCCAGGGATTTCCCCAGGTCCAGGGTTCCCGCATCGGGCTCCGCTGATCCTGCAAGTCCCACCCCTATCAACCCCACCGCCCGCTCTTCGCTGCCCAATGGGATCAGAAGAACCTCACCTGCTTCCTGGGAGGGAACCAGCCGGCGCTCGTGTGGGCTCAGCTGTCCTTCGCCCCTGATCCGAATCATTCTGTTGGTGGCGATCGCCTTCTGGTACAGAGGGAGTTGATTCCTATTAATCTTCTCTCCCAACTTGACCGAGGGAACTGCTTTCCGAGCCGAGGAGAACGTCTCGAAGATGAGGTGCTTCCCGTCCGCGTCCAGAATTACCGTGTAAGAAAACTCCGCGCCCAGAACCCTCATCATCCTCTCCCCCAGGATGCTCAAGATTCTCTGGGGATCCAGGCTGCCGGACAAGGCCGAATAGGCCTCCACCAGCACCGATAGATCGCGTGACTTTCTGGCCCACTCCGAGACCGAGCTGGCGCCGCTCACGGCCAATCCCAGCTGCTGGCCGATGGCTTCCAGCAATTCGTTCTCCTCCAGGCTGGTCTCCTTGGCCTGGGGACTGACCAACAGCGCTGCACCGTAAACCAGCCCCTTTGCCAGAAAAGGGATGGCCAGGAGGGTCCCTATGCCCCGGCTTCTGAAGAACTGAGCTTTCCTTTGTGTGTCCTGATCCGCTCCGGAGACGAAAACCAGTTGACGTCGGCGGGACACCTGGCGCAGGATGGCTTGTCCCGCTCGGGCCAAGGCGCCGCTCCACATGCTCTCCAGGGGCATCCCTTTGAATGCCCGAATGTCCCAATGGTCCTTCTCTCCTCCCCGCAGGAAGATCATTCCACCTTGGAATCCGGTCAGATCCAGAACCGTATCCAGAACCTCGCTCAGCGACTGGTCCATGTCAGTATTCTGGCTGACGCCCGCCGTCACTGCGCTAAGCGCCGCCAGCCTGGTTCTCAGCGTCTTGGTCCGATCCTTTTCTCCCTTCAGATTCTCCTCCGTCCGATGAGCATGTTCCGCCAGGAAAGACAGCGCCGCCGCTGGGTTCTTTTCCGGAGAAAGGCCTGGATGGCGCGAAGCAAGCTCATCCATGAGCCTCCTAAGGGGAAACACGCTCTTGTGGTAGACACCCAAGGCTGCTCCCATCGCGCTCGCCAGGAAAACCAGCAGGGGAACCGCCAGGGCCCCCGGCGTCGGCACCGGATGGGTCACCAGGCGCAGGATGAGAAGACAAAGCGACGCGGCTGCCATCACCAGCGATGCAGGAAAAAGCAGCCTCGCTTTAAGGGAGAAACTCTTGGACGGGAACGGCCAGGATTTCATTCTAATTCCGATCTGATGTCCGTTTTGCTGGGCGTGGTCTCACGCCAAAAAGGCATTCGAGAAGACTTCTCCGGACTGGGAGTCATGGATCTTGGTTCCCTGGGGTTCTGTGCCGGTTCTCGTTCGACACAGGAACTCCTCGAAGGCCTCCTGAATTCGATCCACTCCCCTTTCGATGTTGCTCAAGTACCTCATACTATGGGGACCAAGCCCCGGCTCCCTCAGCCTGAGGAGCTCAGCCGAGCCTCGAATGGAGGTCAGGGGGTTGGCCATCTGGTAACTCAAATCCGACAGCTCCTCTTGCGTCAAAATCCCCGGTCCGCCGGGCTTCAGGCGCGCCAGTCTCTGGCCCAGCTGCCTGTTGGAGCGCCGCAGGAGAGCTTCTTTGAGCGCCAGTGAAAGTTGATCCGCCTTGTGGCGCACGAAGTCCGCTTCCTGCCTGCTCAACGGCTGACGATCCCACCGGCGCATCTCTCCCAGGGAGATTATCCCCACGGCTTTGCCGTCCAACATCACCGGAACCAGAAGAGCCGAACCGATCCCGCGATCCATGATCAACTGGGCTTCCCGCCCCGACATCCAACTCTCCGGATCCCCCTGGTTGACGAGCATGGGCCTTTTTGCCTCCAGGGTCAAACGGTGCCAGGGGAGCTCATCCAACGGAAACCGTTCGTCGCCCCTGAGGCTTATCCCCCCCGGTCTGATCTGATGCGAGGCGCAGTTGAGCAGTTGGTCCCTCGACTTGGAGAGAAGCGTCACTCTGGCCAAGCTTCGTGGAATGTGGGCCACCAGGCTGAAGGCCACGTTCTCCAACAGATCGCGGAGCTCTTCGTCTTCCGCCAGCTTGCCGTCGAAATCGCGGGCCGACCGGGCGAGAACCTTCTGCTTGTCCAATCGCCTCATCAATTCGTCCCGCACGATCATCTGGCCGATGGCCAAAGTCAGAGGCCGGAGCCAGTCGGCGTCCTGGGCGCGGTAGAAGTGTGGCCTTCTGTGGCCCAGGCATAGCGCTCCCCGGAAAAACCCTTCTGCTCGCAGCGGGAGTATGATGCGCGACCTGACCCCCGCAACTCCGGACATGGTTGCCTCCGTACCTCCCCCTTCGGAAAGATCGTCATCCACCCGCAAAGCTCCGGATTCCATCACTTCCTGTTCGGCTTCTCTTCCAGGGCCGAAGTGGACCCTTCGTTCCACCAGCAAGCCGCCGGACTGCCCCACCGACAGAACCCTCACGTCTTGTCGGGGACCGGCGGTCACAACCAGGGACAGATGGTCGACTTCCATGACTCTCTTGATCTCTTCGGAAAATCGGGGAAAAGCATCTTCCAGAGAACCGCTCTGCCCGGCGACCGCGAGCAGGTTTCCCACCGCGGAGACGCCATCCCTCCTCCTTTTGCTCTCCACTTGCGCCAAGGTCTGCTCGGCTGCCAGACCCAGCATTTCCCCCACGCTGGTCAGGAACTGATTCTCCTGGTAGGAGAAACGATCGGCTCTGGTATCGTAGAGGCCCAGAACTCCAATGGTCTTTCCGGAGAAGGTGATGGGCACGCAAGCCAGCGAGCGCAACCCCTCCCCTGGGGGAAACACCGTGCCCTGTTCCGGAAGGCCTGCCACGTCGGCCGTGGTGATGATCATCCCGGAGCTTTGAGCCTTTTCGTACGACGGATTCTTGTGCCACAGATCATGTAGGTGAAAGACGTTCTTGATGCGCACTCCTACGTGAGCCACCAGCGTCATGTGGGAGGAACCGGGACCGCAGCGGTACGCCACCCCCATTCCATATCCCATCACGTTCACCAGCTGCGACAGTGACGCCTCCAACATCTGCTCCAACCCCGCATGCCGATTCATCTCGGCCAGGAGGGCCTTAACGCAGGCCAACTGGCGCAGCCGTCGGTCCGCCGCGCCCCGAGTCTTCACCAGCGAGCCGAACCACACGGTCAGGCCCAGAATCGCCAGTGCTGCGCCGGCCAGGCAAACCACCGTCCCCGCGGGGCGAAGTATCTGCAACCACCTCCCCCAGCCGGCCCGGTCCGGAGTCAGAATGCCCGCCATGTTGACGGCACCGGCTATGACCAATAACGCCGCTCCCATCGTTATCGCTTTTCGGCTGCGCGGCTGGTACTCCAAATGCCCGTTTCGCCGCCTGAGTGTCACAAGTAGAACCGACACAGACAAAAGGACGATTCCCAGGTCGAACACCAACTCATACATCTTCAACCTCCGGGGAATAGGTTAGAGGTGGAAGGCTCGCCGTCAAGTCGCGCCACCGAGATAACTTGCGCGCCCATATCATTGTCCAACCGAAATCTCTCGCTCGATCGCAAAATGAAAAGAAAAACCAAGGGGATCAGACGGTGGACGGTCGCGGAAATGTCCTTCCGGGGACGATCCACCGCAGAGGCCGCCTATGTGCTTGGCCTGACTATCGATGTCGGCACACTAATATTATCGACAGAATGCCCTTCCTTTTTAGCCCTCGACAGCGGCCTCAAGGGTAGATTTGGTCCTTGAAGGAATCTCTCAGTACAGTGTGGAGGGGAAAGCAAGACAAGACATTCATCCGGTGGGAATCCGGCGGGAATACTCAAAAGACATCGAACCTCTTCATTCTCTCTCTTAGGGTGTTTCGGGATATGCCCAGAAGCTGCGATGCCCGTACCTGGTTATGATTGACGTGCCTCAGCACCTCGGAGATGATGGTTTTCTCCAACCCCGAGAGCAGACGCTCGTAAACCTGGCCTCTGCACTCTTTGAGTATCCGACTGAAGATGGGAGACAGCGCTTCCTCGAATACGTGTTGAAAATCCTGATTCCCCGAACCCGCCGCCGGTGAGGGATCATGACCCCCGGTCGACCGATGCTCCGAAGTGGATTTCCGGGCGGACAGCCGGACCGAGCCCAGAAGCACCTTCTGCCTGCCTGCCGCCGGCTCCGGAGTGAGGGTCTGTTTGACCATCAAAGCCACCTGCTCCATCTGCGCCGGCAATCCCACCACCGCCAGGTTTCGTTGCTTTTTCTCTTTCTCCTGACGAACCGGGTTCCTGGACAGAACGATCAAGGGGAGATCGGAGTTCAGCTCTCGGATTTTGTTCACGGTTTCGGTCCCCGACTGATCTGCCAGGTTCAGATCCAGAATCACTAAGTCCGGCCGGGCGTTGGCCAAGGAGGCCAGCAATCCCTTGCCGTGGGGAGAAACCAACAGTCTGAATTCTCTCGGGTCCAAATGTTTGTCCAAGTCCTGAGAGATCTTCGGATCTGACCCCACCACCAGTATTTGTTTCATGGCCTTAAAGGTTGAACGTTCTTGCGGAAAAGTCTCTTTTCGTAGAAATAGTATCGGCAGGAAAAAACCTATCTTCATTCCGGCAGCGGAATTTTCGCGTGCGCATATAAGGCTGCGGACCAAGTGGATCATCCGGGCCGCGTCGGACTGTGGCTTGACTTGAAGGAGAGGATTGAGAATCTGATTTTGCGGAGACTTGGTTCGACGCCGGCATGATCGACCGCATCCGGCAGCTTTGTGTCAGGCCGATCGAGGATTATTCGTTTGGGAGGGTACTACCCGGACCTATACGTGAAAGCAGAGGAGCTCACTTGGTCAGGCCGTGCTTTCGCCCAAAAGCCACTGCGTCAGCTTGAGTGCTCCGATTTTCCCCTTCTCACCCACCTCCAACTGGGGCCCCACGCAGGAGGGACAGCCATCCTCGCATCCGCAGGATCGGATCATGTCCCGGCAGGCCTGCCACATCTCCCGAGAAAGAAAAAACAGTTTTTGTGAGAAACCCACTCCTCCCGGGTAGTTGTCGTAGACGTAAACCGTGGGACGATCGGAGAAGGGCGATTTAACCTGGGGAAAAGTCCGTATGTCCCTGGGATCGCACATCACCCACAGGGGAACCACGTTTCGCAGCAGATTGGCCAGGGCTCTCAAGCTGCCCCCCAATTGTTCTCCGGTTAAATCCAGCTTGGAACTCACGTCGCCCGGAAGCTCGATCCAAAAGGCGGTGGTATGCATCTCCTGCTCGGGCAGGTTTATCTGCCCGTACCCTACGTTTTCGTGGGTGGCGAACTTGATCTTCTTGTACTGGGTGGCCAGGGTGGTGACCGACACTTCGCCGAAGGCCCGGTTACCCTCAGTCCCTTCCGTCTTCTGGGTCACCTCCAGGACCTTGATGTCCGTCTTGGTGATGGCGTCCGTGTAGTAGTCCACGTCCACTTCCTTGGCATAAGCCTTCTTCCCGTCCCAGTCCAGTTCCTCTATCTGGTACTGATCGGCCGCGTGAAGGTAAATAGCGTCCTTATAAAGGAACACCGGGGCGCTGAAGTAGTCCATCTCCCCGATGATCCTGTTTCTGTCGGTGGAATCTAAGATCACGAAATTCTCCGTGGCCGCGCTTCGCAGGCTTACCTGTTCGGCCGGATACACCTCCGAGGTCCAGTGCCACTTGCCGTCCACGTGATGCAATATCTTCTGTTGCTCCAGATGCGCCAATATCTTCTCCGTCTCCCCAACTCCGAACTCCTCGCCGTCGGTGAAAGGCAGCTCGAAGGCGGCGCATTTGAGATGGCTGACCAGGATCACCAGGTTGTTGGGGTCCACTATGCCGGATTCGGGGGACTGCCCCAGGAAGTAGTCGGGATGGTTGATCATGAACTGATCCAGAGGCGAGCTGTTGGCCACCAGAACGGCCACCGACACGTCGGTTCTGCGGCCGGCCCTTCCCGCCTGCTGCCAGGTGGAAGCGATGTTGCCCGGATAGCCCGCCATCACGCATACGTCCAACTGCCCGATGTCGATTCCCAGCTCCAGGGCGTTGGTGGAAACCACTCCCCTAATCTTACCCTCTCTCAGTCCCCTTTCTATCTCTCTCCTCTGAAGCGGAAGATAGCCGCCCCGGTATCCCCTCAGGGAATCCGGAGACCTCTTGGCCCTGCGCATGGCTTCCCGCAGATAGGTCAGAAGAATCTCCACGCGCAGCCGGGAACGGGCAAATACGATAGTCTGCACGTCGTTGGTCAGAAACTTCTCCGCCATCCTCTGGGCTTCCTTTATGTAGGACCTTCTGATCCCCAGTTCCTTGTTCACTACTGGAGGATTATACAGAATGAAGTGTTTCTCTCCGCGCGGAGCGCCGTTGTTGTCCACCAAATCCACCTCTTCTTCGGTGATTTTCCGCGCCAGCTCGGCCGGGTTGGCGATGGTAGCCGAGCAGCAGATGAACTGCGGATTCGAGCCGTAGAACCTGCAGACTCTCTTCAGTCTTCGGATGACGTTCGCCAGGTGGCTGCCGAACACGCCTCGATAGTGATGGATTTCGTCTATCACCACGTATCTCAGATTCTCGAACAGTTTGATCCATCGGGTGTGATGAGGCAGGATTCCCGAGTGAAGCATGTCCGGATTGGTCACCACTATGTGACCGGCGGTGCGGATGGCGGCCCTGGCCGAGCGGGGAGTGTCGCCATCGAAAGTATAGGTTTTGATATCAGCTTCCAGATCGGTGACCATCTCGTGAAGTTCGGCCACCTGATCTTGAGACAGTGCCTTCGTAGGGAACAGATAGAGCGCTCTGGCCGAGGGATTCTCCAGCACCGAGTTGACCACCGGAAGATTGTAGCACAGGGTCTTGCCGGAAGCGGTGGGAGTTACGATCACCACGTTCTTCCCGGAAAGGATCTTCTCGATGGCCGTGGCCTGATGGGAGTACAGCCGGTTGATTCCCCTTTTTTGCAGGACCGACTTGACGCGCGGATTCACGCTGGGAGGAAACTCGGCAAGGACTGCTTGCCTGGGCGGAATCACCTCCCAGTGCGAAATACACTCCTGATAGCGCTGGTTCTGCTTTAATTCATCTAAGATCTGGAGAAGATTCATGACATCATTGTCGAAGCGAGATTCATTTTTGGTAATAACTGACTTGCGGTATGGTTTGTCAAGCGAAAACCCGCTCTCCGGCAGTTCCGGTGGAGATCAACCCGCGTCCGGCGGAACAGCGGGTCTTCCCCGTTTGCACAAGCCGACGAGGGGAGCCGAGATACAAGAAGGGATAGCCTTTCAGGCTATCCCCTTCCTTTGCCTCCCTCATAGTATGAGAGATGTTTCACGTCTGTTCGTCAGTCCAGCTTACCAGATGCCGGGACACTCTGGTGCCGGGCCGCTTTTGAACAAATAATTGAGCACCCTCAGCGCGTCGCCAATGTTGACTATGCCGTCGCTGTTTGTGTCCGCCCGCCCCATGGGACAAGGTGGG
>CAZPRG010000121.1:0-7880 GCA_964588675.1 uncultured Ignavibacteria bacterium
TGAATTCTGGGGCAACGTCAACTTCATGAAAGCGGGCATTTCCTATGCGGACGTGGTGAACACCGTGTCCGAAACCTATGCGGTGGAAATACAATCCAGTTCCGAGTACGGCTATGGCCTGGAGGGGGTTTTGAGAACCAGGAATGGGGACCTATACGGAATAGTGAACGGAATCGACTATGGGATCTGGTCGCCCGAGAATGACAAGTTCATTCCGGCGAGATTCAGCCGGGAGGATCTCTCCGGGAAGAAGAGAAGCACGAAAGAGCTGCGCAAACAATGTGGTCTCCCCCAGCCAAGACGAGACGTTCCGGTGATCGGAATAATCTCCCGCCTGGCCGACCAGAAGGGGTTCGATCTTCTGGCGGAGATATCGGACGAGCTTCTCTCCGGTGACTTGCAGATGGTGATTTTGGGAACCGGGGATGAAAAGTATCACCGTTTGTTCACCCGGATGCAGTCCAAATATCCGAAGAAGATCTCGGTCAATTTGCGCTTCGACAATCCGCTGGCCCATCTCATCGAGGCCGGCAGCGATATGTTCGTCATGCCTTCCAGATACGAGCCCTGCGGCTTAAACCAGCTTTACAGCCTGAAGTATGGAACCGTGCCCATCGTTCGCAGGACCGGAGGACTAGCCGACACCATAGACAATTATGATCCCAGCGCGGGCGAGGGTACAGGTTTTGTTTTCAAGGATTATGAGGCCTCGGAGCTCCTCGACACCATCAGACTTGCCTTACAGGTTTATAAAGACAAGAAGGCTTGGACGAGATTGATGCAAAACGGAATGGGCAGGGATTTCTCCTGGCAGGCATCGGCGAAGAAATACGTAGAGCTTTACTGCAAGGCGATCGAGAAGACGGAAGTCGTGCGCGCGTGAGGACCGAGCATACGGCCCGATGACCAGACGGTCCCGTCCGACAATCGGGTATCTAGAAAATCTCTCTTGGGTTCAGATTGAAAAGCTCAAAGCCTGGCGCAGGATGATTTCGTCCTGCGCTGTTTTTGTCCGGCAGATCAGGACATCTGAATGCGGGGCTTCAAGTCCTGTCTCCCCAAATCCTATTGTTCAGGAGGTTGGCCAGATCGTCGATTTTGTGCCTGGTCTGCTCCATGGAGTCCCTCTCCCGCAGGGTCACGGTTTGATCTTCCAGTGTCTGCGAGTCCACAGTGATGCCGAACGGCGTGCCGGCCTCGTCCTGCCTGCGGTAGCGTCTTCCCACCGCGCCCTTGTCATCATAAAATATGGGAAAATGCGGCCTCAGCATCTTGGCGATCTTCTGAGCTATCTCCGGCATGTTATCCCGGTTCACCAATGGCAGAATAGAAGCTTTGAAAGGCGCGATCTTGGGATCCAGCTTCAGGACTATCCGCTTCTCGCTCTTCACCTCTTCCTCATGGTAGGCATCCACCAGACACACCAGCATGGTCCGGTCGACGCCTGCGGAGGTCTCTATTATGTATGGAATGTACTTTTCCCTGGTCTGGTCGTCGAAATACGCAAGATCCTTGCCCGTAGCCTGGCTGTGCCGGGACAGGTCGAAATCCGTGCGGTTGTGTATGCCCTCGATCTCCTTCCAGCCGAAGGGGAAGCTGTATTCGATGTCCCAGGCCATCTTGGCGTAGTGCGCCAGCTCCTTCTTCTCGTGCTGGTGGAATCTCAGATTCTCCTTTTCGATTCCGATATCCAGATACCAGCTCATCCTCTGTTCTCTCCAGTACTCCAGCCACTTCTCGTCCTCTTTGGGATTGATGAAGTACTGCATCTCCATCTGCTCGAATTCCCTGGAGCGAAAAACGAAGTTGCCCGGGGAGATTTCGTTTCGGAAGGCCTTGCCGATTTGGGCGATGCCGAAAGGTATCTTCTGACGCGACGGCCCCATCACGTTTAAGAAATTAACGTAGATGCCCTGCGCGGTTTCGGGCCTCAGGTAGACCACCGAGCCTGCATCCTCCACCGGGCCCATGTGCGTTTTGAACATGAGGTTGAACATGCGCGCCTCGGTCAGCTCTCCGCCGCAAGCGGGGCATACCGAGCCTTCGACCTCGTCCGCCCGGAAGCGCTGCTTGCACTTCTTGCAGTCCACCAAGGGATCGCTGAAACCCTCCACGTGCCCGGAGGTCTCCCACACCTTGGGATGCATGAGGATGGCGGCGTCGATGCCCTCGATGTCGTTGCGATACTGGGTCATGGTCCTCCACCAGTAGTCTTTGATGTTCCTCTTCATCTCCACGCCCATGGGTCCGTAATCCCAACAGCTGTTTATGCCGCCGTAGATCTCCGACGACTGGAAGATGAAACCCCTCCTCTTGCACAGTGAGACCAGCTTGTCCATCAGATCGGGTTCTTTCTTTGCCGTCACATGTCCTCCTTGATCCGAAAACTCCCGTCAGGTGAGTTCCTTATCGGTGTTCAGCAATTCCAACGACTTTAGGTCCTTTCGTCTTTCCGTATGGTACTCCAGCAGGGCCAAGAGCACCTTGAGTATGTCCCTTCGATACTTCTTCGGAATGTGATACGCATTTAACTCTTCGGTCTTTATGGATTGGAGTTTTAGCGCGGAGGCCACCGCGTCGGCCGGCAACCTGAGATAGGCCTGATCGCCGGAGGCACACTTTCTGCAGACGACTCCGCCCTTCTCCGGACTGAACAGAACCAGCCTCACGTCAACCCTGCAGCCGCAACCGACGCATTTGTCGAACTTGGGCCGGTAACCCAAAACTTCCGCCAGCTTCATGGCGAAAAAGCAGAAGGTCTGTTCCAGTGAATCCAAAGGACAAATCTCCAGAAGCCGGAGAATGCCCAATGTCAGCTCGAAAAGCCTGGGATTGGCCTCCTCTCCGGTGACCAACCGATCCAAAAGCTCCAGCACGGCCGAGGCATACACGTACCGGTTCAGGTCCTTGTACAGTGATTGATGCGACTGGACCGTGTCGGCCTGTGATAAAAGATAGATCTCTGCAGTGCGCTTCTTGTAGAAGACGATCTGGATGTGCGCGAAGGTCTGCAGCGCGCCGGCCAGCCTACTCTTGGGCTTTCGGATGCCCTTGGCGATAACCTTGATCTTCCCGTGATCGTTGGTGTAAAGGGTGGCGATTCTGGAGGTGTCGCCGAATTTGATGCTTTTCAGTACGATGGCTTCCGCCTTGGTGATGCTCATGGGGAGAGGGAGTCGGGTGAAGGAGATGGGGAGGATTTCGGTTTTTCGGCCCGGTCGGAATTGTCGGTGTCGACGATCTGATACAGTTTTTCGCCCTCCTTCACCATTCTCAATCTCTCCCTGGCTTGCTTTTCGAGATAGAACTCGTCGTCGGTCAGCCTCTTTTTCTCGATCTGCGAGTCGATGATCTCGGCATCCAGCATACGAGACTGTTCTTCCAGACCCTTTTTCTCCTGCCAGAGAGAGTGAATCTGGATGAAACCGTAAGGGCCGGTCATGAAACGGTAGGCCAGAAAGCCGAGGGCCAGAACCAGCAGAACCCTCTTGATGGTTTTCTTCTTCTTGACGCTCCGGGCTTTAACCTGGTTGAAGAAGTTACTGGCGGGAAATTCTCTTTTTCTCTTCCTTCTGGCCATGAGGGAATCTTCTTCTCCCGTTGGAACGGACCTACAATAGCCAAGTACCGGTTGGCCCCTCTACCTTGGGCCTCTCCCGAACAAGGAGAGAAAAGTCTCCGTAGATCCTTGCTTATCTGCCTGCGATGCTGTAAAAGACTTTCTTCCCGAAAAACTGCGCCCTTTCCTTCAATTCCTCCTCGATGCGCAGCAGTCGGTTGTATTTGCAGATTCTGTCGGTGCGCGAGACCGAGCCGGTCTTTATCTGTCCGGCATTGGTGGCCACCACCACGTCGGCTATGGTGGTGTCCTCTGTCTCTCCCGATCTGTGAGAGACGACTGCGGTAAAGCCGGACTTCTTCGCCATTTCCATGGCGTCTAAGGTCTCGGTCAGCGTGCCGATTTGATTGAGCTTGATGAGAATGGAATTAGTCGCCTTCAGCTCGATGCCTTTTGCCAGCCGCTTCATGTTGGTAACGTAAAGATCGTCTCCCACGATCTGGATTCTCTTTCCCAGCTTCGCAGTCAGTTTCACCCATCCGTCCCAATCATCCTGCGCCAGCCCGTCCTCGATGGAGATGATGGGGTATTTGTTGACCAGATTTTCGTAGAACTCGATCATCTGCTCGGAGTTGAGCTTCTTGCCTTCGGCTTTGAGATTGTAGACTTTCTCCTTCTCGTCGTAGAACTCCGAGGCGGCGGGGTCCAGGGCCAAAAGCACCTGTTCCCCTGGTTTGTAACCGGCCTTCTCGATGCCCTGTATTATCATCTGCAGAGCTTCTTCGTTGGACTGGAGGTTGGGAGCAAAGCCTCCTTCATCACCCACGTTAGTGTTGTGGTTTTTGCTCTTGAGCACGCTTTTGAGATTGTGAAACACCTCCGCGCCTATCCTGAGAGCCTCTTTGAAATTGGGCGCGCCCACAGGCAGGATCATAAACTCCTGCAGGTCCACGTTGTTGTCCGCGTGCGATCCGCCGTTTAGAATGTTCATCTGAGGCACGGGAAGCAGCTTGGAGTTGACCCCGCCGATGTACTGGTACAAGGGCAGATCGCAGCAAAAGGTAGCAGCTTTGCAGGCAGCCAGCGAAACGCCCAGTATGGCGTTTGCTCCCAGATGGCTTTTATCCTCTGTGCCGTCCAAGTCGATCAAGAACTTGTCCAGCGCCACCTGATCCAGCGGGTCCAGCTCCTCTCCCAGCAACTTCGGGGCAATCACGTCGTTTACGTTGGCCACGGCTTTGGTAACGCCCTTGCCTCCATAGCGACCAGGGTCCTTATCCCTCAGCTCCAAAGCCTCGTGCTCGCCGGTTGAAGCTCCGGAGGGCACGGCCGCCCTCCCGAAGGAACCGTCTTCCAAAAGCACGTCCACCTCGATGGTGGGATTGCCTCGTGAATCCAAAATCTCGCGGGCATGACATCCGATTATAGCCGGCATATTCTTCTTCCTCCTCCGGAACGATACAGGTTGTTGTTCTGGGGCTAATCTAACCGAAAGAAAACGATCCGCAAGGGAAAAATGGGGGTGTGAGAAAGGATAAGTCGTCCTGCGGCGTGAGGCGCCGCTATCGGTGGCAGAGGGAAGTATCTCTAAAGAAGCTGCGATCTTTTTCTTACGGCCCACTCGATGGAAAGGCACAGGACGAATATCACCAGCAGCAGGGGACTGTTCCAGAGCCGGATTTCCCTTTGTCGCACCTCTTCCTTCTGCGAGACGTTCAGATCCCGGCTCAAGTTTCCGATGTCTTCCTTCTGATAATACTTCCCGCCGGAGACCTCGGCCATCCTTTTGAGAAGATCAAAGTTGGTCTTCAGATCGGAGTCCTCCATGCTGTACTGCTCCACCGAGAACTCGCCTTTTTTGGCGCCTATCTTCTCCCCGTCCCTGAAGACCTGCCCCTCGTAGGAGTAATCACCGGGCGGCAACGCCCCCAACCTGGCCTGGTAATCTCCGGTTTGGTTCAGGCTGAGGCTCACCAGCTCGGAATCGGGCAAGGCTTGGCCCTTGATGGTCACCACCACCGAGGCGTCATTCAGTTTCTGGTAGTTCTGGTCGAATATCTTGGCCGCAAACTGGATGCTTTCGCCGCCCATGTAGATTCTCTTGTCGGTGTAAACGTTGACCAGGTCCATGTCCTCCCTGACCGCCAGCCATCTGACGCAGTTGTTCCAGAACTTGCGGTAGGCTTGGTCGTTCTTCCCGATTCCCCACAGCAGAAAGTCGAATCGCCAGAAAGGGGTCACCGTGATGGCCAGCACCTTGCCTTTACCGTGATTCCTCACTGCTATGGCCGGAGCCGGATAGGCCGAGCGCAAAGGATTCTCAAACTGCGCCAGGGTGGTGGCGTCTTTGGTCGCCGCGCCCAGTGTGACCACGCCCTGGAAGGGGGGAAGGTCGGACCATATCTTGGCGTTCTCCTCCAGGTTGTCCGCCAGCCGGGTGACCGGATGCAACTTCCCGTCCTCGGTCAACTCCAGGTTCACGCTGGCTGAGGAGAAGGTGATGCTGCTGCCCGCGGGATCGAAAGGCAAGATCGAGGCCACTTCCAGAAAAGCCTGGCTGTCCATGAATTCTTTGCCCAACAGGAACAGGGCGGAGCCTCCCTGAGTGGATAGAAAACCATTGATCTCGGTCTTGTGGTCGCGCAGGACGAATCTGGGAGGATCGACAAACAGGAGGATATCGAAAGGCTGCAATCCCTGTGTCCCCTGCGGGAATCTCCCGGCCAGAGGTTGCTGTTCCTTTCCATAAACCACGGTCTCCAACCTCACGTTCTCGTCCCCGTCCAGGGCTCGCTTCAGGAAGGTGTATTCCCAATTCAGGTCGCCCGAAACCAGCAGCAGGCTGATCTTGCTCTTGAGCACCTTGATGGCGAAAGTGCGCTGGTTGTTTTCCCTAACCGACTCTCCATCCATAACCGGGAGGCTGAGCTGATACTGATGCAATCCGGCCTCCTCCGGAGTGATGGACAAGTTCACGGTCTGGGTGCCGCCGGACTTGCCCAAAGTCAGGTCCTTACGGGTCAAAGTCGTTTTCTTCTCCCCAATGGACAGGGGAACCCTGGTCTGGTCAAACCCGGTTTGGGAGACGTCCACCTCCACGGTCATCTGGTCTCCCACGTAGCCGACGTCCGGATAAGTTATCCTCTCCACCGAAAGATCGCGGGGCTGGACATAATCGCCCACGCCGCAGGCATAAAGCGGAACACCCGCGGACCTGGCTGCCAAGACCGGATCCTCTCCCAGATTGTTGGCCCCGTCGCCGGCGATGACGATGGCCGCCAGATTCTCGTCCTTGAGTTTCTGCACAACGGAGTTTATGGCTTCTCCCATGGAGGTGGCATTGCCCAGGGAATCGGGAAGTCGTCCTCTGGAGTCCAAGGGAACCAGAGAATCGGCAAAAGCGAAAGCCTCCAGTTTGGTCCGCGATGCGATCTCGTCGAAGGCCCGGTCGGCTGCCAAACCCGCAAGCTCCTCCAGCCTGGTAGCATCCCGCCCTTTCAGGTTCATGCTCTTGGAGTGGTCGAGCAGCAGGGCCACAACTGGCGGGTGGACGTATCGTTTGGCAATCCCCAGAATGGGTTCGGAGAGTGCCAGAAAAAGCGAAAACAGGGCCAGTATTCTCAAGGTCAAGAGCAACGCCTTCTTTTTTTTCGGCAAGGGAGGGAAGGTGCGCCGATAGGTGAAGACGGCCAGGGCCACGGCCAAAAGGAAGACCGCGATCACCAGGCCCAGATGCCCCAGTTGAAGACTGAGAGTCAGTTTGCCGATGCCGGACAAGATGTTTTACTCCTGTTTAAACACTTATACAGAGATACGCAGAAGTAGACGCGCCGTTTTGACAATGCCGCGAAGCTTTCAACGAGGAGCCGGCTTATGAAGTCGAACCCGGTGGAGCTTGGTCCAGTGGGTTTAACGGGTGTGGACGGGGAGACAGGGGAATCCTATCTTTCTCTCTGGATCACGAAATGAACCAGATCCATCAGAGCCTTCTTGTATTCGGAGTCTCTAATGCCCGAAAGACTACCAAGCGCCATCTCGCCGAAGCGCTTGGCTCTTCCGCGGACATACTCTACTCCTCCGTTTCCCTTTATCATGGACAGGATTTCCTGGAAGTCGTTAGGATTGAAGTCGTTCTCCAGAAGCCTCAGAATCCTCTTTCTGGAGGCGGGCTTGCACTCCCTCAGGGTGTGTATCAGGGGCAGAGTGATCTTACCCTCCCGCAAGTCGTTTCCCAACGCCTTGCCGGTTTTCTTGGTTTCCCCCACCCAATCCAAAAGGTCGTCGGTTATCTGAAAAGCCATGCCCAGATTCTCTCCGTAAG
>CAZPRG010000122.1:0-7875 GCA_964588675.1 uncultured Ignavibacteria bacterium
CCGATGGGGTTGAAGGCCCAGGCGCCGTCGCCGTGCAGGGTAAAATACCCCAGCAGGATTTCGGTCCTGTTGCCGGTGCCCATCACCAGAGCTTTTTCCCTGGCGGAAAAGTCATACAGGATGGACATTCGCTCCCGGGCGATTTTGTTCCCCTTTCTCAGGCGGCTTCCATCCGGCTGTCGCCCGTAGTAAGCATCCACCATGGGGGTGACGTCGATCCGCTTTGTTCTGATCTTCAGGCTCCTGGCGATGGTTCGGGCATCCCGAATGCCTTGGGGATGGCTGTGTTTGTAAGGCAGGATCAGGGCCAGAACGTTCTTATTTCCCAAAGCACGGCAAGCCAGGTAAGCCACGACCGCTGAATCCAAGCCTCCGGATAGTCCCACCACCACCTTCTCTTTATGCGCCCCCTTGCAGAAATCACGAATAAAAGCCACCAGCGTCCTTGTTGTCTTCTTCGTGTCAAAATCCAGAAGAGACATCTCGGTGTTCCTCTGTGAGATTAACAAAAAAAATACGAAGAGATAGCCCTCTTGGCAACCAAAATTATCGGAAATTAAAAGTTGACAAATACCTCGCGGCGATCTATCTTGTGCCTGGCATTCAGCGAAAAACAGAAGATCTGGAGGTTATCCATGAGAGGAGTAAACAAGGTTATTCTTATCGGGAACCTGGGAAAGGACCCGGAACTGCGGTATCTGCCCAGTGGCGGACCGGTGGTGAAGTTTTCCCTGGCCACCGGTTCGAGATGGAAGGACAAAGACGGTCAATGGCAGGAGAGAACCGATTGGCACAATATCGTGGCTTTCGGGCGAACGGCTGAGGTCTGCAACGAGTATCTTAAGAAGGGCAGTCCCATTTACGTGGAGGGGAGAATCCAGACCCGTTCGTACGATGATCGCGACGGCAACAAGAAGTGGATAACCGAGATAATCGCCCAATCGGTCAACATGCTGGGGAAGAAGGACGAGGTGGAGGTGCCTGAGGCCGTGGAACAATCTTCCGAGCCGGACGGCCCGGCTGGGGCCGGGGGCCAGGGCCAGGACGACGATCTGCCGTTCTGAGTCAGCGACCCAGTTTCCCCGGCCTGACAAGAATCCGAAGCCATTTGGCTGGTGAACCGGAAACCCGGCTGGTTGGTGAGCCAGAGCCAGATTGTTAGTGAACCAGAACCCGACTTAAGTAGGGTTCTGGTTCTTAAACTCGTTGCCCGTAAACAGGTCGCCCGAATCCCGGGTTCACCACCCCACGCATGCGCTGCGTATTATCCCTGCAGGTTTCACGTAAGCTTCGATGACATATCGACTTAAAGTTCTTTTGGGCTGTGCCCTCCTGCTGCTGATCGATTTCATCGTCTACCTGTCGACTCTCGCTCCCGCGGTTGGATTTATCGACTCCGGAGAGTTGGCAGTGGTTTGCCAGACCTTGGGGATAGCCCATCCCACCGGCTATCCTCTCTATACCATTCTGGGAAGGCTGTTCTGTCTTCTTCCCGTCGGGGACACCTTCTTTCGGGTGGGCCTCATGTCGCTGGTCTTCACCTGCGCGGGCAACCTGGTTCTGTTTTTCATTCTCCTGACGGTGCCGACAAGCCCAGCCCGGCGAAAGCACAAAAGCGCCGACCCGAGGCTATGGTCGGCCCTTGTGGCTTCGCTGACTTTCTCCTTCACACCCACCCTTTGGTTGCAGGCCACTTCCAACGAGGTCTATTCTCTGAACCTCCTGCTCTTCGCGGTCATCATCCTGCTGGTCGCCATCTGGCAAGGCGCCAGGGATAGGTCCAAGTCGGAAAGGATCCTGTATCTTCTGAGCTTCCTGTATGCGCTGAGCTTCGGCAACCACATGTCGGCTGTGCTGCTTGTGCCCGCCGTGCTGTTCATTCTCATAGCCACCTACCGGGTGGCCATTTTTCGCCCGAAGCGATTGTCTCTTGTAGTCGCTCTCTTTCTTCTGGGGCTTTCCGTCTATCTTTTTCTTCCCATCCGATCCGCACAGAATCCCATCCTGGATTGGGGAAACCCGGAAACCTGGTCGAACTTCGTGCGACACGTTTCCGGCTGGCAGTATCGGGTGTGGATGTTCGCCGAATCGGCAGAAGAGCTGGGCAAGAATCTGGGTAACTTCGTGAGTCTCTTCTTCAGACAGTTTCCGCTGTACCTTCTGCCCCTGTCCCTCTTGGGCATATGGAGGCTTTTCGTTCAAAACCGAAAGATGTTGATTTTCCTGGGGCTTCTGTTCCTGGCCAATGTGCTCTATGGAATCAACTACGGCATACCGGACATCGACCCCTACTTTTTGGGATCGTTCCTCGCGAACGCGGTCTTCCTGGGAGTAGGACTCTCTTGGCTTTTTCAGTTGATTGGCGATTTGAACGTCCGCAAAGGGCTTTCCTTTCTTGTCCTGGCGCTTTTTGCACTTCTTCCGGCATCTCTGGCCAAAGAGAATTATCATCAGGCCGACCGAAGCCGCGACTTTTTGGCCTACGATTTCGCCTCCAACATCCTGCGCTCGGTCGGGAAGGACGCGGTCATCATGACCAACGTGTGGGATCACTATTCCCCCTGGTTGTATCTCAGGTTCACAGAGTCAAAAAGGCCGGACGTCCACTACCTGGACACCGAGTTGTGCAGGCGTAGCTGGTACTTCGATTATGTGAAGCAGAGCTACCGTGATCTTTATGGCCGGTCGGAGAACGAAATCGGAAGGTTTCTCCGAGAGGTACGGCCGTTCGAGAGCCGGCAGCCCTACGACGGCAACGTCATCGAGACCGCGTACATGAACATGCTCAACAGCTTTCTTTCCGAGAACTCCGGCCGTCGACCGCTGTACGATGATCTGATAGGCGGGCCGAAGGTCGGCCAGACTCTCTTGAGGATTCCCGAGGGAATGGTCTTTTCCCTGAAGGACAGTTTAAGCTACTATCCTTACGATTTCCCGCAGTTTGAGCTGCGGGGAGTGCTGGACAGGACGGTGTTCAAGGACCAGCGCACGCTCTTCAATCTGAAGAGATATTCGTTTATGATCGACCTCAGGCTCAGATACTTATCCGATTTCAAGCGGGAGGACGAGGCCGGCAATCTGTTCCGAAGGTATGAGCCGCTTCTCTCCGAAACACTGCCGTGAGGTCTGTCTTCCTTTCGACGTTCCACGGACGGCACGGCTCGACCAACAGATTTTTGCTTTTTTTGGAACCCGGGAAATGCCCTGGGCGTATAAGAAAGTAAGAAGAACGACATGAGCGGCAGCCAAATGTGATTTCTTCATTTTTTTCACTCCTTTCTTCCACTGGGTCGGGTTTCCTCCACGGAAACCCGATTTTTTTCTCTAATCCACGAGGCCAATGGTGGCCCTTGAGTGTATCAGGCAGAGCCGACGCCACTTTTTGAACACGGAGGCCCGGTCTGGGCGCCACACGCAGCCGCGCATCAACCTGCACTCCAGTCGCGGACATAGGTCGAACGTTCTCCCGACCGGCCAGGACCTTCAACTAATATTCCCATAACCTTTTGGCAGGTTGTTGTGTCTTTAAAGGGGGGTGGATTTTCAAGCCAGGAATTGGAGTCGAGCTTGAGCGCACCAACCACGGACCAAGAACTGATTGCGCAGGTCGCAGTCAAGGATCAGGATGCATTCAGGAGCTTGGCCGACCGCTATCAGGCATTGGTGGTCAACACCTGCTATGGCCTGCTGGGCAATCGGCAGGATGCCGAGGACGTGGCCCAGGAGGTGTTCCTCCAGGTATACAAGTCGGCCGGGGAATTCCGGCAGGAAGCCAAGCTTTCCACCTGGCTTAATCGAATCGCGGTGAACCGTTCGCTGAACTTCATCCGCGACAACAAGTGGTCCCGGCGGTTGAGGAGCTTCGGCGCACTGTTAGGGGACGAAGCCGAGCAAGTCGCCAACGTGTGCGCCCCGGATTCCAGCCGACCGGATATCGCGTTGGAGGAGAAAGAACGGGACCGACTGTTGCAGAAAGCGATCGCTTCCTTGCCCGCAAGACAGAGGGCGGCATTTGTTCTGCACAAGCACGAAGGGCTGTCTTATGAGGAAATCGCCAAGGTTATGAACTGTTCCCTTTCCTCGGTGGAGTCGCTCATTCACAGGGCCAAGTTAAGCCTTCAGAAGGAGTTGATTCGTCATCTGACTTAGACATCACGCGCAGACCGCTGGTTCTCCCCGGAATCCGTGTCGAATTTCTGGATGGAGGTTCAAGGATTATGGAATGCCGAAAGATTAAAGCAAGTTTAGTTTCCCTCTTGGAGGACCAACTAACCGGGGAGCAGCGGACCCGGATGGAACAGCATCTTGAAATCTGTCCGGCCTGCTCGCGCCTGTTTCAGGAGTTCTCCCTGTTGTGGGGAGAGTTGGAACGCCCCGTCAGAATCCAACCCTCTCCCTTTTTTTGGACAAGATTGCAGCAGAGCCTGATCGAGTACGAGGGGCGAAGGAAATCCGGGTGGGGTTGGTTGCAGAAGCTGGCCCGCCAGGCCCGACCCGCCATTGCGCTGGCAGCGATACTGGCGTGTGTGTTCCTGGGATATTCGTTGGGGAGCTTTCCCCGGCAGGCCAATGGACAGACGGCATCCGAGCCCGACCAGCACGCCGTGGCGCTGCGGCAATTCCTTGAATCCTATCATCTGGATGAAGTGTCCGCAGGTTTCATGGAGGCCACCTACCAGGAGCTTATTTCGGAGGAGTAGTGGCGATCGAGAAGAAAAACCTGGCCATCTTGCTGCTGGCTCTTCTGACCGTGGTCAACGTCGCGGCCCTGGTGACCATCGGCTACCACCGTCTGCGACCCGAAAGGCACTTGCGCCCGGCCGGCCTGCCGGACGAGCCGGAGAAGGCAATCAAGCAGGAGCTCAATCCGAGCGAGGAGCAGGCCGAGGAGTTGCGGGCCCACTTCGAGAGATTCAGGACAGAAACCAGGCCGATCACCGATTCACTCGAAGCCAAAAGGGCGGAGATGATGAAAGAGATCTCCGCGGATCAGCCCAGCCTGGAGAAGGTGGATGAACTGGCGGGGGAAATCGGCGCTCTGCAAACACGGTTGCAGAGGAAAATGGCCCGGCACCTTCTTGAAGGCAAATCTCTTTTGACTCCCGAACAGCAGAAAAAGTTCCTCTCCCTTTTCAGGAAAGGACCGGGCCGGGCAAAGGGTTTGAGGGACCCGGGCGCAATGGGAGGACCGCCCGGCCGTCCGGATTTCGGGGAGCGCAGGTAGGCCACCAACAAAAGGAGAACGTCATGAAGACGTTTTTGAGGGCAGATATAGCCATCTTGTTTGCTCTTTGCGCCCTGGTGCTCGGGGGATGCAGTCGCAAGTCGACCAACGGCGACGACACCTACGGCTCGGTCCGCGTGATCCACTCGGCTCCCAGCACGGATCTGGTCGATTTCACCTACCTGCTTTATGATTCGAACCAGTTCGGCGACCTGGCCACCGAAGTGGGGTACGGGGAGCAGCGCGGCTACTTTGCGTTTCTGACCGGAGAGCGCGCCTTCCGCCTTTACCTGTCGGGCACCAGTCTGTCCATTGCCGATGTCACCTTCTCCGTGGGGGAGAACGGAAAATACACCATAATCGCCTGCGACTTGGATGCGGCCATCAATCCCTCGCTTTTGGCCTTTGCAGACACAACCGTGGCACCTGGCTCGGGAAAAGCATTCCTACTTTTCATCCACGTATCGGCGGATGCGCCGGACCTGGACGTCCAGGCGACGGGCGGCGCGCTGGCGGTGCAGGATCTGGGACAGTATGAAGCATCCG
Organism: uncultured Ignavibacteria bacterium; assembly: GCA_964588675.1. Taxonomy (GTDB): domain Bacteria; phylum Zixibacteria; class MSB-5A5; order MSB-5A5; family SM1-73; genus SM23-73-3. Next base: position 5,771 of record CAZPRG010000122.1, read on the forward strand.
GCTATGCCCAGTTGGACGCAGGCACCTATGAGTTTACCGTGACTTCGTCCGGCTCCCAGGTCCAGCTGCTGACGCTGCCCCTTCTGACCTTGACTTCCGGCGTTTCCTACAGTGCCATACTGTCAGGATCGATATATGGCCTGCCCGGCGCCGAGTTGAACGCCAAGCTGTACCAGGAGACGGGTGTGCAGTGAATATCCGGCCCGCCGGGAGAAGGCGAGAGTGGGTATGGATGACCCGGTCAAACCAGAACCGATTTCAGCGGAAACCATAAGCCAATTCAAGGCAAAACGGAAAGGACGCACATGGGACCCTTGCAAAATCAGATCGAATCAGACAAAGCCGAAAATCATTGTATCGCTACCGATGACCTGGCGCTTTCGGCCTATCTCAAGATGAAGGGCTATCATCTCATCAGATCGGATCGCAAGAAATCGAAGAGCACCTTCGTCTTCGACATCCGGGACCAGGATCCCGACTCTCTGAAGGTGCAGTTTGTCAACAGCGAATTTCTGAGTTTTTACAACGAACTGAGGAACATGAAGAAGTTGATCTAAAAAACCGATCGGAGGAGCACAACATGAAAAGGCTCATTACCATTGCGGGCATCATCTCCCTGCTGTTCATTCTCGGCGTTTTGACCGGGGCAGCCAATCCGGTGTGGGCCCAGGGATGCGGGAATGGGCATGAAGGAAAGGGATTCTGGAGTAATCTGACCGACGAACAGAGAGGGGCCATAAGGGAGAAGGCTGAGCAAATGCGGGACCAGGGTGCCAGCCCCGAGGAGACTCATGCCGCGGTGACCGAAATGCTCAAGGGCTACGGCCTCGAAGTGCCCGATGACTGGCAGGAACCTCACCATTTCGGCCATCCCTGGGGTGACCTCGGCGCCGACTTGACCGACCAACAGAGACAGGCTCTTCAGGAGGATATCCAGGACATGAAAAGCCGGGGCGCTTCTCCTCTGGAAATACGGCTGGCCGTGGATGAGATACTGGAAGGTTACGGCGTGCAGCCGCGCGGGCCCCTGGCCCAACTCACGGACGAGCAAAGATCAGCGGTTCGTCAAGAAATCAAGCTGCTGTTGGCCAAGGACGTTGACCAACAGGAAATCCGCGAACAGATGGCTCAGAAGCTGAAAGAATACGGCGTGGAGATGCCCCAAAACCCGCGACATCCGCCAGGCGACTTCGGCGCCGGCCTGACCGAGCAACAGAGGCAGACCATTCGCGAAAAAGAGAAAGAGCTTCGCACTCAGGGAGCCAGCCGGAAAGAAGTCCGGGCAAAAGTGGCGGAGATGCTCAAAGCTTACGGTGTGGAGATGCCGCCGGATGGCTTTAAGCGGCATGGTCCTCGCGGTTTGGGCCCCTGGGACCCTTGCTTTACGGCTGATTTGACCGACGAGCAAAGGACGGCCATTCGCGAGACAACCAAAAAGATGCGAAGCCAGGGCGCCACCCGTCAGGAGATTCGCACCCAGGTGGATGAGATGCTGAAAGGGTACGGAATCGAGTGGCCCCAAGGGTTGAGCCGACTGACCGACGAGCAAAGGAAGGCTGTCCGGGACAAGGAAAGGCAGATGAAAAGGGAAGGGGCGAAGTGTGAGGAGATCCTGGCGGCGGTGACGGAGATGGTTGAGGGCTTCGGCCTGAATCTTTCCCCGGAATCCCAGACGGCGTCGGCTGAAAGCACGCCCGCGGAGTTACACATCGCGGTCCGGACCTATCCCAATCCTTTCAACCCGGAGACCCAAATCTCCTACACGCTGGCGTCTTCCCAGAATGTGCAGATCCAGATTTATAATGTCTCCGGACAGTTGATCCGCACCTACGATCAGGGATATCAACCCGCCGGCACTTACAGCGTCAGGTGGGATGGCCGCAACCAGGGCGGCGACATGACCGCCAGCGGCGTATACCTGTGCCGCATTCAGGCTGGCCCCTACCAGGTGACCGACCGCATGGTTTTGCTCAAATAACCGCCAATGCCCTTTGCGGTCTGGCTGTCTATCAGATGGGGGCGGCTTGGGTTGCGGCTGCCCCCGTTTCTTGATCGTTCCAAATGAGGTGAGAACATGGCGCATTTAACATCTCGGCCCGCGAGCA
>CAZPRG010000123.1:0-7869 GCA_964588675.1 uncultured Ignavibacteria bacterium
TATTATGGCTTGCAGGTTGGTTCCGCCCCCGGAGGCTAAGACCACCAGATTCAGTTTTTTCATCAGGAGAATCCTCCTATCCTTCACGTTCCCGTCTAACTGGGTAAGACTTGTCTTTATCGCACGACACATTTTAACCCGATCCGGGTCTTGTGTCAAGACCTCCCGGAGTGCAAGAGGAATTTCTTTTTCTTGTAATCGTTGAATCTAACTGGTAGTCTTTGATCTCGTCGGTTCTGGGACCCGGGGATGCTGTATTGCCACGAGCTTTAGCTCGTCGACTTGAGTTCAACTGAGGAAGTAATAACCCACCCTGACCCTCCCTTATCAGGGAGGGAACGGCTCCTATCCCCCTGATAAGGGGGAATCGAAGATCCGTAGGAACAGGGGGTTGAGCTTCCCAGTGTAAAATCTCCGTGATGGGATAAGGATTCTCTTCTCTTGTGTCAACAGGAGAGATGATAACCCACCCTGACCCTCCCTTGTCAGGGAGGGAACCCGCTCTTGTCCCCCTGATAAGGGGGACACAGGGGGTTGAGCTTCCCAGTGTAGAATCTCCGTGATGACCTAATGATTCCTCACTCTTTCCCCAACCGGGAAAACAATAACCCTCCCTGACCCTCCCTTATCAGGGAGGAAACCGTTGGGTTCTCCCGGCAAGGCTTATTCGAGCGAACTCCTGGTTGTCCGAAAGCCCTTCGGGCATTTCGGACCTACGTGCTCTGCGCCGGAACTGGTTGCAGCTTCGGCTTTTTCATCTCCAAATATGCCAGGGTCCAGAGCGAATCGATGTACGTTCCCCACGCGGCGGAGAGAATGCCGATATAAACCAGTCCGACTAAGACTCCCGCGAAGATTCCTGCGAGCAGATTAAACGCAGCCATGGCGATAAACGGGGTGGCCAGAAGCAACCCCACAATCACGAACCCCATGGTGTAGGCCATGGTGCTTCCGATGCTGATCAAAGCCACCACCAGCGACGGCCCGAGATTGTTCTTGAGCATATCCCATCCGGCAGTTATGGAGTCGAATACCCCCTTGTCTTCGATCACGCAGGTCCGGGTAGCATAAAGGTCGACCAGCAGCAAGGCCACCAGTGCAATCAGGAACAGAGGAAGGAGAACCACTCCCAAAAGCAAACCCAGAGCTTTGAAGGCAAATATCCCCAGGATGAAAGGCCCTATGGTCAAGATCGCTGCCCCAAAGAGGATAACGAGAATCAAAAGGCTGATTCCCACGATTCTCCAGAAGTATTTGACTCCCGCCTCCCACCCGTCTCGCAAGCCGGCCTTCCCGCCGGACTGGATTTTCCAAACGCAGTGAATCATTCCCCCTTGGGAAATGAAGTACATGATGAGGAAGATCACGAAAATCAGCAGCGCCAGTGCTATCAATAGGAGGACGGCCCCTACCAGCGCGCCTCCCAGGACATCACCCCGGATGTAATGGCTGACCGGCAGTTTGACCTTGTCGGGCAGATTGCCGAACCACGTGCCTCCGCCCGAGCCGAACTCCAGGAAGAATCCGAATATCCACAGGTATTTGAACTTCCACATGATGTCCAGCGCTTTTCTGACCAATCCGCCATAGTCCATAATTGCTCCTTGTATGAAATTTCCGTTTTGCAATCCCCTCACCCCCGCTTGTGCGGAATCTTCGACCTGTATCCCTGTCCCCGGAGGGGAGAGGGCCGTAATATCCTCTCCCCAAGGGGGAGAGGACTAAGGTGAGGGGGAAGTCCTGAAAGTCGAATATGTTTGCCATGAGTCGAAAGCTCATTCGACGAACTCTCTGTTGCCCGAAAGCCCTTCGGGCATTTCGGGCCTACATATAATCCACCTAGTGCTTTACCGTTCCTTATCCGAAGGAGTCCTTTTGACGCCCTCACGCCAACCCTTTCACCTGAGAGGAAGAGCGTCGCTTTCTCTGTATAACAATTGGTTGTACGTAGATCTAAGTCGGTCGGGTTCATAAACCAGGGACGGGAGCTGAGGAATACAGATGCGTGGCGACGGACCTGGCCCCCTATGGTCCCCTCTCGGCTTCGCGAAGAGTAGGACGACAGGCGGTGAGGCGTCTGAATCACAGCCAGGGCAGGTAGTGCTCCAGCTCGAAATCGCCGACGTGGACTCGATACCTGTCCCACTCCACCTTCTTGTTGGCGATCAGGGAATTGAAAATGTGATCACCCAAAGTTTCCCTGGCCAACTGGCTCTTCTCGAACTCCCTGACTGCTTCTTCCAGCGACCCCGGCAGGTAGCCGATATTCAGTTCCTTGCGTTCCTTATCAGACAGCTTGAATATGTCTTTTTCCACCGGCGGGGGAGGCTCGATCTTCTGCTCTATTCCTTTCAGCCCGGCCGCCAGCATCATGGCGAAGGCCAGGTAGGGATTGCAGGCAGGATCGGGCGACCGGACCTCGATTCTGGTGGCCTTCTCCTTTCCCGGCTTGTATTCGGGAATTCTTATCAGGGCCGAACGGTTCCGTGTTCCCCAGCAGATATAGGCCGGAGCCTCATATCCCGGCACCAGCCTCTTGTACGAGTTGACCCACTGGCTCAATACCAGACAGATCTCCTTGACGTGGCTGAACAGCCCGCCGATGTAATATTTGGCCTGCTGCGAGAGATGATACCTCTGCTCCTGCGGATCGAAGAAGATGTTTCGGTCGTTTTCGAACAGGGACTGATGCACGTGCATGCCCGAGCCGTTCTCTCCGAAAATGGGCTTGGGCATGAAGGTAGCGTAATATCCTTCCCTCTCCGCCAGCTCCTTCACCGTCAGCCGGTAGAACATGACCATGTCCGCCATCACCAGAGCCTCTTGGTAGTGCAGGTCGATTTCATGCTGGGAGGGCGCCACCTCGTGATGGGTGCACTCCACCGGAATGCCCATTGTCTCCAGAGCCGAGGCGGCCATCTTTCGCATCCTGGTTCCGACGCTGACCGTGCTGTAGTCGAAGTATCCGCCCTCGTCCAGGGGCGTGGTGTTGTCCTTACTGGGAAAATAGAAGTATTCCAGCTCCGGCCCGCAGAAGTAGCTCCATCCCTTCTCGGCCGCCCTAGCCAACACCCGCCTAAGCACGTAGCGGGGATCACCCGCGAAAGAAGTTCCGTCCGGGTTCAGCACGTCGCAGATGAATAGCGCCACCTTCTCGTCGTTCACCGACCAAGGCAGGATGCGAAAGGTTTTCAGGTCGGGCATGGCCACCAGATCGCTCTCCTGGATGCGCACAAATCCCTCCACCGACGATCCGTCGAATCCCTGGCCCTCGTCCAAGATGTGTTCTATCTCGCCCCGGGTTATGGACATCCCCTTCAGCCGGCCCAGAATGTCGGTGAACCAAAGCCGGATGTACTTCACCTTGTTCTCATCGATCAAACCCAATACATCATCTTTGGTCTTGACCATGGTGATCGACCTCCAATGGAGCTAAAAGTTTATGGTGAAAGCGACTTTGTTTGCTGCGGAGTGAGCGACGGCCCCTTAGGCCCTAACTGCAAAATCAGACATCGTAATACAGCGATATCTCATAAGGATGAGGCCTGTTCCTCACCTCATTGTACTCATTGTTCAGCTTGTAGTCGATCCACACCCTCAGGATCTCCTCGGTGAAGACCCCGCCCTGCAGCAGAAACTGGTGATCCTGCTCCAGCGCGTCCAGCGTTTCCTTCAAGGTGGTGGGAATAGAGGCGATCCGATCTCTTTCCTCCTTGGGCAGGGCGAACACGTTCCGGTCGATGGGTCCGAACCCGGCTTTGGTGGGATCGATGCGTCTCTTTATCCCGTCGATGCCTGCCAGAAGCTGGGCCGCCAAGGCCAGATACACGTTGCAGGTGGCGTCCGGAGGCCGGAACTCCAATCTTTTCTCCTCGGGCCTTTGGGCATACTTGGGAATGCGGATGGCGGCGCTGCGGTTGGCCAAAGAGAAGAACAGCTTCACCGGCGCCTCGAATCCGGGAACCAGCCTCTTGAAGGAGTTGGTGCTGGGGTTGGTGAAGGCCAGAAGGGCAGACCCGTGAGACAAGAGGCCGCCAATGTAGTACAGGGCCAACTTGCTTAAACCGGCGTAACCGTTCCTGTCGTAAAACAAGGGCTTTTTCCCCTTGAAAAGATGTTGATGAAAGTGCATTCCGTTTCCGGCCTCGTTGTACAGGGGCTTGGGCATGAAGGTCACGGTGTGGTTGTGCTTACGGGCCATCATCTTGATGACGTACTTGACCCACATGGTGATATCCCCCATGTTGGTCAGAGTGTCGTCCAATATCTCTATCTCCGACTGTCCCGGACCGCCCACCTCGTGGTGGTGGTATCTGACCGGTATTCCGCCCTCCTCGATGGTTCTGACCATCTCGGTGCGCACGTCGAAAAGTGCATCCAAAGGCGGGATGGCATGGTAGCCGCCGTGAGTGGGAATCTTGTGGCCCAGGTTCTTTCCTTCCTCCAGCGCCGAGTTCCAGTCCGCCTCGTTGGAATCGATGATATAGGAGGCCATGTTGATGTCGTTTTTGTAGGCCACGCTGTCGAAGATGTAGAACTCGAATTCTGTGGCCCACATGCTGCGATCGGCGATCCCAGTTTTGGACAGATATTCCTCGGCCCTGCGAGCTATGGACCTGGGCTCCCTCTTGTACAGTTGGAACGTATCCGCCTCCGCCGAGCTGCAGATGAAGCTCAAGGTGGACACGTTCCAGAAAGGATCCAGCTTGGCGGTGGTCACGTCCGGCAGCAGAACCATGTCGCCCGACTCCACGGATTTGAATCCGGGAGTGGAAGCGCCGTCGTAGGGAACGCCTCGCTTGAACATATCCATGTTCAGTTGGCTGTGGGGCAGCGACAGATGATGCCATCTGCCGAAGAGATCGATGAACTTCAAATCGATCATCTCGATCTTCTTATTCTTGGCAAACTTGATGACCTCGTTTGGACTCTTGAACAAGCAACTCCTCCGTTCTTGGAGCTTGGGCGGATGGTCAATCTTAAGACGAGAAACTAATATGCCCCAAAGGAAAAGTCAATCGAAATGCCGAGGTATTTTGCGTGGACGAAGAAAGGTCGCCTTGATACGGCTGGAAGATGGAAAATCCTTCCTGGGTTACTTCTTTTTCGATCCCGGAAGAACCGAGATGCCCACGAACACGTTGACAATCTGGCTCTGGTCATAGATCGTATCGTATCTCTCGCCGTCCAGCAGCCAGTAGCCGTCGTTGCGAATGAGGTTTATAGGGATTTCCAGAAAGACCAGTGCTCTTTGGTTGAGGAGGTAGTGGACTCCGAAACCGAGGTGCATGCCGAAGCGGTCCGCACCTCGAGAAGAAGAGGTGTGGATCGTGTCCGCGTGATCGTACCATTTATCCGTCCTGCTGGGAGTGTATATCCCCACTCCCGCCGTGAAATAGGGCGAGACTTCCTCGCGCGGAGCCATCACGAATTTCGCGAAGAGGCTGACGTTGGTCCAGGTCCAGCCGGTGTAATCGTAACGCGGGGGGAACATGGCGTATCCTGACTTCCGCCATTCTCCTTCAAACGAGTTGTAAACCAGGGTCAAGCCTGCCGAGAGAGGCTCGAACACGAAATACTCCGCGCTCAGTCCGACTCCATATCTCCCATGTACGTCCTTACCCGAGCCAAACCCGCTTCCCATGGAATAGCACAAGCCTCCCTTGGCGCTGAGTGCCAACTTGCCGGACAGGTTTACGCCCCAAGCGCTTTCTGCCGCCAGCATGATCGTGAAACAGACGAAGAGTGTTATCAGTTTCCTCATATGAGCCTCCCTGAAAAGTCCTGAATCGCTGAACGCGAAAGCAATCGACCAAATCGGATCATCTGCAAATCACCTGCCAACTGCCCTCCGATCTTCATGGCCCTCAACTACAATGCAACTCGCTTGGGCACAACCTGCTACGAGCGGCATCGGCTTAGCCCACGTGGCAGATGGAGAGACAAAACCAAAGACTCGTCGGAATCTGCGAGCAGAGTCTTCGGATCACGTTGAATTTCTCAACCAACATGCAGCCCGGCAGTACGAAGGCCGATTCGTCGAGAGTTGCGAAGGTGCGCATGAGAGGCAGATGGTTTGCGCTCACCAGTGAGTCTGTCGCGCTTCGAGAGCGTTATTCGAACTGCCACTCTTGAATCTTTTGCAACCAATATTCTGCCCTATCTGAGATTTCAGTATCAGGATATCTCTGGATCAGTTCCTTCATGTATTCTGTCGCGCCTGCCTTATCATGCGACAGCTTGTAGTTGTCGATCAAATACAGAAAGCCTACATCCAGATACGGGGAAGCAGGATATTCTTCGATCAGCTTCTCAGCAACTCCGATCACAACCAGCTTATCCCTTATAGCATAGCCTCGCGCCAGGGCTAACCTGAGAGCCACGGGCGCGTATACGCTTCGAGGGAATCTTCCCGCTGTCTCTAAGCATCTGTAAAAGGCTTCCTGCGACTTTTCGCTCTCTTTATCGCCGCACGACCAATAGAGCCGGCAGGCTCCCTCAAAGAGACTCAACGCCTTTCTTTCCTCACCTGTGGGCTGCACCACCTGGATGTTCAGAACATTGGAACTGCAACCGCAAAAGTTGTTAAAGCATACATACGAACCTGCATGATCCACTCTGTATCTTTCCCGAATGTCTTCCCAACCATCAATTACCTGGTTGGGTTGAAGGGTATCAGGACAGAAAAGACACTCACCGAGCTCTGTGTTGTGATATCCTCTGCCCTCCTGGTCCTTTATGTCGAAGGATTCCTTCGCTCTGTCAAGGACAAGGCAAGCAGCAGTGTCGCTGGTGTTCTTGATTTGGTAACGGACAAAAACCGGCTCAAGAACAAAGTACTCGGCCTTGTCGCTCGAGATTGTTATTTCGAAAGGGCACAACCCGTTTGCCTCTTGATTCGAGCAAAGATTAACTAGTAAGGTGATAACCCCCAGTAATACCTTAACCAGCGTGAGGCTGTTTAGTTGCATGATTGGCTCGTATGGCGATTGGACCCTTTACTCAAATTCCCACTTTTCAACTTTCTCTAGTGTTTTCTCTGCTTCCTCCGATATCCTGGTGTGGGGGTGCTTCTCGATCAACTCGTTCATGGTCTGAATTGCCCCGGGTTTATCCTTGATGGTCCGGAAAGCCGTGAAGAGTCCGGCTAGTACCAGATCAAAACAGCAGAAGTCAGGATAGTCGTCGGTCAATCTGACATAGAGAAAAATGCTCTCTCGCATTCGCGCTGTGTCCGAAGAGTCCGAACATGCCCGCGCGGCGAAATATAGCGACATAGGAGCATAAACGCTGTGGGGATATTTCTCCACCAGACTCATGAACCCAGAGAAGATCTGCTCTCTTTTTTCTCGCTTTGCCCTCGTCATAAGATCCTTGGTGGCGGCGAACAAATCGGCAGCTTCCTTCTCGTCTCCTTCCGGCTCCACCACTTTGAATATGATGGTGTCAGATGTCGCCCATGCACCGAGAGGTGCTCCGAAGTGCTGTGTCTGCATGTAACACGTGTACTTTCCCACTTTGTCTATCCCATAGGGGTCGATGACTTCCGATTTGCCGCGATGGGTTTCCCCTGCGGCAAGAGTATCCCACCCCGAGCGCCAAGCGTGTATCAGCCGATGGTACTTCCGACCCTGTTGATTTTCTATCATGAAATCTTCTTCTAAGTCGGCAAAGTTCAGGGTCAAATTCGAATCGCTGGTGTTTCTCAACTCATAGTGGATGATTATTGGCTCGTAGAGCAGAAACTGATCTTTATCCGACCATATCCTTATCTCTAAGTCCTCAGAGGCCGGATATGACATAGCAACGAATGTCACACTGACTAGGATGACCGCGCTGAAGAGGAATGTTTTGCTTTTGTGACTTCTC
>CAZPRG010000124.1:0-7789 GCA_964588675.1 uncultured Ignavibacteria bacterium
CGTCGAATCCGAGCTTCTGCAGAAATCTGGTGGAGCGCCCCGTGCCGCAGCCGAAATCGATGGCTTTTCGGCCTTTAACATGCCTGAAGATGATCTCAGGCAAGTCGCGATATGCCAAATAGTAAGTACCCGGAAACTCCAATTTCGCGTAAGCCTCTGCCCGCTTGCCATCTTCATACACGTTGGCGAATTCCATGATCTCATCGCTCCCAACTGGATTCTCGATAAGGCTAAGGCCGCATTGATGCGAGGTGAAGGCAATGTTCCTTCCGTCCGGAGACCAGGAGGAAAATCCTTCCTGTTAAGGGGACCTCAGGTGGTTGACGGTTCATTCGCCTGAGACACCGCTTCCGAGAACACCGGGCTTCTGACCTTGCGACCGGTCATGGCTCAAGCACGGCATGTTCAAGCCAATTGACGATGATTCTAATCACCGGCACCTGCTCTCTGGTCCTGGGATCGAAGAAAGAATGATCCACTCCCGGTAATACGATAATGCTGTAATCCTCGTTCCCGCTTTCTTTCATCAGCCGCCCTATGTTATTGACGCTCGGTCCCACCGGCACAATGGCGTCTTCCGCTCCGTAGATGCACAGCCATCGGGAATGCATGTGCTTCAGCTCCGACATGTAGTCGCGGGAGGCCGAGCGGAAACTGGGCCACAGAAAGACCAGGTTGCTGTCGGTGAATACCTCCTGGTATGGTGTGGGAAGCGCGAATGGATCGATCTGCCTGCGCATCTCGGTGATTTCGGCCGCGACTGCCTCAAGTTCCGCCGTATCGCCCTGAGCCCAGGCGGCATGGTGGCGTCGCCACAAGGGCATGACCAGTTGCACCAGCGAATCGCTGTAGCCGCGGAGTCTCAGGGCACCCTGGATGTTGTAGTTTGCTTCTTCCTCTCCCGGCACGATCGGGCCGGAGTTGCTCACCACAAAAGAGATCTGCGGGCAGCGGGCTGCGGCCAGAGGAGCGATCAATCCCCCGCCGCTGCCACCCATAACGCCCATCCGGGTGGAATCTATGTGCGGGTCCTGCGCCAGCTTCCCGGTGATGTTTACCACATCATCAATGAAATCGTCGTTCGTGGCATCGGCGTATCTACCCCCGGAGGAACCCGTGCCTCGTTTGTAGTAGACCAAGGACGCAAAGCCGCAGCGGGCCAGTCTTGGAGCATAATAGCGCGGAGACTCCATAATCAGCTCGGTCTCGTTGAACCCGCCGGGAACCAGAATCACCAGCGGCCACCTGCCTGTCTCGGCCGGCAAATATAGCTGCGCGGAAAGAGCGATACCATTGGACGGGATGGCGTAGTCACGGATCACATAAGACCCGGTTGTGTCTCCCGGAGAACCGAAGCACTCGGGTCTGACCAGCAGCTTCGTGACTTCTTCGGTGGTGAGGACATGACGCGACCTTTCATCGACGCCGGGTGCAAGTACAGAGGTTTCCTGCGTTCGTTCGACTCCTAGGCACGAAATCGGTACAAGAATCACAAGCAGAAGGCAAACCAGACTTATCCTGGTCATATCATTGACCCGAGACTAAGACATCGAAAAGTGTACTTTGAATTTGACGTTGAACTCCTTGATTATCTCGCGGAACTCCTCCGGCAGAAGCCAATTCACATGCTGGACGATTCTTTTTGGAATGGCTCTGTAATATGCCTGGGCGATGCCGCCGGTGATGCAGCCAAGGGTATCGCTGTCGCCGCCTAAGGATACGGATTTCCTTATGGCGTCTTCGTAATCCTCCGATTCCAGAAACGCGACGATCGCTTCCGGAACGGTCCCCAGGCATGTCTCATTGAAGGTGTAACTCGGCCTGATCTGATCAACGGTCCGGGACAGGTCATAGCCGAACCGGGAGCTTATCTGGTCTCTGATTTCCGTTTTCTCTCGTCCTGTCCTGGCCAGGTAGATGGCCAATGCCGTGGCCTGGGCGCCCTTTATGCCCTCCGGATGATTGCGAGTTACCGCCGCACTCAGCCTGGCCTGCTTTAGGACCTCATCCACGTCGTCGAAGGCAAAACCCACAGGGCTGACGCGCATAGCCGACCCGTTACCCCAACTGTAATAAGGTTCGTTCTGCTCTTTCCGAAGCCAGGCCCTAAACATCGAGCCGTATCCGTGACCTGGATATTTGCGCCCGGATGTTTTCAGCGACACACCGTAGTCCTCGCCGTTCAGGATGGCAGAAGCCACGGCCACGGTTAGCACCGTGTCGTCTGTAAAGGTCGAGTGTGGGTGAAAAAGCTGAAAATCGTAGTCTTTCGTCCCGAAGTATTCGTAAACGGACCCGATCACATCGCCTGCAACTGCACCCCACATCTTACCATCTCCCGAATTGACTTCGCTGATTGACCCTCATTCCGGTTTGCGCGTCGGAATCATCGTGAGCGCTGCGTTCAGCTCCATCGCGAAAGGTCACTTCCCTTTGGCCTTGATGAATGTCCCGTTACCGTATTCCTCGAATGCGATCCTCAACTCCTCCTGTGTATTCATGACGATCGGCCCGTACCAGGCAACCGGTTCATCAATCGGCTGGCCTGATGTCAAGAGGAACCTGAGCGGTTCATCCTCGGTCATGGCGAAGATCTGATCTCCTTTGTCGAAAAGAACCACGGTCTCGTTGGTTATGAACGGGTCCCTTTGAATATCGAAGTAATTCGTCCCTTCAACTTCATAAGTGAAAGGATTCTTCTCCTTGCAGAAATATCCCCGTCCCTGGATCACGTATGCCAGGGCGGTGTGATGTTCCTTGACCGGATGAACATACTCCGTTTTCGGCGGGATGGTCACGTCCAGGTATTCCGGGTCGGTGACGATGTCCCTCACCGGTCCTTTCTTGCCACCCACCTCCCCGCAGATGATCTTGATCTTCACCTGGTTTTTCAGGATGACTTCCGGAATCTGACTGCTTTTCACTTCGCGGTAACGAGGATCCATCATCTTATGGCTTCGGGGCAGGTTGGCCCAGAGTTGAAAGCCCTCCATGAGGCCCGACTCTTCGCCTTTGGGCATTTCCTGATGGATGATGCCGCTGCCGGCCGTCATCCACTGTACCTCGCCTGGATGGATCACGCCTTTGTTTCCCATACTGTCGCCGTGCTCAACTTTGCCGTGAAGAACGTAGGTGATGGTTTCGATTCCCCGATGCGGGTGCCACGGAAAACCCTTTAGATAGAACTCGGGCTTGCTCGAGCGGAAGTCATCCAAGAGCAAAAACGGGTCGAAAAGGGGAACTTCGCCGAAGCCGAATGCCCTCCTGAGGTGAACGCCCGCGCCCTCGAGAGTGGGCTTGCTTTTCAGAACCTTGCGGATTTTCCTGATTCTGCTCATGTCGTCCCTCCATCGTATTCTCCACCGCTCCGCCACACCGGGGGTGAATTCAACACCTCTGTTATGGTCAGGAGCACATGGCTCCTGACCCGCCGCGATTGTCCATGTCCCTGGTCTACGCAGGGCAAACACAGGGTCCACACGCAGTACGTCAAATGTCAAAGGGGGGACGACCCGGCCCACCCGTGGGGCACATGAAGTCCCCGAGTTATTTCTTCCCGGCAATGAAAGGTGCGGCCTGCGCCCGGTTGACCTTGATCTCCTTCCACACATTCGCCAACACATAAGGTTCAACCATCAGCCATTGTTGTTCAAGCTCATCCCGAGAAGCAAAGTCGCAGATGATCATCGATCCTATCGGCTTTCCGTCGTCGTTCAGAATACCCACCGCATAAAGCCATTTGCCGTTCTCAAACATCTCTTTTGCTGATTTCAGATGAGCTTCCCGCGCGGCCAACCTTCTTCCCAAAGCTTCCTGGTCATGGCCGTCATAAGCTATGACAATGAACTGCATTCTCGGCCTCCATCGCTGAAATGCCTATCGTTTCACCAGCCTCGCGCGACAAGAACGCCGCACGTCCAACGAGCGAATAGTGTCGACTCCCCGACTCCCTGTTTCCCCATTGGCAGAGGGACAAACTGGTTTGGTCCTCCTGTTGAGGGAAACCAAAGAGCGTGCACGATTCACGAAATACATGTGAACCCAGGGCCGCCAGGGCTACCGCTTGGTCTTCTTTATCTCCTCCTCCACCTCTTCCGCGCCTTCGGCGTAGAATTTCTCTTCGTCCGGCGCCAACTCTCGGAGCAGGCGGAGGAATTCTCCGGCATGTACCCGTTCCTCGTCGGCAATGTCCTTCAATACCTCGATGGCCAGCTTGTTGTCCGTGGACTCCGCAAGCTGTATATAAAGCTGAACCGCCTCGTACTCGGCGGCAATCATGAAGCGTATGGCTCGAACGAGCTCTTCATGCGTGAGCTTCCGGTCGTTTTTCAGTCCGGAGAAGGCAGTTCCAAAATCCGGCATGATTGTCTCCTTTCTCTTGCAGAACGGAATGAGAACTGTCGTGTCAGGAGCACACTTCTGACACGGTGGTGCTGTGTGTTGCCATATGGTCAAGAGGAATTATAGTTAACTATTTCTTCTTGTCAATGAGTTTCCAATTCACCTTCCCGACGATGAGCGTCGGATTCATCACGCACAGAGCACCGAAGCATAAAATCACAACCCATGATTAAACGCTCATGTGGGCCCGGTTGGGCGGCGTCTGCTGTCCTGTCCGGGAATCGAGCAGTCTCGCAAGAGCCTGATTTTCTTGTTGCATAAGAGAAGAATCTGCGTATATTACCTGAGCCTTCGGGGTGAGGTGAGATTCCTCGATCGGTGGTTAAAGCCCATGCGCCCGTACGGGCAGAACTGGTGAGATTCCAGTGCCGACGGTTTACCCCGCAGCATGCGGGGTCAAAGTCCGGATGGAAGAAGGCCGAACACGGAAGATCGAGTAGTGTATGCTCGATCGCTGACGTATTATCTCACCCCGGAAGCTATCAGCCCGGGGATTTTTTTATGAATTCTCATCGAACCCGCTGGACCGAGAGGGACCGGCAGTTAATGCAACTGGCGCTCAAGTTGGCGGAAAAAGGAAAGGGCAAGACTTCTCCCAATCCGATGGTTGGCGCGGTGGTGGTGAAAAAGGGCCAGGTGCTGGCCAAGGGCTATCATAGGAGATTCGGCGGACCTCACGCCGAGGCGGTTGCCATCAAAGCCTGCGGCGAGAAGGCCAGGGGAGCAACGCTGTACACTACCCTTGAACCGTGCTGTCATTTCGGGAAAACCCCGCCCTGCACTGATCTGATAATTCAAAGCGGAGTCAACAAGGTGGTGTGTGCGGCCATCGATCCCAATCCCAGGGTCAATGGAAAGGGTTTGAGACAATTGACCAGAAAGGGCGTTCAGGTCAGGCTGGGGCTTTTGGGTGAGGAGAGCAAGAGGCTGAACGAGGTGCACTTCAAGTACGTTACCACCGGTCTCCCATTCGTGGTGCTAAAGGTGGCTCAGAGTCTGGACGGCAGAGTTCTCCGGCAGGATAGATCATTCCGCAGAACATCCAGGTCGGGCGTGTCAGGATTGCTCCCATTGAAAGATCAACCCATCGATGCCGTGCTCTCCGATGTGGACAGTCGGGACTTTCACTCAGTCGCAACCCTTTTCGGATCGACAGGCTCCCGCCAACCCAAACTGATTTTGCTCGGCGCCGGAAAGCAAATCACAAGCGCGGTGAAGGCATTGCCGGAAAATGTTCGTTGCAGAACCATCGTTGTGAACACGAGGAGGAGCACGTCCGTAAATCGGACACCGAAGGGACTCACCACCTGGGCGGTTGGCAAGACCAAAGAAGGGGAAGTCAACCCCGTATCGCTTCTCAAGAAAGCAGGCAAAGAAGGCATCTCCAGTCTTCTGGTGGAGGGCGGAAAGGAGCTTTCCACTGCGCTTCTCAAACGGAATCTGGTGGATAAGATATGGTACTTCATATCGCCGCAGATACTGGCGAGAGGCGAGGAGCCGCTCGGCGATTTGGGCATAAGAAGAATATCGCAATGCAAGATCGTCAAGAACTGTGAGTTCAAGCAGTCCAAAGACGGCATCCTGGCAGTCGGATATCTGAGCCGCGTTGGCGGTCGCAAGACAGCCGTATCACCGTAACCTATCAACTGCAAACTGCGTTGTGACATGTTCACCGGCATAATAGAAGAAATCGGGAAAGTGAAACAGCCTTCTGTAAGCGGAGGCAACCTGCTTCTGACGGTCGAGGCTATCAGAGTGTCGGAAGGTCTGAAGGTCGGAGACAGCGTCAATATCAACGGAGCGTGCCAGACGGTGATCCGGGTGAAGCCGGGCCATTTCATGGTGGAGGCGGTGCAGGAGACGCAGAAGAGAACCAATCTCGGACAGCTTGGGATCGGCGATTGGGTAAATCTGGAAAGAGCCATGCAGCCCACTGATCGTCTGGGAGGACATCTGGTCACCGGGCACGTGGACTTCGTGGGTGGCACAAGATCGATTATTCGGAAAGGCGACAGCCACGTCTTCCAGTTCACTTTTCCGGAGGAATACGGAACACACTTTGTGGAGAAAGGATCGGTGGCCGTCGATGGCATCAGCCTCACCGTCGTCGACGTTACGACTGACTCGTTCACCGTATCCGTCATTCCCTTCACTGTGAAGAACACCACTCTGGGAATCAAACGAGTGGGCGATTCGGTGAACGTTGAAACCGACTTGATCGGAAAGTACGTCGGTAGGATTCTGAGCCGGAAAGAGCAGCAATCCAAGATCTCCGAGGAATGGCTGAGGGAAAAGGGATGGTAACACCCTCGTGGTGGCATGATCGTAGGGACAGCCCTCGTGGCTGTCCGGGTTGGAGGCTCGTATGGGAACTGGGCAAGGCGAAATTCGGAAACCGGGAGATATAGGATGTATAAACTGAATACCATAGAGGAAGCGATCCAGGACATCAAAGAAGGCAAGATCATCATCGTGGTAGACGACGCCGACCGGGAGAATGAAGGCGACATGATCTTCGCTGCGGAGAAGGCGACTCCGGAGCACGTTAATTTCATCTCCAAGCATGCCCGGGGTTTAGTCTGCGTTCCCATGGTCATGGACCGCATCGAGAAGCTGGAGCTTGGCCCTATGGCCAAGGTCAACACCGCCAAGCTGGGCACGCGCTTCACCGTGTCGGTAGATGCCGTATACAACACGACCACGGGAATCTCGGCGCACGACCGCGCCCAGACCATCAGAACCTTGATCGATCCGAACACCAAGCCGGATCAGCTGGCCCGACCAGGGCACGTGTTTCCCATCCAGGCGCAAGATGGAGGCGTGTTGAGTCGAGCCGGCCACACCGAGGCCACCGTGGATTTGGCCCGGCTGGCAGGGCTGCATCCCGCCGGTGTTCTGTGCGAGATCATGGATGAGGACGGGCGCATGGCCCGGCTGCCCAGATTGACCGAAATCGCCAAGCAGTTCGACCTGAAGATCGTCAGCGTGAGGGACCTGATCGGCTACCGGATGAAAAAGGAGAAGCTGGTCAAGCGAATCGTCAGCGTGAATTTTCCCACCAAGTATGGGCATTTCAAGCTGCATCTTTACAAGAGCATGATCGACGAGCATCATCATCTGGCGCTGGAGAAAGGAGAAGTCAAGGGCAAGGAGAACGTGCTGGTGCGGGTGCACTCGCAGTGTCTTACCGGCGACGTCTTCGGCTCCGTCCGCTGCGATTGCGGCGATCAGCTTTCGCACGCGCTGACCATGATCGAAAAAGAAGGCCTGGGAGTGTTTCTGTACATGAGACAGGAGGGACGGGGAATCGGCCTGTCCAACAAGATCAGGGCCTATCAGCTTCAGGACTGCGGCTTGGACACGGTGCAGGCCAATATCGAGCTGGGAT
>CAZPRG010000125.1:0-7749 GCA_964588675.1 uncultured Ignavibacteria bacterium
AGCATCGATCCTGCGGAGTATGTGTTGGGGGCGGGGGACGAGCTCTCCATCGACGTCTGGGGACAGACCGGCGTTCACCATACTCTAACCGTGACGCCCGAGGGAGATCTTCTGATCCCTGGAGTAGGCTCTATTCAGGTGGGAGGGAAGTATCTGGCAGATGCCAAGGAGCTGATCAAGCAGGCGGTTTCCGGCTCCTACCGAACCACTCGGGTGACCGTTACCCTGTTGAAGCTGAAGAAGATCAAAGCCTCGGTGGTGGGCGGGGTGAAGACCCCGGGTGTGTATCCGGTCTATGCCAACACTCGGGTATCCGAGATGATAGAGGAAGCCGGCGGATTTTTGGATAGATCGTCCCGGCGGAATATAAAAGTCACTCACCTGGACGGCTTCACCGGCGTGGCCGACGTTTTCCGCTTCGAGAGGATAGGCGATCGAAGCAAGAATCCCTATGTTCTGGCAGGCGACGTCATCTTTGTTCCGCTGAGGGATGACCGGGTGAACACGGTGGGAGTCTACGGGGCGGTGAAATCGGAGGGCGCGTTCGAATATGCTCCCTATGACAGCCTGCTGGATTTGGTCCGGCTGGCCTACGGCCTGACCATGGACGTGGATCTTCTGGGGGCGGAACTGGTCAGGTTCAATCCCGACGACCTGACCACCGAGAGTCTCCCGGTCGACCTCAAGGGGTTACTTCAGACCCCCGACCCCAAACAGAACCTGCCCCTTTTGCCGGACGACAGGCTGTTTATTAGAACCATACCCAAGTTCCACAAGAAGGATCAGGTGACGGTGCGGGGCGAAGTCTACTATCCCGGAATCTATAACATCCAGGAGGATGTGACCACGCTTTCCGAGGTCATCGCCAAGGCCGGCGGCTTCACTCCACATGCCTCGCTGGCCGAGGCGGAGATGGTCAGATCTTACAACGTGGTGGATCCCGAGTTCGAGAGGTTGAAGAGCATCCCGGTGGCCGACATGACCGAATCGGAATACGACTACTTCAGGCTCAGGTCTCGGGAGAAGGCAGGAAGGGTGGCCTGCGACTTCGAGAAACTCTTCGGCCAGAAGTTGGAAGCCTACGATGTGACCTTAAAGGACGGGGATTTAATCCGCGTCCCCCCAAAAAGCATGGTGGTCAACGTGTCCGGGAGCGTGATTAATCCGGGTTTGGTTCCGTACGAAGCCGGCAAGGACTACCGCTACTACGTGGATCGGGCTGGGGGCTTCTCCTGGAAGGCGCGCAAGAACAAAATACTCATCGTCAAGGGGCAAACCGGGGAAAGGGCCAGACCCTCCCGGCGACGTGACATAGACCCGGGCGATACCATCCTGATTCCGGAGAAGCCGGAAAGGAATTACTGGAAGTTCATCAAGGACACTATGTTAGTTCTAAGTAACGTGGCCACCGTATACCTGGTGATCGACCAGGCCACCAAATGAGAAGAGAGTTCGGCGAGGCAAGGGCGTGATATGCAGGAAAATGCAGGCCCCCAGGAAAGCGTGAACCTTTACGGCTATCTTGCCGTGCTGGTGAAGTACCGTCGGTTTATCTTTCTGAATCTATTGGCGGTATGCCTGATCGTAGCGGCCATCTCCTTTCTGCTGCCCAGTTGGTACAAGGCCACCACTACCATTCTCCCCCCCGGAGGAGACGCCGTCAGCCTGGGGCTGGCCTCCTCGCTTCTGGGCTCCGCTTCCGGATTGGCCACCTCCATGTCTTTGCCGTTCATGACCTCTCCTTCCGATATCATAGCCGCTATTTTGAGGTCGCGGGCGGTGGGAGAAGCGGTGGTGGAGAAGGAGAATCTGATGGAGGCCTTCCACAGCCCATCCATGGAGAATGCCGTCAGAGACCTATTCTCCAGAACCTCGGTCAGCGTCACCGGCGAAGGCTTGATCTCTCTGTCCTATGAGGACCGGGATGGAGTCAGGGCTGCCCGGGTGGCGAATAGCTTCGTTCGGGAGGCGGACAGGATCAATCGCCAGACCAGCTCTTCCCAGGCCAAAAGCGCCCGGGTGTTCATAGAGGAGAGGCTGTCTCAGACCCGGAAGGACCTTTCCCGAGCCGAGGAAGACCTGATGGCCTTTCAGGAGGAGAATAAGACCATCTTTCTTGACGACCAGATGAAGGCGGCCATAGACAAAGCAGCGGATTTGAAGGCCCGGATGGTTTCATCGGAGATTGAGCTCAACGTCCTAAGCAAAACGCTGTCGCCTTCGCATCCCCAGATCAGATCGCTGCGCAGCGAGGTGGACGAGATGAAAAGACAACTGGAGATTCTGGAGTCGGGGAATCCGTCTGGAAACCCCGAGGGAAAGACCGTGCTGGACGTTCCCTTTGCCCAGGTCCCTTCGTTGAGCCTCAGGTTAGCCCGTTTGATGAGGGAGGTGAAGATTCAGGAGGCGGTGTTTGAGCTTCTCACCCAGCAGTACGAGCAGTACAAGATACAGGAGACCAAGGACACACCCACTATCCAGGTGCTGGATAAGGCCGTGCCGCCGGAGAGACGAGCCAAACCCAAAAGGGCGCTTCTGGTGGGCGTCTCCGGGATGCTCAGTTTGTTCGCTTCCTTAGTCTTCGTTTTTGGCTTGGAGTACTTCAGAAGGTCGAAAGAGAGAAATCCGGAGTCCATCCACAAGCTGGAAACCCTTCTGGGCGCTTGGAGAAGAGATGCAGATGACTTGAGAAGAAAGTTGTCTTTCAGACGTAAGAGGGAATGATAACGCAAGGGGGCTGAATGGTCGAACCTGACTGCATGGAAAGGCCGGATATGATCAAGATCGGTTTGATAGGCTGCGGGGCCTGGGGAAAGAACCTGCTGAGGACCTTCTTCAATCTTCCCGGATGCGTGCTTCTCACCGGCTGTGATCAGGATGCCAGGCAGACGGAGAAGCTTTGCTCCAGTTACCCGGAGGTGAAGTTCACCCAGAATCACCAGGAGATCATCGACAATCCCAACCTGGATGCGGTGGTGGTGGCCACTCCGCCCGCCTCGCACTTTCAGTTGTGCCAGGCAGCGCTCCAAGCGGGCAAGGACGTATTCGTTGAGAAGCCCCTGGTGCTGGACACCCAGCAGGGGGAGGAGCTGGTCGGGCTGGCCCGGAAGAAGAAGAAAATCCTGATGGTAGGGCATATCATGGAATATCATCCGGCCACGCTCAAGCTGAAGGAGTACGTGGACAAAGGTGATCTGGGCCGGATATACTATCTGTATTCCACCCGGGTGAATCTGGGGAAAGTCAGGGATATCGAGAATGCCCTGTGGAGTTTTGCTCCGCACGACATTTCCATGATACTATTCCTGCTGGGCCAGGAGCCCAACTCGGTCACCGCCACCGGACAGTGCTATTTGCAGAAGGACAAGGGAATAGAAGACGTGGTATTCATGAGCATGCATTTCGAGGATGGCACCATGGCCCACGTTCACGTCAGCTGGCTGGATCCGCACAAGGAGAGAAGACTAACCGTTGTGGGGGACAAGAAGATGGCCGTCTTCGACGACACCCAGTCGGAGAAGATCTGGATCTATGACAAGGGAGTCGACACCAAGCAGGATTACAATACCTACGGAGAATATCTGAGCTTAAGGTTCGGCGACGTGTTGATACCGCAGATACCCAGCACGGAGCCGCTCAAGACCGAGTGCCAGCATTTCATCGATTGCGTGAAGAACCGCACTGCGCCGCGCAGCGACGGCCGCGACGGTTTGAGAGTATCCCGGGTTTTGGATGCCGCCCAGAGGTCTCTGAAGGCGGGCGGCGCCCCGGTGAAGATCAAGTAGGTTCGGCGATCACGCGCTTGTTGCACAAATCTAACAGGAGTCCGAGCATGGAGAACTTCATTGACCCGTCCGCCAGGATCGGAGAGGGAACCACCGTGGGCAGGTATTCGGTAATCGAAAAAGACGTCAAGATCGGAAAAGGATGTGTTGTCGGTAACCAGGTGACCATTCATCCGGGCACCCAGATAGGCGATTTCGTGAGGATAGACGACAACACGGTGATAGGAAAGCAGCTCATGAAGTCCCCTCGGTCCGCCACCACCAAGGAACAGGTCCTGCCGCCGGCCAAGATCGGGGACAACTGCCTGATCGGCACCTCGGTGGTGATATATGCCGGCGCCACCCTGGGGCAGAAGATTCTGGTGGCCGACTTGGCCACCATCCGGGAGAACGTCACCGTGGGGGATTTCACCATCGTGGGCAGGGGCGTGGCCATAGAGAACGTCTGTAAGGTGGGCGCCTACTGCAAGCTGGAGACCAACGTATATATCACCGCTTACTCGGAGCTGGGGGACTATTGTTTCATCGCCCCCTGCGTGGCCACCAGCAACGACAACTACATGGCCAGAAGCGCGGAGAGATTCAAGCACTTCAAGGGGGTGACCGTCAAAAAGGGCGGGAGGATCGGGCTGAATGCCACCATTCTTCCCGGCAAGGTGATCGGCGAGGATTCGCAGGTGGCCGCCGGCGCCGTGGTAACCAGGGACACCCCTTCTAAGAAGATCGTCTTGGGCGTGCCGGCCAAGCCGTTTCGGGACGTGCCCAAGGATCAGCTCTTGGAGAACCAGTGACCGATCCCGGATGCCGGGTAATCAGATAGCGAGAGCCGCATCAGCTGTTTTACTTGAAACCGACGAAAGAAACTCTCAGGAGGATTCGATGAACGTTCCATTCTTGGATCTCATCAAGCAATATGCTTCCATCAAGCCGGAAGTGGACCAGGCGGTTTTGGCCGTTTTGTCGCATGCCAAGTTCATCATGGGACCCGAGGTGAAGACCTTCGAGGAGAAGGTGGCCCAATACTGCGGCGCAAAATCGGCCGTGGGAGTGGCCTCGGGAACCGATGCGCTGCTTCTCTCCCTAAGAGCCTGCGGAGTGGGGCCGGGGGACGAGGTCATAACCAGCGCTTTCACTTTCTTTGCCACCGCCGGAGTCATCAGTCGGCTGGGAGCCGTTCCGGTTTTTGTGGACGTCGATGCCGACAGCTATAACATCGATCCCGCGCTGATCGAAAAGAGGATCAACTCCAAGACCAAAGCCATAATGCCGGTGCATCTTTACGGTCAGTGCGCGGACATGGACCCCATAATGCAACTTGCCGACAAACACGGATTGAAGGTGGTGGAGGATGCGGCTCAGGCCATCGGAGCCAAATATAAAGAGAAGAAGGCCGGGAGCATCGGCCATTTCGGCTGCTTCTCCTTTTTCCCCAGTAAGAACCTGGGGGCGGCGGGAGACGGCGGCATGGTGGTGATCAGCGACCCGCAGATGGACGAGCTTCTGAGAATGCTCCGGGTGCACGGGGCCAGACCCAAGTACTATCACTCCATGGTGGGATACAACAGCCGGTTGGACACCATCCAGGCCGCCATACTCCAGGTCAAGCTCAAATACCTGGACGGGTGGACACAGAAGAGGAGGGCGCACGCCCAGGTCTATAACCGGGCATTCGCCGGTTCGGAGGTCATCACCCCCAAAGAGGAAGAGTTCAACTACCACATTTATCATCAATACACCATCGCCGTGAAAGATCGGGACAAGCTGCGCGAAGCTTTGAAGGAAAAGCAGATCGGGCACGACGTATACTACCCCGTTCCTCTGCATCTTCAGGAGTGCTACAAGCACCTGGGGTACAAACAGGGAGACCTTCCGGTTACCGAGCAAAAGTCCAAAGAGGTGGTGTCTCTTCCCATATCTCCGGAGATGACCGCGGAACAACAGAATTACGTGATCGACACGGTAAAGTCAGCCGTTCGGTAGCCGGGTGTACCGACAAGCCCGCGCTACGTTTTTCGAGGTTCGAGAGAAGACACAGCCCGAGGTTCGGTCAGAGAGAGGAATCGGGCGCGATGGTCCGCCAAGTTCACCGGTGGGCCGCCGATTCTCCATTTCACCGGTCGGGCTGCCAGACAGGCGGCATCAATCGCGTTTTGGGGAAACCTTCTTGAGAGCACGGTTGCGCTCTGAGCCTGTGAGAAACCATGAAGATAATCTCGGTGGTTGGGGCTCGCCCCCAGTTTGTAAAACTGTCCGCTCTCTCCAGGGAACTAAGAAAGAACCATACCGAGATCATTCTGCACACCGGGCAGCATTACGACGATGAGCTTTCCCGGATATTCTTCTCCCAGCTTCATATACCCAAACCGGATTACAATCTTGGAATCGGCTCGGCCGAACATGGGGAGCAGACCGGCAGGATGCTCGCCCGGATCGAAGAGGTTCTGCTGTTTGAGAAACCTCATTTGGTCATAGTTTACGGAGATACCAATTCCACGCTGGCCGGCGCTCTGGCTGCGGCCAAGCAACAGATACCGGTGGCCCATGTGGAGGCTGGTCTGCGCAGCTTCGTCCGGTCCATGCCTGAGGAGATCAACCGGGTCCTGTCCGACCACGTCAGTTCTCTGCTTTTCTGCCCCACCCCCACTGCGGTCAGGAATCTCAAGAGGGAAGGAATTACGCGAGGCGTTCATCTGGTGGGGGACGTGATGTACGACTCGTTCCGGGGCAGCCTGACCCTGGCGGAGACGAAGTCGACCATCATGAGAAAGCTGAGCCTGAAAAGGAAGGATTTTTATCTAGTTACGCTCCATAGAGCAGAAAACACTGACGTGGAAGAGAATCTGAAGAAGCTGGTAAACATTCTACTCAGTCTGAAACTGAAGGTCGTGTTTCCAGTTCATCCCCGGACAAGAAAGCGTTTGTCGCGCCTCGAACTTCTGAGAAGTTTGCTTTCTGCGGAAAACGTCGCCCTGCTCGAACCGGTGAGCTACCTGGATATGTTGATTCTGGAGAAGAACGCCCGCTTGATTTTGACCGATTCCGGCGGCGTGCAAAAGGAGGCCTTCTACCTTAAGACCCCCTGCCTCACGCTGAGGAATGAAACCGAGTGGGTGGAGACGCTGAAAGGCGGTTCAAACCTGCTGGTGGGATTGGATATGGACAAGATCATCAGGCTGACCGGTGAGGAAACCCGTCCCAGGCGGCCCAAGGCCGGGTCCGGAACCAAGCTTACCTGGCCGGGGGCCAGCAGCAGGATCGAGAGAATCGTCTCCGGCTTCTTGGCCGGTCGATAGCCAAATGGAAAGTATCGGAAAGAAGATAGTCCGCAACACGGTCTACAATTCCATCGGCAGGATCTGGCAGATGCTGGTCCTGCTGCTGCTTACGCCCTACATACTGCACAAGCTGGGGGTGGAGCTCTTCGCCGTGTGGTCCCTGGTATTCGTGGTGGCCAATTATCTGGGGCTTTTGGATTTCGGCATCAGAACCTCCTTTGCCAAATACATCGCCGAGTACCATACCAAAGGAGATCAGGAAGCCATAAACGCGGTGCTCAATTGCGGGCTGGTGTTCTATCTCGGTTTGTCTCTTCTCATCGTAGGTCTGACCGTAGTCCTAAGAGGCCCCATCGCATCCCTGTTGACCATACCCCCGGCCATATATTCCCAGTCCATGTTTGCCATCTTGGGCATGGTTCTGGTTTTCTCTCTGAGCAACACTTTCAGCATCTTCGAGGCGGTTTTGGTGGGATTGCAGCGCATGGACGTGCAGAACAGGATTCTGATCTTCGCTTCCTTCTTCAACGTAGGGGGCACGTTCTTTTTTCTGGAGAGGGGCTACGGCATCCGGGGTTTGGTCTTCAACCAGGGGATATTCACTCTGGTCGTCGTCCTGTTGAACGCCATCTTTTCCCGCCGTCTGGCGCCCTATCTGCGGCTGGGCTTATCCAGGATGAGAAAAGACG
>CAZPRG010000126.1:0-7627 GCA_964588675.1 uncultured Ignavibacteria bacterium
TAGCGGTCTTTGTCGGTAGCCTGCGCAAGGATTCGCTCAACCGCAAGCTGGCCAAAGCGCTGATCGCATTGGCGCCCGGGTCGCTGATGCTTCAGATCGTGGAAATCGGCCATCTGCCGTTTTATAACCAGGACTTCGAGGAAAAACCGCCCCGGGAAGTGGTCGAATTCAGACAGCGGGTCAAGTCGGCAGATGCCCTATTATTCGTGACGCCTGAGTACAACCGCTCGGTTCCCGCCGTATTGAAAAACGCCATCGACGTGGCTTCGCGCCCTCACGGACAAAACGCCTGGGATGGGAAACCCGGCGCTGTGATCAGCCTCTCCACCGGAGAGATCGGCGGATTCGGCGCCAATCATCATCTGCGGCAGTCGCTGGTGTTCATCAACGTTCCCACCATGGGCCAGCCGGAGGCATACATCGGCAACGGCGCCAGCTTGTTCGACGACAAAGGAGCGTTGACCAACGACTCCACCAAGGATTTCCTGCGGCAATTCTTGCAGGCTTTCGCAAGGTGGATCGATCGTAACGCCGCCAGTGAGGGAATCTAGAGCTTGTGAATGGAGCATTCGTTTATCGCTGTGCGGGCGCATCCGAGTGCGAAACGCACTGGCAGAACAGACATTCCTGTCTGTTCTATCCTGGTCAGACAAGAATGTCTGACCCACCTGTGCATCAGGGGATCAACAAGGTTGAATGGATAATAATCATGTCCGGCAAGAGCAGAAACAAGTTCTCCGAAAGTGCGGCTTCGGTTGCCGGTCAGTGGCCCTGGGTCACTTCCCCGCCGGGCAATTTGTAATGGAGGAATAAACCATGGCAAGCGATACGTCGGCTGTCACGCGCATTTTCTGTATTGGCCGGAACTACATGGAGCACGTTCATGAGCTGGCCAACGCGGCGCCAGAGAAACCGGTAGTCTTTATGAAACCGGCGTCCTGCCTGGTTGCCCCCGGGGAAACCATCCACTTTCCCAAACATGGCAAGGAGCTTCACCACGAGGTGGAGATAGTGGTGAAGGTCGGCCGGGAGGGAAAACCTAAAACGGAGACGGAGGCTCTGTCCTTTGTCAGTCACATCACCGTCGGACTGGACTTGACCCTCCGCGACGTGCAGCAGGAGTTGAAGAAGAAGGGGTTGCCCTGGGAAGCTGCCAAGGCCTTCGACCAAAGCGCTCCCATTGGGGAATTTGTACCCTATGACGGTTCTCTTGACTCGAACAATATCTCGTTCGGATGCCAGGTTAATGGAATCGAGAGGCAGAGGGGAAACACAGGTGATATGATCTTCAGCATCCCAAGATTGCTGTTGGAGCTGAGCAAGATTTGGCTGCTTCGGCCTGGAGATTTGGTTTATACCGGCACTCCCTCTGGGGTCGGCCCGCTGAAGATCGGGGACTCCATCGAGATAGAAAGCGAACCGATAGGCTCGTTCTCCTGGAGCATAGTTGAGTGAAACCTCTCTCCGTAAGCAGGATATCCCTGTTCAGCAGCCAGGAGCAGATCAATCATGCCGAAGCCTTCCGATAACATTCTCCTGAAGGGGGACAAGGTTCAGATTAGAGCGTTGGAGAGGGAGGATGTTGACAGGCGATTGAAGTGGAGACCCTACCCCGACCCTTTGTATTTTCACTACAACTTGGGAGACATCACCGACCAGGAGAAGGAAGCATGGTTTCTCAAAAGGAAAACCGATGTCTTCAGGCTGTTTCTTTCGATTGAAGATATGCAGGGGCGGCTGGCTGGTTTCGTCAGTTTGCACAGGATTAATGCCTCGGAGAAAACCGCCTGGTTTGGGATATATCTGGGATATGAATTCGTGGACCGGGGCCTGGGAACCGATGCCACGTTGACTCTGCTGAAATACTATTTCGAGGAATTAAAGTTCGAGAGACTTTACCTGGATGTAGCCTCTCTTAACAAACGGGCTATTCGATGTTACGAGAAATGCGGGTTCAGGTTCGTTCGCAAGAAATACAACGACCACGATCCCAGAAAGAGCATTGACATCTTTGGAGATGACAGGTTCAAAGACATCCGGAAATATTTCTTCAAAGATGGTAAGAAGGTATTAGTCGAATTCGACGAAATGGAGATCACGAAGGAGATGTACGAGACGACAATCAAATCACGTTTGTGAGGCATGGCCAAAAAGCCGGTACTGGTTAATCCCGTCAACCCGGCACTGCGGAGGATGAGAGCCGGTTATGAGTCAGGAGCTTCAGGCTCCCGATACTATTGAAGGTCTTGAACTTACCCCCACACGCGCGTTCTCAAGAAGACGGACACACCCCCATCGGGGGGATCGAGAGGGAGAGTCACAGGTTTGTACGCAGCAGGCGCCGACTGAGGCCGGATAATCGGTAGTCAGGCTCTATGGCCGTAACGCAAGTTGACAAGGAGGGAGAAAGCATGTCGAAACCGGTCAATATTCGCTGGGGATGGCTGAGGTTCATGTATCTCTACACAATCGTTGGGGCGGGCCTGTTTGGACTGGGAATTGTCATCAAACCCGAAATGATCAAGGCGGTGTTTCGCTGGCCGGCGGAAGAACCGATTTCCTTGGGCATAGTCGGAAGCGTTTATGTCGCTTTCGGGATTGTGTCTCTGTTCGGGTTCCGCCATCCACTCAAATTCGCGCCCATTCTGCTGCTCCAGCTTTGCTACAAGGCGGTGTGGTTCGCCGGGGTTGTCGCTCCGTTGTTGGTCTCAGGACGTTTTCCGAGCTATGGTCTTCTGACTGTGGTGATATTCGCGACGTACATTGTTGGGGACCTGATCGCGATACCGTTCCCATACGTTTTTGCCGGAGAATCAGCCGAGCAGAGTCTGGGTTAGTCGTGGGTCGGGAGCTTCGCGCTGCTGCTGTTGTTGGCGTCACTCAGAACCGGCCCCCTCAGCTCCCTTTTCCGCCTCGGCTTGTGATGCTTCAGGAATAGGAATTCCCGAAGCGGGAAGGCATCGGCATTTCCTAATGCCGATGTATCGAAAGAACCACTCTAATTTAAGCCGTGTGCCGTGTAGGGGCTCACAGTCGGTAGGGGCACGATTTCCAGACGGGGGCGTCTGCCCATCGCGCCCGCGGGCCCCATGAATGGGGCCCCTACAGCGACCCCGACATAGGCGGCAAATCGCCGGGCGGGAAAGTGATTTAGAAAGTGGTTGACAAGGATGCATAAACGATTATAATGTCTATTGATCATGTGGCAATACGCAGCTTACGGGCGAGGGGCCTAGTGTCTTTGTGCGGCGCCATGATGGGCAGGGCCTGACGGAGCAAGAAACGAGATGAATAAGGCATTGGGTTCATTCCCTTATCTGGCTATCATCCTCGTTGCTGCATTAGTAGGTTTGGTCATAACCGTCGGTGGCTGTGACCACGGTCCCACTCGACCCGGTTCTGGCTGGTGTGGTTTGGACACGCTTTACGAGAGTGGAATCCCGGTCCGCCATACCTGCGATGTTCGGGCAGCCTTTGAGGCTTACGTGGCATTCGTGGACACCACGACCACGGAGGATTGGACGTATCTTGGGTCTCGTCCTTTCAAAATCTGGCATTATCGTCTCTATTGGGAGGTGGATTACGAAGCCCATCAGACCAGCCACGGTAAACGGGCTATACGCCGCCTCGCCTACATCGACGAAAACGGTGTCGTCGTAAGGCCCCTTGGGTGCATTTGAGCAGTGGCGCACGAGATGAATTCATCCCCCTGATAAGGGGGGACACATGGGGTTGTAAAATTGACGCCATTCATTTGTTAATACTCCCGCGGCTTGCCAGGTTTATCAGTCAGATTGCGGCTGGCCCTGTTGTTCACGCGCTGGCGAGCTCAATTGGACAGAAGAGAGGAAAAAATGAGAACCGCCAAAATGGCTTTTTGCCTCGCATTCTTGATTTGCTCCGCGTTCCGGTCTACACAGGCGGAACCGGGGTCGATCCGGTTTTCTCTCGGCACAAACATATGGGGCAACACACTGGGCGCTGAGTACCAACTCAAACTGGGGAAAACATGGGCGTTAGGGATGATGTATAGCTCAGGCTACTTCAGCCTTGTGAAGAACGAAACGGGGGACTTCCTCTTGCCCAAGGATGTGCCAGGAGAAGAACACAGGGTGACCTTGGAGCTGAAGCAATTGATTGATCTGTCCGTTTACTATGCACGCGACCCGAACGGGAAAACGCGATACTTGGACGAATTCGCCATTGGTCTGACTCATGCGTTTTTCAGGTTTAGAAGTGAATTCACGGAGGTCGGCACTCCAGGGACATTCCGAGCACAGCGAGACTACTCGCGATACGGACTATTCTTATCCTGCAATATCGTGCGACGTGAACTGGAATCTCAAAAGAAGACGTTCCTATTGTTCGGAATCCGATCGAAGTTCATTGTCTTGCACAGTCCCCAGGACATCGACTACGACAATGGGGCGGGTGAGATCAAGCATTCGAGACTATTCAGCCGTCACGGCGACTACATGTTCTTTGCCTACCCGGAGGTTTTCACGGCGTTGAGTCTTGGGCTGTGACTGCAATGGGAGCGCATAGTCCAGTCTGTAGGTCGGATATGCCCGCCGAAGGGGGACTATCCGACATCCATTATGTCCGAAACCTCCCCTTACGGGGAGGATTTCTGACCTACTCGTATCTCAAAGCCTCGATGGGGTCCAAAAGAGAAGCTTTTCTCGCGGGATAAAAGCCGAAGAAGATTCCTACGAACGCAGCAAAGAAGAAGGCCAAAGCTACAGCCGGAATGGAGATGTAAACCGGCCAGTGGAGTACCCCCGAGATGACTTCCGAACTCCCTGCCCCCAACAGTATGCCGATTATGCCTCCGGACAGACACAGGACCACCGCTTCTACCAGGAACTGCACCAATATGTCCTTACCCTTGGCGCCCACGGCCATCCTCAAACCTATCTCCCTGGTTCTTTCGGTCACCGAAACCAACATGATGTTCATGATGCCGATGCCTCCCACGATCAAGGAAACCGAGGCTATGGCGCCCAACAGTATGGTCATCACCCCCGATGTGGAGCCGGCCACGCTGGCAATGTCCAATTGACTCCGGACGGTGAAATCGTCGTCCTGGCCGGGCAGGATTTTGTGTCTCTGGCGGAGCAAAGCGGTTATCTGCTCTTCAGCCGCGTCCATCATGGTTCGGTCTTTGGCAGAGACCATTATGGACTGTATATGGGTTATTCCTATGAGCTTCTTCTGGGCCGTGGTATAGGGGACTATCACCAGGTCGTCTTGGTCCCGGCCGAATGCGTTCTGCCCCTTGGAAGACAGCACGCCTATCACCCGGAAGGGAAGCTTGTTGATCCTGACTATCTCTCCTACCGGATCTTGACCGGCGAAAAGCTCATCCACCACGGTTTTGCCCAAAACGCATACCTTGGTTGCCCCCCGGACGTCCTGATCGGTGAAGAAGCTCCCCGAGACCAAGGACCAGGACCGGATGGAAAGGAAATCCGGGCCATAACCTTCGACGGATGTGGCCCAGTTGAGATTCCCCGCCACCACCTGAGCTCCGGTGCGCACCATGGGCGAAACCTTGGCCACGGCCGGACAGTAATCCAGAATGGCTTGAGCGTCATCGGCGGTAAGATCGGTGGCGGAACCGGCACCGCCCCGTACTCCACCGTGAAAGTGGCTTCCCGAGAATACGGTCAGAAGATTGTCGCCCAGCGAGCTGATCTGGGAGTCGATCATCCTTTTGGCCCCCTGCCCTATGCCCACCATGGCGATCACCGCGCCCACGCCGATGATTATTCCCAGCATGGTCAGGCTGGAGCGCATCTTGTTCCGGGTAAGCGCGCGGTAGGCGACCCTCAATATCTGGAGATATCTCATACCTCCTCCTCCAAATCGCTTTTGGGCATGGTCAGAAGTTCCTCTTTGGCGTTCCGGCGACGTGCAACCATCTCGTCTCTGACGATCTTCCCGTCCCTGAAAGCTATATTTCTCTTGGCATAGGCGGCGATATCCTTCTCGTGAGTGATGAGCACTATGGTTATACCGGAATCGTTCAGGGCCTGGAAGATCTCCATCACCTCAACGGACGTTTTGGTGTCCAGGTTCCCGGTAGGCTCATCCGCCAGAATAATGGAAGGCTCGTTCACTAAGGCTCGGGCTACTGCCACCCTCTGCTGCTGTCCGCCGGAAAGCTGGTTGGGATGGGAATTCTCCCTTCCCTCCAGGCCCACCATGGCCAGGGCCTTTCTGGCCTTCTCCGCTCTATCCTTGCTGGGCGTGCCGTCATAGAGCAGCGGCAGTTCCACGTTCTCCAACGCGGTCGTGCGTGGAAGGAGGTTGAAAGTCTGAAACACGAAACCGATCTTTTGATTCCTGACCGCGGCCAGACTGTTTCGATCCAAAGAGGAGACGTCCCTTCCGTCCAGCAGGTACCGACCCTTGGTAGGCCGGTCCAGGCATCCCAGAATGTGCATCAGAGTCGATTTCCCCGAGCCGGAGGGGCCCATGATGGCCACAAACTCTTTTTCTGCAATGGTCAAGCTCACTCCCCTCAGGGCATGGATGTCGAACTCTCCTAGGTGATAGACTTTGACCAAATCCTGTGCGGTAATAAGCGGGTCCAAGTTTATCTCCCCCGCCTTCCAAACTGTGGCACAAAAGGATTCACTTGTTGACTGCTCGTCGTCAGGGCCGTACCGTCCATGCCGACAATCACCCGCTCGCCTTCCTTGATATCTCCCGAGGTGATTTCCACGGAACTTCCATCGGAAATCCCGGTTTGAACCGGGATGGGCTCGGGCTTGTCATTCTGTCCCAGAACCCAGACTCTGGGCTTCCGGCCGTTGTTTGAGTGGGAAGAAGAACCGGAATCCGCGCCAAAGCCCGACGACTGGGTGCCGGAGGCACGCGCCCCGTCGGTCCTTCCCTGTGAGGATGTCTGGCCGGCCTGTGTGGGCGGATGGAATCTAAGGGCGGCAGCCGGAACCTTGAGCACGTTTTCCCGCTGGTCGACCAGGATGGTCACGTTGGCGGTCATCCCCGGCTTCAAAAGCAGCTCCGGATTGGAAACTTGGATGATCACGTCGTAGGTGACGACGTTTTGCACCACCACGGGCAAGAGCCTGACCTGGCTCACCCTGCCCTCGAAGGTTTTGTCAGGATAGGCATCCACCGTAAAAAGCACCCTATCGTCCTGTTTAATCTGGCCGATGTCCGCCTCATCGATGCTGGCATTGACCTGCATGTGGGACAGGTCCTGAGCGATGGTGAAAAGGGTCGGCGCCTGCAGGCTGGCGGCCACCGTCTGTCCCACGTCCACGTCGCGGGAGATGACCACCCCGTCGATGGGCGAGATTATGGTCGCATAATCAAGGTTGGTCTGTGCCCGGTGCAGCGCGGCCCGGGAGGATTTGACCGCGGCTACCGCCAGGTCATAGTTGGTCGAAGCCAGGTCCCTGTCGGATTCCGATATCATGTTCTTCTGAAACAACAATGCGGCCCGCTCGGATTCCTTCTTGGAGAGCTCGGCCGAAGCATCCGTTTTTTCCAGATCCGCCTGGGCCTGGGCCACCTGAGCCTTGAGGAAGGTGGGGTCCAGCTGGGCCACCACCTGGCCTTGTTTCACGTGGTCATTGAAGTCGGCATACAGGGC
>CAZPRG010000127.1:0-7582 GCA_964588675.1 uncultured Ignavibacteria bacterium
GCCATCAAGCTGTCGCGCATCATGACCTACCAGTCGGCGGTGGCGGATTCCGATACCGGCGGTGGAAAGGCCGTTCTGTATAGGGAACCGGACGAGCCCACCGACGAAGCTTACTTCCGGGCATTGGGAAGATTCGTGGAGGGCCTGAAAGGACGATTCATCACTTATCCCGACCTGGGAACCGACACCCGGGAGATGAAGTACGTGAGAAGAGAGACCAACTACGTTCTCTCTTACGAATCCGCCTCGGGCATCAAGGCCGAAAGCGCCGATTTGACCGCACACGGGGTCTATTGGGGGATGAAGGCCTGCGTCAAGGAAGTATACGGGGTCTCCTCTTTGGACGGATTGACCGCGGCCATCCAAGGTGTGGGAAGCGTGGGGAAAAGGCTGGCCGAGCTTTTGAAGAAGGAAGAGGTTAAACTGATCGTCACGGATCTGAATTACGATTCCATAAAGGGAATACAGGACCTGTATCCGGATACCAGGGTAGTGGCGCCGGATGAGATTTTAGCCAGCCAGTGCGACATCCTGTCACCCTGTGCCCTGGGACCGGTGGTGACCGAAAAGACCATCCCTCAACTTAAGTGCAAGATCATTGCCGGGGCGGCATACGACATCGTAGAGAACATCGGGCTGTGCAAGCAGCTTTATGAGAAGGGGATAATCTACGCTCCCGACTTCGTGGTGAACGCGGGAGAGCTGTTCCTAACCGAGGACGCCCTGAAGGTGCTCGACAAAAAAGAGGCGCTGGATTCGGTCAAGGAGATCTATAACATCGTGGCAAAAGTGATCGCCGTCTCCAAGAAGGAAAACCTCAGCCCCTACGAGGCGGCATGCCGGATGGCGGAGGAGCGAATCAGAAGGGTGGGGGCCATAAAGAGCATTCTGACTTCCGCTCACTTCCCGGCCAAGAGAAAACATTCGGACTAACCTGGCCCCGATCCTCTTCTTTCATCTCGCGGAGAAGGGGAACAAAGAGAGA
Source organism: uncultured Ignavibacteria bacterium (assembly GCA_964588675.1). Lineage (GTDB taxonomy): Bacteria > Zixibacteria > MSB-5A5 > MSB-5A5 > SM1-73 > SM23-73-3. The sequence continues at coordinate 986 of CAZPRG010000127.1, forward strand.
GGCCGGCAAACAGGCATCCAGTGAGCAAGAGCAGGAAATTCAAAATCTTGGTCATCAATCCCGGCTCGACCTCCACCAAGATCGCCATCTTTGAGGATGACCAGCAGATTTTCTCCCGCAGCATCAGCCACAGCAAGCTGGAGCTGGAGCCGTTTGCCCGGGTATGGGACCAGTACGAGTTCAGGAAAAAGCTGATAAAAGAGGCTTTGGAGGATGCCGGGGCCAAGCCGGAGCAGCTTTCCGCGGTGGTGGGAAGAGGAGGGCTATTCCGTCCGGTGGTCAGCGGAACCTATCGGGTGAACGAACTTATGATCGAAGATGGCCGGAACGCTTACGGTGGTGAACATCCTTCCAATCTGGGTGCGGTTCTGGCCTTCGGATTGGGCTGGGATTATCACCTTCCGGCCTTCATCGTCGACCCCCCCTCGGTGGACGAATTCCAGCCCATAGCCAGATACTCCGGCCTGCCGGAATTTCCTCGCAAAAGCCTGTTTCATGCGTTGAACGTAAAGGCCACCGCTCGGCTGGCTGCCAAGGCCCTGGGGCAGAAGCTAAGTAAGATCAACCTGATCGTGGCCCATCTGGGAGGAGGCATCACCGTGGCCGCCATCTGCCGGGGAGAGGTGATTGACGCAAATAACGCTCTGGACAGCGGGCCTTTCACGCCCCAGAGAGCGGGCAGCCTCCCCATGTACGAGTTTGCGGAGTGGTGTTTCTCGGACCAGGTGACCTTGGACCAGGTGAAGAGACGTTTGGTGGGAGACGGCGGACTGGTGGCCTATCTCAATACCTATAGCGCCCAGGAGGTGGAGAAGAACATTCAGCAGGGCGACAAGGAGGCCCGAAGAGTCTATGAGGCTATGATCTATCAAATCGGCTGCGAAATCGGCAGCCGGGCGGTGGCACTGCGGGGAAAGGTGGACGCCATAGTCTTGACCGGAGGGTTGGCGCACTCGGACTATATCGTGGACAAACTGAGGGAATGGGTGGGTTTTCTGGGAGAGATCTTGATATATGCAGGAGAGGACGAGATGAAAGCCTTGGCTCTGGGAGGTCTGAGGGTGTTGAGAGGGGAAGAGGAAGCCAAGACCTATCCGGAGGTGAGGAAGGACACTTAGGTGCGCGCATTAATCGTGAACATGAGGGCTGAGCTTCAGCTACACCCGTGGTTCGGGCGAACCTGAAGGTTCGCCCCCAAAGCTACAGAGCCTACAAAGAGGTGCGGAATTGGAATCGGAAAATAATCACCAGCATATAATCGAAGCTCTGCTCTTCGCCTCGGAGAAACCGCTTCCTGCCGAGCGAATACGAGCCATACTCAAAGACATAACCCCGGAGGGAATTGAGCAGGCCATCGACTCCCTGAACCAAAAGTACGGTGCAGCCGGGCACAGCTTCGCCATAAAGAAGGTGGCCAAAGGCTACCGCATGTATACCCTTCCCGACTACTCCCATTGGGTGAAAGCCCTGTTTGCTCAAAACAGAAGGGAGAGACTCTCGCCCCAGGCTTTGGAAGTCCTTTCCATCGTGGCCTACAAGCAGCCCATTGTCAAGGGCGATGTGGACCGCATACGAGGGGTCAACAGCGAGGGCCCGGTTTTCACCCTGCTGGACCGCAAGCTCATCACCATCGTGGGGCGAAAGCCGGCGCCGGGAAGGCCTCTTCTGTACGGCACCACTCCGGAGTTTCTTACTCACTTCGGCTTAAACGACGTGGACGATCTTCCCCGCATGGAGGAGCTGGCGGCCATCCTCAAAAGGAAAGAACCTCCCTCCTTTGCCGAGGAGGTTTACAGTCGCCTGTCGGACGAAAGCTCCGAAAGCCCAGTCGAAAACGCACCTGATTCCGAAGAGGCGGAAGCCGAAGTCCCCTTGAATCTCCCTCAGGAAAGCTCCCCTCAAGTCTCATCCGAAAATGAGGATAAATAAGTTTCTGGCCCACGCCGGCGTTTGTTCCCGCCGGAATGCCGATCTTCTCGTCGCCGCGGGCAAGGTGGCCATAAACGGCGTCACCGTGCAAAAGCTGGGAACCCCGGTGGATCCCAAGACCGACCAGGTGACCGTCGACGGCAAACGAGTGTCTCTGCAAAGCAACCTCACCTACATCCTTCTGAACAAACCCAAAGGCTATCTCTCCACGGTCAAGGACTCATTCCAGCGCTTCACGGTGCTGCATTTGGTGGGCAAGGACAAAAAGGTCTATCCGGTGGGAAGACTGGACAAGGATACCGAAGGCGTGCTTCTCCTGACCAACGACGGCGAGTTGGCCTACAGGCTGACTCATCCCAAATTCGAAATAGAAAAGGTGTATCGCGTGACGGTCAGGGGGAAGCTCGATCCAAAAGCATTGGAGAGCTTCAAGACCGGGATAAAGCTGGATGATGGCGACATCGCCCGGGGAGAGGCAAAAATCCTGGAGACCGGAGCCCAAAGCAGCGTTTTCGAATTGAGGATGAGAGAGGGAAAGAAAAGAGAGATCAAGAGGATGTGTCATGCCCTGGGCCTTAGGGTGATACATCTTAAGCGCATCCGGTTCGCCCATCTCTCCGTGCGGGGTCTGGCGCCCGGGGAGTGGAGGTATCTGGAGAGAAGCGAGATCAGCCGCTTGAAGAAGTTGGTGGGATTGCCGCAGGGTGGTGTTGGATAGTCTCCCGTCCCCCTCATCCTTACCTTCTCCCCCAAAGGGGAGAAGGAACACTCCTCCTGACATCCCAGAAAGTGGTTTTTTCTCCTCTCCCCTCAGGGGAGAGGATCAAGGTGAGGGGATTCGCTTTGTCGCCGTCCATTATCCCCCTCATCCTAGCCCTGGCTACGCCGTAGGCCTCCCCCAAGGGGAGAAGGAAACATCATGCGCGTTGGCATTAATCCCGCCTTATGGCTCGCCGATGATTTGCTCCAGCCGCTGTATCTCTTTGAGAAGAGCCTCGGGATAGGTAGCGTAGGTTTGACCGCTGACCTTCCAGGTGTTGGGATCGGTCGGGTCCAGATGGTTGGCGGGATTAAGTTGGTCCACCTGAACCTGGGCCGAGTCCAGATAATCGCCTCCCAAACCATAATAGGCCTGTGCCAGGATCACGCGCAGATCCAGGTAGTTTATGGACGATTTGTGCGAGAAACTGTAATCCGAATCCATGGAGAGCGCGTCCCAGGCGTGAGTTGTGGCGTTTTGGAACTCCTCTTTCCCCAGGTATAGTCCGGCAAGCCCCACATGCGCATCCGGCTTGTCCAGTCCTTTGGCAATGGCTGCTTGGAAATCGGAAAGCGCCTCATCCTTCAGATCCAGGAAGCCATACGACCATCCTCTGCCGTTGTACGCATCGGCGAAATTCACATCCTTGCTTAAAGCCTGCTCGAATCCCGACTTGGCGCCACTATAATCCGCCGACTCAAAAAGAGTCCAAGCCTCGGCGGTCAGTTGCTGGGCGGTTTTCTCCGGCTTGGTGCTTTTCTTCCCGCCACAACCGACCAGCAGCAAGCCCGAGAGGAAGCACGTCCATATCAGATTCTTGATGTTGTTTTTTCTAGCCATTTCGAGCAAGCCAATTAGGTTATTTCAAAAACGTCATCTTCTTGGTCTGGCTGAAACCTTGCGCGCTCAGCCTGTAGAAGTATATGCCCGAGGAGACTTCTTCACCGCTTTGGTTCAGCCCATCCCATTCGACGGTGTATTTTCCGGCGAGCCGATATTCGTTTACCAGAGTTCTGACTCTCTGGCCCAGCAGATTATAGATTTCCACCCTCACCCATCCGGGGGACGGTGTCTGGTATCCAATCACGGTGGAACGGTTGAACGGATTGGGATAGTTATTCTCTAACGCATAGGTCGTCGGGGTGTTCCCGGAGGAGGGGGTATCTCCAAGGGTGAGCCGGTATGTTCCCAACCGGACCACCGAGGCCACGACGTGTCGTCCGCCCGGACCTAAATGGCTGGCGATTGAAATCCAGGTCCCCCCATCCAAGCGTTGGATCACCAGACCGGCAGGATCGTCGCCGTTTAACTCGAGTGCCCCAAGATCGAAGCTTAGCCTGGCTTCGCTTTTCAGCTGAAAGTCGGGCGGAGTTATGGTATAGGCGGCCAAAGCCCCATCAACGTCGGGCTTTGTATCTCTCACGTCGAATGATGTCAGGGGAGATTCGGACACCAGGCTGCTGTTTTGACCCGCTGCGAATACCAAGAAATACTCCAATTTGTCCACTGCTCCGGGACCTACGTCCAGATTCAGAACGCCATCACAGCTGGCTACATTTCCTCCCGTCGGTGATATGCGACCCGCCGCGAATATCTCAGCGTAAGATCCGGGATTGCCCGACATGTCGATTCCCGCCACCTTGATCTGGATATTGGCCGAGCCGGTCAGGCTATAGTGAGCCAGATAGATAATCGTTTCGTCGTACTCAATATGGTCGACCTCCAGGGTGTCGGTTCCCGCGGTTATGGTGGGAGGCGTCTGCAAGCTCTCCGAGGCGACGGCGTAGATTTCCAATTCGGCGGAGAAAACCGGATTCTGCAGGATTCCGACGGTGAAAACCGGAGGCACCACATCGGTCTTCTCTGTCCATTCGGCTTTGACTGTCCTATCGCCGGGCGGGCTTTGGTCGACATAGGTAACGAATATCGTGTCGCCTTCCGAGACGGAAACCGAGTCATGAAGATCGTCGCTGGGGCCCGATACGAAACCGCAGCTTCCCGAGAACACTCCTGAGCTGACGCCTGTCTCGATGCACAGCACCCGGATGCCGGCCTGGTCGCTGCTGGTGGTGATCTTTATCGAAACCGTATCCGCCTCACCGGTGTTCAAGTTAAGATCCGGGTCGGTCACGGTCGCAACCAGATGTGCCTCCCATCCTCGATAGATCTTGCTGGAGAGAACCAGCGAACCGGCGTGCGACGGCGCCTGCAGCCAGCCCAGAATGCTCTGCATCACTTCGACGGGCTTTGAGAGAGTGTCCCCATAAAGGACGCGACCGGTGCTGTCTATGGCTTCGAATCCGAACCCAAATAACACCACCTTGAAATTTCCCTCATACTTGATGCCGGCCACCGAATCCGTTGAGGCAAACCACACGTCCGCGTATTCCACCACTTTGGAAGCCGGTGACTCCGGGATCAGGATGTCCTTCGACGCCTGGTTGTCCGGAGCATCGTATCCCCCCAGGAACATATAAAGGCTGTCGCCTGACGGATAGTCAGGCACAATCGCATACGGTTTGTCGCGGACCCCGCCGTAACTCACATGGAGGTAGTCGGCCAGAAAGACCGAATCGATGTGTTCACCCGAGGTGGAGAGCTTCTCAGCCGCATCCTGGCTGGTCAAAAACAACCTGCCGCCGCCGTCCAGATAATCCATCAAATCCTGCACGTCAGCGGCGGGAAAGACATCGGCCCGCTGATTTCCGGTGAACCAGATCAGGATTGGATACAAAGCCAGATCCACCGAGGAGTCGGGATCAGCCGCCTTATCCCAGGTGTCGTAGACCAAGCCCAAAAGGTCCAACCACTTTCGGTATAGGGGGGCGTAGTCTGAAACTCCGCTCACTTGGTTGTCGTCGTCTACCAGCAGAATTCCGGGGAGACCGATGGCAATCGACAGGACCCGGTCGGTGCAGTAATCCCCTCCGTCGCCGCATATCGTAAGCGTGAAATTCACCACCTTGGATGGAAATCCTGCCGCCACGCTGAATCTGACCGGATTCTCGGAATTGTCAATGGTGCCCCCGGAAACGACGTCCCCCATTTGTATCGAGTCGACAGGGAAGGAGATTCCCTCGGTATCGGCCGAAGCAACCACCCAGGCGCCGGCAAGATCTTTCCAGCTATTGGAAAGGGAAAAGAAAAGGTCCACCGTCTCTCCCGGCTCGGCCTTGCCGTCGCCGTTCCCGCCGGAAGTATCATCCAGCCAAAAACTCTCCACAACCAGATTGGGGCGTGACCAGGTCACGTCCAGGTTGGCGTGCATGACCGAGTCCGAATCGGAGACGTTCCACACCGCCACCTGGGTGGTGTTCCCATAATAGTTCTGCGAGTTAGGGGTGGTGGTATCATCGAAGGCCCTCTTTCCGGTGTAGCCGGGAAACGGATCGCCGCTGTCGCCCTGATCCGGGGGGAAGCCACACCCCTCGATCCCGAACCAACCGTCCGCCTGTTCCAGGGCGATCTTGGGGTGCGCCGAGGCGGGATCCCCGGGACACCATTCCTGGTCGTTGTTGGTTATGCTCTGATCCACATGATAGATCAGGAGCCCTTCACCCGGCAGATAGGAGTCGAACCGGGTCTTCTGCCTGTTCTCCACCAGGAAGTATTGAGAGCTTGAGGACCCCGAGGTCCAAAGCCGGTAGCACACCGGTTCGGTCTCGGCCTGAAGTATTGCCGTGTCCGTCAGATTGGACGTGACGTTGATCATATTGGTCCAGCCCAGAACGTACTTGCAGAAGGCACTATGGTGTGCCGGGGTCTTGCCGCCGTTGTTAAAGCAGCCCAATGCCATCACGCTCCAGTCTCCCAACCCCTCGGAAGTATTATCCCGGTCGTATTCCTCCCACAGGATGCCCAGATCGTGCCCGTACTCATGGCAAAAGACGCCGATGTCGTTCAAGGCT
>CAZPRG010000128.1:0-7555 GCA_964588675.1 uncultured Ignavibacteria bacterium
GTCCGAAACCTCCCCCGACGGGGAGGATTTCGGACCTACAGGCTACAAGCCGGAACGTCACAGAATCCGCCGAAGATGCGAGGATGCAGAGATCGAACTTCCAGACGTTGATGCGGAAACACAGTATAAGGATAGAGAAATAGAGTGAAATCTGCTGGCGTGACATTAAAACAACTTGACATCGGAGCGTGCTGACCATAGTGTTGTCTATTGATTCATACAACTACCCGCCATTTGCTGTAATGGGAAAGGAATCTTATTGTGACCAAAAGAGAGTTCATGAACACTGTAGGCAACGGGCGAGAGGATATCTTGCAGCAAATGCTGGATTTGCTAAGCGAGATGAAGGTTGATTATTGTGTGATCGGAGGACTCGCCGTCAATGCCTATGTGGAACCGGTGGTCAGCTTGGATTTGGATTTAGTTGTCGTTACCGGGGCGATAGAGATTCTGCTGAAGGCAGCAGAAAGAAGCTTTCATATAGAAGAGTCCCCCCATAGCGTGAATCTCACCAGCACGAAAAGTGATTTGCGAATCCAATTGCAAATCGATCTCCGCTATCAGGCGTTCATAGCTCGTTCTTCAGCAAAGGCGGTCATGGGCTATCAGATGAGAGTTGCGGCGGTAGAGGACGTCCTGCAAGGCAAAATATGGGCGTATTCCGATGAGCAGAGACGCAAAAGCAAACGCCAGAAAGATCTGGCTGATATTTTTCGTCTGGTTGAATCATATCCACATCTGAAAGACTTGCTGCCGGAATCGATAAGGTCAGAGTGTTGAAGAAGGGCGGTCGTAACGGGCACAGTCCGGCCGCAGTTCGTAGGCCAGGTCCGTTGCACAACTGACGAATCAAGGTGTCAGGAGCCCGGACGGGTCCCCAGACGGGCCTCTATGGGCGCTTGGGCACGGGGCTCCTGACCCACAACCTGCGGCAGTAGGCTTGGACTTCCTATCAAACGCAGTTCTCGGATATCCGCCAGCCTTTTTAGGGGGACAGCCACGCTGATCGGTTGCCCATTGGGACCCCGACACGTCTTTGTCGATTGCTTTTCCCTTGACTTGGTCATGGCTTCTTCTATATTCGAAACGTGGATACTGATTCACGACAACTTTCAAAGAGGAGGGACCCATGAAGCGCTGGACGGTGGTTTGTCTTGTGTTCTTGGCCGGTTGTTTGGTGTACGGAGTCGCGCTGGCGGGAATCTACGGCGAGTCGGTGATGTACACATCCAAGAATCCGGACAAGCAGACGGTGACCAAGATGTACATAGAGGGTGATAAGGTGCGCATTGAGCAGCCGGGGGACAAGGGCCCCACCATCACCATCTACCGGGGCGACAAGGACTTGGTGTGGATGATTCAACCGGGCGAGAAGCTCTATGAAGAGACCACCAAGGAGGATATCCAGAAGATGAAGGCGCAGATGGAGCAGGCCAGAAAGATGATGGATGAGCAGATGAAGAACCTTTCTCCGGAGCAACGCCAGCAGATGGAAAAAATGATGGGAAAGATGCCCGGCGCGCCAGCGGAACAAAAGGAGATAGTCTACAAGCGCGTCGGCAAGGGAGAGAAAGTCAACGATTACACCTGTGAACACTATGCTGCTTTTTCAGATGGCAAGAAAACCTGGGATTTGTGGACTGTGGATTACAAGGATGTTGGCGTGGGACCCAAGGACCTGGCTCCTTTGGAAGCTCTGGGAGAATTCTTCGCCGAGATAAGCAACAACAACGTGGAGCGCTATTTTGTCGGTACCGAGGCGCCTCTCGAGGGTGACGAAGGGCCGCGCTTTCACGGAATGCCGGTGAAGTGGACCGACATCGAGGCGGACAGCGTGGTGCACGTAAACGAACTGAAGGTGTTGGAGAAGCAAAAAGTCGATGCTTCTCTGTTCGAGGTACCGGAGGGTTTCAAGAAAGCTGATAAACAAGCTTTTCCCGGAGATGAATAAACAACTGGTGTAATTTCCAGAACCTGGTGCTCTCTCAGGTACTACGAAGTTCCTTGATCGGATATGTCCCGCCAGAGGCGGACCGGCCCCCGTATGAAGGACCGTCCGACTCTTTAGGCGTCCGAAACCTCCCCTGGCGGGGAGGATTTCGGGCCTACAATCTGACCATATACCTCATAGCGGCGGGAATTCATCCCGCTACCAACAGAGACTTCTCTGCCCTCTTCACACCCGCTGGCGTGGGCAAGAACTGACGGAACAGCAGAGGCGTCCGAAACCTCCCCTGACGGGGAGGCTTTCGGACCTACGAACTGACACATATCTCGTAGCGGCGGGAATTCATCCCGCTGAAACGATGAGTTTCATTTCTTAAGTTCCCTTTCCTCTCAGGCAGGATATCTACTTGCGAATATCTGATTTGATTCTGTGTAACTCTTTATGTATCAAAGTATAACGAGATAATCCTCACAGCATACAATCTCCATCCACTGCACAGTTATAGTATACATCAATCGAGTATCGTAAGTCGTTGTCTTTCAACAAACGCATCTTCGTTTGATGCATAATCTGAATATGCCTCGAGCATTTTGGCCGCGCAAAACGCGCCCATTCTAATCATCATCGTGAAATAAATTCTATTATGGTTCAATAGGTTAGAGCCAGTTTTTGCGGTACTTTGTGAAAGTGTTCACAATCTGGCACGTAGGTTGCAATATACCTCTGCGGAAACGATAGAAAGGAAGGTGAGAAAAATGGGATACAGAGCCAACGTACTAGTGGTCGACGATGAAGAGATAGTCTGCAAGAGCTGCAGACGAATTCTCGCTCAGGAAGGACATAATGTTCAGACGGCTCTGAATGGGCGGGAAGCCTTAAGAAAGGTGGAGGAGGACAAATACGACGTTCTCATCGCCGACTGGAAGATGCCCGAAATCGACGGAATGGAAGTTCTGCGGATAGTGAAAAAGAACCACCCGGAGATCATCGCCATAATGATGACCGGCTATCCCTCGGTGGAGTCGGCGGTAAAGGCCATGAGATTGGGTGTTGCCAACTACGTTGCCAAGCCCATCGATCCGGACGGATTGTCGCAGACCCTGCAGAAGGCCCTACAGGAAAGAAAGAGCACCAGAGACGACCTGTTCTACTATCAGAAATACATCTGGGCCAGGTTGCTGCAGGACGGCACCGTGGAGGTGGGAGTCAACGAGAAGCTGCGACAGGACGTGGGAGACGTAATCTACGTCGATCTCCCCTGCCACCGGACCAGATCCGAACACGGCAGGCTTTTCATCCGGGCGCTGGCCGCGGACAAGCAGATGCACAAGCTCTGTGTTCCCATTCGCGGCAAGGTGGTGGCCATCAACCACGAGATCAACTTCAACACCGATCTGATCAACAAAGACCCGTTGGGCAAGGGGTGGATACTCCGCATTCAGCCGACCGACCTACAGGAGGATCTGAAAGAATGGTCGGGAAACGTTTCCGTGAACTCCGATCCGCACGAAACCCAGACGGGTTCGCTGAACAGAGTGGCCACACCGGATGCAGAGGCCGTCGAGCTGACCAGAACCGAAATCCAGGTAAAGCCGGAAGCAGAACCGGCCGCAGTGGCTGAGATCGAAGAGCCCGCCTCCGGCATGGACCGTACGGTGCATGCCTCCGGAGCCACGGCCGGAAAGTTCTTTTTGTCTGCCTTAGCTTCCCGGCTTTTCTTCGTGAGTCTGTTGCCCATATGCGTGGGCGCCATACTGAAAGCCTTATACTTAAAGGTTAGCCCGGAAGGGGCTAATTGAAAGGGGTGATCGCAATGAAACGCGAAACCAATGTGCTGATAGTGGATGACGAAAAGACGGTGTGCAACAGCTGCAAGAAGATCCTCACCCAGGCAGGCTACCGGGTAGAGGTGGCGTCATCCGGCCAGGAGGCCATAGACAAGATAAAGGGAAACGGGTTCGACGTGGTGATCACCGATTGGAAGATGCCGAAAATGGACGGACTGGAAGTGACCCGCAGGGTGAAGCAGGAGAAGCCGGAGATGACGGTGATAGTGATCACCGGCTATCCCTCGGTGGAGAACACCGTGGAGGCCATAAGGTCCGGCGCCTCCGACTTCGTGACCAAGCCCTTTACCCCGGAGGAGCTCTCGGACGCCATGCTCCGGGCGCTGTCCAAAGGCCAGGCCGTTCCGGCAGATTTGGTGATCGATAGGTTGGTGGAAAAAGAGGCTGTGACCCCCAAAGTCGAGATGAAAATCGCTCCCCGGCTGGCTCCCGCGGTGGTCGAGGAGAAGAAGGTGGGTCCGACCGGGTTTGTCTTCAAGTCGGCATGGGCTGCGGCCTTCGGCCGGTTGTTCTTCGTGGCACTCGGACCCATGGTGGTTTTCGCATTGATTTACGGGGCTTCGAAGCGGTTGATGGGAAAGACGGTTTAAGCTGAGACAACTGAAATGGAGACCAAAACGAAAAAAACAGGTGAAAGGAGCCTAAAATGGTAGCCCTACTGGTAGCATTGACCTTCATAGCAGCGCTGGTGATCGACGCTGTGGTAAGGAGAGGAAAGAAAGAGGAGCAGAGGGTGGAATTCCCCTTGACGGCCAGACCCGCGCTGCAGACCGCACAGGCAGCCAGGCCGGCTCCCAGGGTGTTGGTGGTCGATGACGAAAGAACAGTATGCAACAGCTGCGAAAAGATTCTCTCGCAGGAAGGCTACAAAGTGGACGTGGCCCTGTCGGGCGAGGAAGCATTGGGCAAGGTCAAGGGTAATGGTTTCGACCTGGTAATCACCGACTGGAAGATGCCCAGAATCGACGGGTTGGAGATGGCGCGCAGAATAAAGAAGGAGAAGCCCACTACCCAGGTGATTGTGATAACCGGCTATCCTTCGGTCGATTCCTCGATCGAGGCCATCCGGTCCGGAATAGCGGACTATGTGCCCAAACCCTTTACTCCCGAAGAGCTTACCGACGCAACTCTGCGGGTGCTTCAAAAGGCGGGCCGGGTCCCGGCGACTGCAACCGCGAAGTCGGTCTAAGGTCAGTAGTACATCGAATCTGTTCGCAAACGGGCCATCCCTGTTACACGAATCAAAGGTGACAGGGGGCCCTCTTGCGTTTCGTGAACAGAGGTTTCAAAGCGAAATCAAAAGCACAAGCAAGGAGTAGTTTGATGCCAAAACCCAAAGCACTGCTCATAGATTTCACCAAGTGCATCGGCTGTCAGGCCTGCGCTGCCGCGTGCAAGGAGATCAACGGCTTGCCCGGTGAGCCGGAGGAGGAGCTTTCCGCTACGGCTTTTACCGTGGTGAAGGAGAAGGACAGTCTGTTTTATCGCCGTTTGTGCATGCACTGCAACGAGCCCACCTGCGCCTCGGTGTGTCCGGTGGGAGCTTTCGAAAAGACCCCGGAGGGCGCCGTGATCTATCAGGCTCATAAATGCATCGGCTGTCGCTACTGCATGCAGGCCTGCCCTTTCAGCATTCCCACTTACGAGTGGAAGAAGCGGGCGCCCAAGGTGCAGAAGTGCATCATGTGCTACCATGAGAGGCTGCAGAAGGGAGAAATTCCCGCCTGCGCCGAGGCCTGCCCCACCGGGGCTACCACCTTCGGAGATCGCGAGGAGCTGATCCGGGAGGCCCGGCAGCGAATCAAGGACAATCCCGAACTGTATGTGGATCACATCTACGGCGAGAAGGAAGCCGGAGGAACCTCGGTTCTGATGTTGTCCAGTGTGCCCTTCGGACAGCTGGGCTTCCCCACAGGGCTGGGAGATCGCCCTTTGCCCGAGTTGACTTGGGCGGCTCTGTCGAAGGTTCCCAGCATCGCCATATTCGGCGGCGCGATTCTCTACGGCATGTGGTGGATCATTGATCGCCGGACCGAGGTGGCCGAATTCAACCGAAAACAGTCCGACTCTGGATCCCGGGGACAGGAATCGAAGTCCACGGACAAAACGTAGACCCCAAACACTGGGCCCTTGCGGAATCGATAACTAGAGGGAGAAGAAGATGAGTGTCAAGCTACCGTTCAAGATCACTTTCTGGAAAGTGGTTTTGGTGTTGATTTGGGTGGCGGGTCTGATCGCCACCATCGTGCGTTTTACCCAGGGTTTGGGGGCCTCCACCAACCTGAGTGACAAATACCCCTGGGGGTTGTGGGTGGGTTTCGACGTCATATCCGGAGTGGGATTGGCCGCAGGCGGATTCACCATAGCCGCAGCGGTATACGTGTTTCACGTGAAGCGGTTCTATCCGGTGCTCAAGCCCACCATCCTGACCGCCTTTTTGGGGTATCTGCTGGTGATCGTGGGGCTTCTGTTCGATGTGGGCCGTCCGGATAAGCTTTACAATCCGCTGTTCTTCGGCAATCCCCACTCGCCTCTGTTCGAGGTAGCCATGTGCGTGATGTTCTATACTACGGTTCTGTTCTTCGAGTTCAGCCCCAACATTTTTCAACGCCTGGGTTGGTCCGCACCGAAAAGATGGGTAACCAAGGTGACGGTTCCTCTGGTGATCCTGGGTGTAGTGCTTTCCACCATGCACCAATCGTCCCTTGGATCTTTGTTCTTGATCGTGCCCCAAAAACTATACATCCTCTGGTATTCAGCATCGCTGCCGCTTTTGTTTTACGTATCCGCCATTGCCGCGGGCTGCGCCATGGTGATTTTCGAATCGCACCTAAGCTTTCGGGCTTTCGGTCATCGGTTGGCGCACGACGTGCTGGCGGATATCGGAAGAATCCTTCTGGTGGTTTTGGTGGTATACCTTTTGATGAAAGTCTATGATTTCGCCATGCGGGGAGTATGGTCGCAGTTGTTCATGCCTCGAATGGAGACTTATCTATTCTGGCTGGAGATCTTGTCGGGAGTCATCGCTCCCATAGTGCTGTTGTCCATACGGAAGATAAGAACCTCGGCTCGAGGTCTCTACTATGCCTCGATCTGTACCATATTCGGCTTTTTGCTGAACAGGTTGAACATCTCCACCACGGGTTTCGTGGCTTCCTCCGGAGTTCACTACTTCCCGTCTTGGATGGAGATCTCCATCACCCTGGCTTTGGTGGCCACCGGGTTCTTCATCTTCGCCATGGCGGTGCGCTATCTGCCCATCTTCGAGCATCCGCACGCGGATTCGGAGCCGGCAGCAGTGGAGGTGCCTGGACAGGCGGTTTCGGCTTAGTCAGTATAGAAGATACTACGCGGAAGGGGTTGGAGTCGGCTTCTTGCCCGCTCCAACCCCTGTTTTTTTGCGAGTAGAAACAGCTCCTGATGTGACGAAAGGGTATGGTGGAACATCTGCAATACCGGTTCTTCTCATGGGGGATTTTCTTGTTGACAATCACTTGTCTTCTTGCTAAGGTGGTCAACATAGACTAATAGCAAGAAGATGTGACGATGGAAGAGGGGAAAAAGAAAATAGACGCACTGCTTGACGAGCTTTTGCAGCGGGACGAGTTCAAGGGGTTTGAGCAGACCACAGATCCATTTTCTGATTTGGGCAGCCTGAGAGAACTACGTGCCAGCGTCGAGAAGGAAGAGAGAAAGGACTTAGCCGAACTCTTGGGCTACGAAATCCAAGCCCACGAATTGATGCTTCGATCACGGCGGC